>CALMTS010000329.1 GCA_937872685.1 uncultured Desulfomicrobium sp.
ATGACGGCGTTCTTGCCCCGGCTGTGTTCGGCCCAGGCGCGCATGCGGTCGGCGTCGGCCATGGAATGCAGGGTGGTCACGCCCTGCAGGTCGCGGCCCGGAATGGGCGGCATCTTGGGCACGGACCCGGTGCAGAGGATGAGCTTGTCGTAGGCCAGCATGCCGGTCTCGCCCGTGGCGTTGATCCAGCTGACGACCTTGGCGTCCCGGTCGATGCGCACGGCCTCGGTGCCCACCATGGCCGTGATGCCCTTGGCGCCGGCGAAGAAGGCCGGGTCGCGGACCACGCCGGCAGGGGTGCACAGCAGCTTCTCGCGTTCCTTGAACAGGCCCGAGACATAGTAGGGGTAGCCGCACGAGGCCATGGACAGCTCCGGGGCCTTCTGCAGGAGGATGACCTCCGCGTTCTGGTCCAGGCGGCTGGCCCGGGCCGCGGCCTTGGGTCCGGCGGCGGTGCCTCCGATGACGACAATACGTTTGGGAACCATGCAGTACTCCTTGATATTCGTGTTGGTTGAGTCAGGTTCGGCCGCGCGCCCGCCCGACGAGAGTCGGGGCTACGGGCAGGCGGGTGCGGCCGCCGGAAATTTTCAGGATGTCACGCCGCTTTTCTCCTGGCGGCCAGAACGCGGGCGAGGATGACCAGGCCAAGCAGCATGACAAAGCCCAGGTGCGTCCAGTCCACCCACATGACAAGGGTCGGTGAGAAGAACGCGTCGGGCTGGTTCTTCATGACCCGGACCAGACCCGTGATCGCGATCCCGGCCCAGCACAGGGCAGCCAGCACGGCGCTGGCGCTCCACCTGCGCCGCAGGGCCAGGGGGAGGCGCCAGCCCAGCAAGGCCAGCAGGACGACGGCCAGACCGTAGTGCAGCACGTGGTTCAGATGGTAGTCCGCGGTCCAGGCGAAGCCGGGCACATCGGCCAGGTAGTAGCGCGCGAAGATGGGCATCTGCGCGAAACCCGTGAACAGCAGGGCGAAGACAGTCAGGCGGAAGACCAGGTTCAGGGCGCGATTATTCATTGCCGTCCTCCGAAGTCGCGCCGCGCACCAGATGCAGCACGCCTGCCGCGAGGCCTGCCAGGGGGGCTGCATAGACGGCCCGGGCCAGGGTGTCCTCTGTGGTGAACGGGTTTGCGACAGATGCCAGGTGCGGCTTGCCGGGTCCCTTCTCCACGGCCTGGTTCAGGACGTCGAAAGGCACCGGGGAGACGTAGAACGTGTTGGTCCCGCCATTCTCCGTGTCACCGTAGAGGAATCCGCCGGTCTCCTCGGCCAGCTTGCGCGCCTGTGCCAGGATCTCGTCGCGCGGGCCGATGGTCTGCACACCCTCGGGGCAGGCTTCGACACAGGCGGGGATTCCCCCGGCGGCGATCCTGTCCTTGCAGCGGTCGCATTTGTACATGACGCCATTGCCCGCCAGACTCGGGGCGAGTTTGAGGTACAGTCCCACGCCGGTCTGCCGCTCGGGGATGTGCCACGGGCAGACGCTCTTGCACTTGGAGCCGCCCAGGCAGATCTCGTCGTTGATGCTGACGATGCCGCGCCCGTCCTTGGACGCCGCGCCCCAGGGGCAGAGGTTGGCGCAGGGCGGGTTCTGGCAGTGCAGGCAGCGTCGCGGGATGTTCAGCTCGAAAGGTTCGCCGTCGTACGTGCCCGAAGCCGTCTGGATGAAGAGCCAGTTGTAGGGGGTGAGCCGGTCGTCCACGTCCCGCTTGTCGCTCCAGTCCGCGGCCTTGACCTTGGCCGGGTACATTTTCGGGAACGGTTTGACCGGCTCGGGGTATTTGTGGGCGTTGGCCTCGCGGCAGGCCTCCACGCATGCCCCGCAGCCGATGCACTTGGACAGGTCCAGCAGGGTGGCCAGGACGACTTCCCCGCCCACAACGGCCTGTCCGCTTCCGGTTTCCCCGGCCTGCGCCTTCCCGGCCACTGATCCTGCTGCTGCGGCAAGGCCGGCGGCCAGGAAGGATCTGCGGTTCATTCTCATGTGTTTCTCCAGAGGAATATTTCAGCTGTATTGGTGTTTTTGAAAAAAAAGCGTCTCATCCTTCCGACTTCTCTCCGGGCAGCCGCACCGTCAGCACCGGCACTGGGCTCAGGCGCACGACCTTGCGGGCCACGGATCCCAGCAGCATGTCGGCGAAGACGCCACGGCCGTGGGCGCCCATGACCACGAGGTCGTGCCCGCCGTCGCGGATTTCTTCGAGAATGCGTTCGGCCGGATCTCCGGTACGGACCATCAGTTCCGCTGCGGTCACGGGGCAGCGGGCGTCTTCCGTGGCGCATTCGGCGGCCATCTCGCGCACGCGCTCCCGGGCCTTGTCCTTGGCCCTGGCCATGGCCGAGGCGTTCAGTTCCTTCCAGTTCGCGGCGTCGAAATGCGTCTCGATGTCAAATCCCGCGTCCTCGCTCATGAGGTCCACCAGGTCCGGCACCACATGCATGATGGTCATGGACGCGCCGTAATTGACGGCCAGGGACACGGCGTGGCGCAGGGCCAGGCGGGCGCTTTCGGACAGGTCTGTGGCGTAGAGGATTCGTGTGTATTCGGGCAGCATGTCTCTAGCTCCTGCTGGCGGTTTGGGGGGCGGGAAAACCGGGGGCGGCGGCCGGGCCGAAGAGGCGGTCCGTCAGCCTGACGTACCAGGCCGCGCTCTGGACCTGGATGATGTAGGCCATGGCCACGACCAGGGCCGCGTCGGAGCCCTGGGCCCCGAAGGCATTGATGGCCACGGCCAGGGCGATGGACAGGTTGCGCATGACCGTGCCGTAGACCAGGGCGATGGCGTCGCCGCGGGGGAGCAGGACGCGGCCGAGCAGTGTGCTCAGGGCGAAGTTGATGCCGTAGATGATGGCCAGGGGAAAGAGAATCTGGAGCAGCAGCCCGGGTGCGCCCATGATGGTGCGGGCCTTGAGGGCCAGGGCGATGAAGACGATGCCCAGGACCCCCAGGGTTGACAGGGCAGGGAAGCGGGGACCCAGGCGTTCGGCAAAGGTCTTCTGGCCATAGACGCGGACCAGCAGGCGCTGGGTGGCGTAGCCCAGGGCCATGGGCAAAAAGACGATGAGCACGATCTGGGAGAAGACGGCGGAGATGTCCATCTCGATGCTGGCGCCGAGCAGGCCGCGCACGTAAACAGGTGTGGCCAGGGAGCCCAGGGTCAGGCCGATGACGGTCATCTTCACGGCGGCGGCCACGTTCCCCTTGGCGAAGCCCGTCCAGGAGATGGTCATGCCGCTGGTCGGCACGAGGCCGGCCAGGACGATGCCGAGCATCATGTAGGGCTGCTCCCGGAAGAAGGCCCAGGCCACGCCGAAGGCCAGGAAGGGCACGATCCCGAAGTTGACGAGCTGCGTGATGACCTGCGCCTTGACGTCACCGCCCGAAAAGACCTGGTTGATCTTCAGGGTGACCATCATGGGGTAGACCATGAGGAAGGTGAAGGGGACGATGAGGCCCTTGAGCCACGAGACGTCGCCCGGGAGCCCGCAGACGAAGCCCAGGATCATGACCGCCGGAATGGCCAGGACCAGGTTCTTGGAAATGGATTGCAGAAGATTCCACATGGTTTGCTTTCCCTTATTGTTCGCAGGTTGAGCTGGTTTCGATTTCGCGGCAGTCGGGATTGCTCATGCATGGGGCGTCCTTGACGCGCATGACGGCGACGCCCTCGGCGCGTCTCTCGGCTATGAACTTCTTGCCGCACAAAGGGCACACATGAAACTGGGGCGCGTAATCGTCGGCCTGGTTGATGGCCGTTTCGGCCTGGCAGGAGGGGCAGGTTACGTTCATGGTGGACATGGCAGCCTCCGTGTTAGTGGTTATCCGATTGGGGGATGCGCTTGCTGACCCGGACAAGGTAGTCCGCGTTTTCCTCGAACCCCATGACGCAGGACACGGTCTCGAAGGAGCAGTCCGGGTGCACCCGGCGCAGGTCGGCCAGGAAATTCCTGTCGTTGGCCAGGACGTGCACGCTTTCCCCTGGACCCAGGCGTTTGATGAGGGCGCAGGTCTTGAGCATGCAGAAGAAGTCCATGCTGTTGCGCAGATCGATCTTGGTCGCGGCGTCCTTTCCTTCAAACGGGCCTTGGCATTTCATGACCGCTGTTTAGCGAAGCGCATGCCACCATTCCCAGGTTCGGCGGTGATGTGGTATTTTTTGTCTGCATCATTCCGGAATTCATGATGAATTATTGTTTTGCGCGGCCAATTTCTGAGCGGTCGGAGACTATTTTCTTGCCATATGGATGTTCATAAACTAAACATATTAACAAGTGCATGTTCAGTTAGATAACAATATGGTGAACAGGTGAACACATGGAAGAAAACCTGAATCAATACTGGAAGACCGTGGTCAACACCATCCAGGACGGGGTGATGGTCGTCACTCCCGAGGGGCAGATCGTGTCCGTCAACCAGGCCCTGGTGGACATGACGGGGTACTCGCGGGAGGAGCTCATCGGGGCGTCGTGCGCGATCCTCGGGTGTTCGTCCTGTGAGATCGCCCGTGGCGTGCCGGACTGCCATTGGTGCGTGATGTTCCAGAAGGGGGAGTTGCGCCGACAGCAGTGCGCGCTGGTCAGGAAGAACGGGACGCAAGTGCCCGTGGTCAAGAACGCCTCGGTCCTCAGGGATACGGACGGCTCGGTCTTTGGCGCCGTGGAGACCATCACGGACATCTCCGACCTGGTGGACAAGGAGCAGCAGATCGAGATCTTCCGCCGCGAGCTGTCGGGCGAGGACAGCTTTCACGGCATCGTCGGGCGCGACCCGCGGATGCAGCAGGTTTTCGACCTCATCGACGGTGTGGCCAGAACCGACGCACCCGTGGTCATCTATGGCGAGAGCGGCACGGGCAAGGAGCTGGTGGCCAAGGCCATCCACGACGCAGGCCCCAGGCGCGAGCGTCCGTTCATCAAGGTCAACTGCGCCGCCCTGAACGAATCACTGCTGGAGAGCGAGCTCTTCGGGCACGTCAAGGGCGCCTACACCGGGGCCCACCGGGACAGGGCCGGGCGGTTCGAGAGCGCCGGCGACGGGGACATCTTTCTCGACGAGATCGGCGACCTGCCCCTGGCCACCCAGGTCAAGCTCCTGCGGGTGCTGGAGGAGAAGGTCATCGAGCGCGTGGGCGACCATCGCCCCATCCCGGTCCGCGCCCGCATCATCACGGCCACCAACCGCGACCTGCCGGAACTGGTGGCCAAGGGGGAATTCCGCCAGGACCTGTACTACCGCATCAACGTCATTCCCATCCGCATCCCGCCACTGCGCGAGCGGCGGGAGGACATGGCGCTGCTGGCCTCGCACTTCTTTCGCCGCAGCCAGATGAAATCGGGCAAGCGGGTCCGCGGCATCTCCCGCGAGGCCATGGACCGAATCCTGCGTCACCCCTGGCCCGGCAACGTGCGCGAGCTCCGCAGCGCCTTCGAGTACGCCCTGGTGGCCTGCAAGACGGATATGATCGAGCCGCGCGACCTGCCTCTGGAGAGCTTCGGCCAGCCGGCTGTCTGTCTCCCGGGCGAGGTCACGGGCGGGAGCCTGGACGAGATCAAACGGGAACGCCTGCGCAAGGCCCTGGAGGAAGCCGGAGGCAACCGCTCCGAGGCGGCGCGTATCCTGGGCATTTCACGGACCAGCGTGTGGAGTCAGATGAAGCGGTACGGCATAGGGACAGCGTGAGAGCGGGGGACGGGCGGTTATAATCCCGGGGCCGCAAAAAAGCGCCGTTATGCAGTAAACAAAAAAAAGGGGGAAGTTGCCTTCCCCCTTTTGTTATTCCTTGAATTCCAGCTGGTTAGCCCATGGGCGTGTTCGGGATCAGCGTCCAGATGCCGCACGGGCAGGCTCCGGCGCAGAAGCCGCAGCCGATGCATTTCTCGCTGTCGCAGACCATGGCGAATTCGTTGTCCGGCAGGGCCTCGCGGGTGATGGCGCCGCGCGGGCAGACCGCCTCGCAGATGCCGCAGTCGCGGCACACGCCGCAGGACGAGCATTCCTCGGCGCACTGATCCAGGCTCTCGAAGCCGCTCAGGCGGGGGTCGAAGTAGGCCAGGTTCATGCGCGAGTAGTCGATGGTCTCGGACATGTGGTTGCCCGGGTCCATGTATTCGATGCGCGTCTTGAGTTCTTCCATCATGTCGGCGGTGACCGAGAGGGGCCGCTTGCCGGTGATGATGTCGTCGATGGCCTGAGCCGCGCGTCGGCCGTCGCCGATGGCCTGGGTCAGAAGGCCCAGCTTCACCAGATCGCCGATGGCGAAGACCTTGGGGTCCGTGGTCTGGTTGACGTCGTTGACGGTGATGAAGCCGCGCTCCCGGGCGATGTTCTCGGGGAAGGCCTCCAGGTCGGGCGTGTCGCCGATGGAGATGATGACCGTATCCGCAGGCAGCAGGCGCCCGTCGGTCAACAGCACTCCCTCGGCCGTGATCTCCTTGGTGAAGCAGGGCCACAGGAACTTGGCCCCGGCCTTTTCCGCTTCCTCGCGCTCCTTGCCGAAGCTCATGGGCTTCTGCACGTCGATGAGCGTCATGCTCTTGGCGCCCAGGCGGGCCGCTTCCGTGGCCACGTCGCAGCCGACGTTGCCCGCGCCGATGATGACCACGCGCTCGCCGACCTTGGCGTCGCCGTGCTTGCAGGCCTTCAGGAAGTCCAGGGCCGTGACGAGGCGCTCGTTGCCGGGCACCGGCAGGGTGCGCGGGCGCTGGGCGCCGGTGGCCAGGACGATGAAGTCGTAATCCTTCTTGATGGCTTCGAAGTCCTCGCGGGTCAGCTTCTTCTCCAGGCGCACGTGGGGGATGACCTCACGGGCGCGATCGAGCTCCGCCGCCAGCACCTCGGGGGGGATGCGGTTGGCCGGGATGGATGCCTGCAGCTTGCCGCCGAGCTTCTCGTCCATGTCGAAGACCGAGGCCTTGTGCCCCTTGAGGCGCAGCTGCCAGGCCACGGAGATGCCGGAGGGGCCGCCGCCGATGACCGCCACCTTCTTGTCCGAGGACAGGGGCAGCATGGGCGGGTGGGCGTTGATGCCCTCCTTGCCGAGCATCTTTGCGTCCACGGGCTTGAGACTGCCCAGGCCGCGCGTACAGCCTTCCATGCACAGGTTGGGGCAGAGGTAGCCGCAGACCGTGGCCGGGAAGGGCGTGTATTCCAGGGACAGGTCCACGGCCTCGGCCAGACGGCCTTCGCGCACCAGCTGCCAACGCTTCTGCACCGGGATGCCCGAAGGGCAGCTGGCCTGGCAGGGGGGCATGTACTTGCAGTTTTCCCAGACCGGAACGTAGCGGCGCAGCTCGCCGGTGGTGATGAGGCCGATGGGCGAGCGGTCCACTGAGGTCAGGTCGCCCACCAGGCCGCCGCGGCCCAGTTCCATGTCCCAGACCTGGGAGTGGAAGTCGGCCATGCTTTTGCGTTTCTTGGTCACCTTCTCATAGGGCGACTTGGCCGTGACCAGATGCCACTGGTCGCGGGTGGCCAGGAGGTCGAAGAGGTCGGACTTGCCGAGTTTCTGAAGGTATTGCTTGAGGTTTTCCGTCAGCCAGGCCCAGTCCTCGTCGGAGACGGGCACGTGCTTGGCGTCGGCGGCGCTGACGGCCTGCTCCTGGCCGCGGTAGAAGATGCGGCCTCCGACCATGCCCACGCAGGGGCGGTAGCCCAGGACGCTGGCGTTGTCCTTGGCGTCCACGCCGCAGACCACGGCCGTGCCGCCGGCCATGAACTCGGCGAAGTAGTCGCCCGTCTCGCCCAGAATCCACAGCTCGGGTGCCGGGAAACGGGGGTTCTGCTTGGTCATGGTCATGCAGCGCGAGCCGACGTTGCCCCCGATGAAGACCTTGCCCTGGGCCATGGCGTTCGAAATGCCGTTGCCCGCGTTGCCGTGAACGATGATTTCGGCGCCGGCGTTGAGCCAGCCGATGTCGTCGGAGCCCGGTCCCATGACCTCGATGGTCGTGCCGGGGAAGCCGAAGGAGCCCAGGCGCTGGCCCGGAGCCCCGGTCACCGTGACCCTGACCGGCTCCTCCTTGGAGATCCACAGGCGGCCGCCGATGCCGTGCTGCCCGCAGGCCTCGATGGCCAGATCCCTCGCGCCCGCCTTGACCGCCTCCTGGATCTGCTCCTCCAGGATGCGCGACTCCAGGCGCACGCCGTTTACCTTACCCGCAATATATGTCGTGTTCTGCATAGGTTCGTCTCTCCCTAGACCACGTATTTGATGGCCAGTCTGTCAGCCGCGTCCTTGTCGGCGATGCCCAGGGCATCGGACATGCCGATGGGCAGGGACGTGGACCTGCCCAGGGGGGCGAAGATCTTCTTCATCTCCGTGTCGAAGCTGACATAGAGATCGACCAGCCGCTGGGCCACCTGTTCGGGGTCGAGCCTGCGGTACACGCGCGGATCCTGGGACGTGATGCCCTTGGGGCAGACGCCGATGTTGCAGACGTTGCAGCGGTCGGACTCCGATCCCACGCACCCGGCCGCGGCCTGCATGGCGTACTTGCCGATCTGTACGGCCGAGGCGCCGAGCATGATCAAAGAGGCCGCATTGGCCGCCAGATTGCCGTTCTTGCCGATGCCGCCGCCGGCGATGAGCGGCACCTCGTTCTGTTTGCCCAGCTTGCACAGGGTCAGATAGGCGTCGCGGATGTTGGAGGCGATGGGGCTGCCCATGTGGTTCATGGATACGTTGTAGGCCGCGCCCGTGCCGCCGTCCTCGCCGTCAACGGCCAGGCCGGCCGCGTAGGGGTTGCGGCAGAGGTTGTTCAGGACCGCGTTGGTCGTGGTCGTGGCCGAGATCTTGGGGTAGACGGGCACGCGGAAGCCCCAGGCCATGGACATGGACTGGATCATCTTGGCCACGGCCTCCTCGATGGAGTACTTGGTCTGGTGCGTCGGGGGGCTCGGCAGGCTGACGCCGGCCGGCACGCCGCGGATGGCCGCGATGAGCTTGTTGACCTTGTGCCACATCAGCAGCCCGCCGTCGCCGGGCTTGGCGCCCTGGCCGTACTTGATCTCCACGGCGCAGGGGTCTTCCTTCATCTGCGGGATGGCGTGGATGATCTCGTCCCAGCCGAAGTAGCCCGACGCGATCTGCAGAATGACATATTTGAGAAAACGCGAGCGCAGCAGGCGCGGCGGGCAGCCGCCCTCGCCTGTGCACATGCGCACGGGCATGCCCAGCTCCTCGTTCAGGTAGGCCACGCCCATCTGCAGGCCTTCCCACATGTTGGGGGACAGGGCGCCGAACGACATGCTGCCGATCATCAGCGGGTAGATCTCGCGTACGGGCGGGGCCCAGCCGTGCTCCTTGAAGGTGGCCAGGCCGTCGGCCGGGCTCTGGATGCGGCCGATGAGGGTGCGCAGGTCGAATTCGTGGCGGCCGGAATCCAGGGCCGGGTCCGTCAGCATGGAGATGCGGATGAACTTGATCTGGTCCAGCAGCGAGTTGTTGTCGTTGCGCCGGCCGCCGCGGGTGCGGGGCTGGCCGCCGATGTTGATGTGGTAGCGCAGCTTGTCCTTTTCGTCCGAGTGCACGGGCAGGATGGCGTCATTGGGGCAGACCATGGTGCACGTGCCGCAGCCCACGCAGGCCTGGTGCGGCGCGGTGCGCTGGCGGATGCCGTAATAGATGGTGTGCTCGTTTTCGGGCTTGTTCTTGAAGCCGGCCGGGACCTTGATGCTGCGCTTGCGGAAGGTGCCGAGCTCCAGGGACTGCATGGGGCACACGGCGCAGCACTGGCCGCACAGGGTGCAGCGGTCCTTGTTCCACTGGATCTGCCAGGGCAGGTCCTTGATGCTCAGTTGGGAAGGGCTAATGGCTGTGTTTGCCGACATACTTTGATCTCCTGGCGGTCCGGGCCGACAATGGCCGAATCAAGATGCATGGGTTGAAAATCCTTGGTCGTGTCGCGATCGGGGATGGCCAGGTCCAGGCCGCAGATCTCCGAGGAGAACGCATACAGGCCGGGGCGCCCGCCAACCACGCCGGGGCGCAGCTTCTTGCTGTCCTGGACCATGAACATGGACTTGTCCGGCAGGCAGCCGATGACGCAGTTGGGGCCGTCGATGATGAGGCGGCGGCAGATCTGCTTCAGCTTGGACAGAAATTCCTTGTCCGGATGGTCCTTCATCTCATGGTCCTTGAGGGGCGTGATGATGTGCTTGTACGCCTCGAAGGGCAGTCCCAGCTTCCGGACGGTGTAGTGCAGGATGTGCGTGAAGACCTCGGAGTCCGAGTTGTAGCCTTCGTAGCCGGGCACGCCCTGGCCCATGAGGTAGTCGCGGATGGGCACGAAGGCCGTGTTCTCGCCGTTGGTCATGGTGCTGATCCCCTCGATGAAGAAGGGGTGGCAGGCGTAGAGGTTGATGGCGTAGTTCGTGTTCTGGCGCCCCTGGGCCAGGACCAGGCGGCTGTAGATCTCAGGGCGGTCGAGGCTCAGGTATTCGCCGACCTGAAGCGGATCGCCGATTTCCTTGATCATGACCGTGTCCGGCCAGAAGGAGAAGACGGTGATGCTCTCGTCCTCAAGGCCCAGATGCTTGAGCTCCAGGCGGGTCTTCAGGTAGCCAAGCCCTCTTTCGCTCTCGCTCAGGCCCTGCCAGGAGTCCGGGATGCCGTAGACGCGCACGACGTAGCGGTCACGTCTGGGCGTCCAGGTCGGCATGGGGCCCTTGGGCGTGATGGGCATGTCGTACTTGAGGGTGAAGCCTTTGGCATCCATGAATTCGTCCAGGCGTTTCATCCCGGCTTCAGTGAATATTCCGGACAGGATGGGACTGTCCTTCATGGACTCGAACGGGCCGGCCAGATCCGACAGGTACAGGCCGACTCCCGAGCCGTCGTGCCCCTCGCGCATGACATCCAAAGCCCGGATGGCATCCATGGGGGAGACGGGGTCGCTGCTGGTCAGCGCAAACAATCGACACATAGCGCGCTACTCCCTTTGCTGTTCAATCCCTCGCCGCCGTACGCCGGGATACGATCCATATGACAGAATTGTCATATTTTCGTGCGGAGACAAGGTAGTTAATGACAAAATTGAATAAAAGATCACGGTGTCCGGCCCGAAATTGGGCAGGGGAGTAAGATGGAAGCAAGGACAGGGCCAAAATCGATTATCGGGTCGGGAAAACTGAATGACCTGATTGGGAAAATATCCCGCGTGAA
>CALMTS010000330.1 GCA_937872685.1 uncultured Desulfomicrobium sp.
CGAACGTGTTCCGGCAAGGCGGTTCCTGCCATGAAACGTGAAATTTGGAGGTCGTATGCACGTCATTGTTGCTCATGGCGGAAAAAAACCGGCCGAGGCCGGTGCGTTTACCAAGGAAGAACGGGCAGTGCCCGTTGCCCAGGGGCGGGATATTCTGGTCAAGGTTCAGGCTGCGGCCATAAACCCCGTTGATACCAAGGTCTTCGAACGCATGCCCGCCGGCGCCGAGCGCATTCTGGGCTGGGATGCCTGCGGGGTCGTAGACGCGGTTGGCCCGGAAGTCACAGGATTCAAACCCGGCGACAAGGTGTACTATGCGGGAGATCTGACCCGCGACGGCAGCAATGCCGAATATCAGTTGGTGGACGAGCGGCTGGCCGGGAAAGCTCCGGCCAGTCTTTCGGTCCCGCAGGCCGCCAGCCTGCCGCTGACCACGCTGACGGCTTACGAAGGGCTGTTCGATCGCCTGGGGTTCGTGGCGGAAGAGGGCGCCAACAAAGGCGCGACGCTGCTGGTTATTGGCGGGGCCGGTGGTGTGGGATCCATGATACTTCAACTCGCGGCCTGGGCAGGTTTGACCGTCATCGCCACGGCCGGACGACCGGAGTCCGCGCAATGGTGCCGGGAGCTTGGAGCGTCCGCCGTCATCGGACGGGATAATCTGGCCGAGCGCTTGGCCGCAGAGGGTATTTCCCAAGTGGATGCCATCTATTGCACCACGCATCTGGAAGAACACTGGCTGGCCATGAGCCAGGTCATCGCCCCGCAGGGACGCATCTGCATGATTGACGACCCGGACGCCGCCCTTGATATCCGGGTCTTCAAGCAGAAAAGCGTGCGCCTGTGCTGGGAGTTCATGTACACGCGCTCCATGTTCCAAACCGCGGACATGGAGAGGCAGGGCATGATCTTGGAGCACGTTGCGCGACTCATCGACGCAGGACGCGTGCGCACCACCCTGGCCAAGACCATTGAGGGGTTGAGCGTCGAGTCCGTGCAGTCGGCGCATCTGCAGCAGCGGACAGGGAAGATGGTCGGGAAGCAGGTGATTGTGTTC
>CALMTS010000331.1 GCA_937872685.1 uncultured Desulfomicrobium sp.
GGCGGCATCCACGCCATCGTGCCCACGACGCTGGCCAGCGTTGCGGCGTATTTCGCGGGGTCGTACCTGGGACGCATGGGACGGGCGGGGCACGGCTCTTCGACGCGTCCGTAGGGGAGGGGCCGATACCCCGACAGGGGCCGGAGGCTTGCGCCGTCAGCAAACCATGGCAGGCCGGAGCCACGCTGTGCGCGTCGCGTCCTCCGCTCAACTCCCCACTTTACCTCCCGCGGCTTCAAGCCGAAAACGGGAAACGAGCTCCTGGAGTTTCGCGGCGGTCTGGGACAAGCCCGATGCGTCGGACCTGACCAGTTCGCTCGATGTCAGCATCTCCCCAGCCTGGTCCGAGACTGCGGCGATGTCCGCCGCGATGCCCCGGGCGGCGGCGGATGACTGCGCCACGCCGCCGTTGACCTCGGCGATGCCGCACGAGGCCTGGCCAGCGCTGGCCGCGATCTCCCCGGTGCTGGCGGTCTGCTCCTCGACGGCCGCGGCGATGACGCCGACGATGTCGTTGACCTCGGCGATGACCGTGGAGATGTCGTCGATCTCGGATACCGTCGTTCCCGTGGCCTGCTGGATCCCGGCTATCCTGCCGCGGATTTCCTCCGTGGCCCGCGCCGTCTGCTGGGCGAGTTCCTTGATTTCGTTGGCCACCACGGCGAATCCCCGGCCGGCCTCGCCGGCCCTGGCCGCCTCGATGGTGGCGTTGAGGGCCAGCAGGTTCGTCTGCGAGGAGATGGCCGTGATGGTCGCCGTGACCTTGCCGATGGCGTCGGCGGCCTCGCCCAGGTCCTGAACCCGGGAAGAGGCCTGGGTCGCCTTGCGCACGGCCCTTTCGGCGATGTTTCTCGCCTTTCCGGTGCTGGCGGCGATTTCGCCGATGGTCGCGCTCATCTGCTCCGACGCTGCTGCCACGCTGTTCACGTTGCCGGATGCCTGTTCCATGGCCACGGCCACGGAATTCTGGTTCGCGCTCATCTCCTCCGAAGCCGCCGCGACCTGCCGCGCCCGTTCCGCCGTGGCCGTGGCCCCCTGGGCCATCTGTTCGGAAACGGAACTCAGGGACCGAGACGACGCGGCCAGGGACGCGACCTCCTGGCTGACCTCGCCCATCATGTCCCGCAGCTTCAGGACCATGTGGTTGAGGGCCTGCGCCAACAGGCCGATCTCGTCCCTGCGGCGGACGTCCATGGTCCTGGTCAGGTCTCCCTCCGCCATGGCCCTGGCCAGGTCCACGCCCCTGAAGAGAGGACCCGTGATGGTCCTGGTCAGGACGATGCCGATGAGAAGGCCCAGGACCGTCCCCGCCCCGACCATGCCGGCCGACCGGAGCTTGACGGCGGCCGAGGTCTTCGCGGCGCTCTCCAGATGTGCGCCGACCCTGGCCTCCACGAGTTCGACCAGGCGGTCGAGGTGCTTCTGCACGGCCCCCCGGGCGGGGATCTCCTCGTCGACGAAAATCTTCTCCATGTCGTGGAACATCCGGCTCGCCCGGCCGCTGACGCGCAGCATGTCGGCGAGGGCAGCAGAAACCTTGCCGGCCGCGAGGAGGGACTGTTCCTCGAACGTCTCTCTGGCCGAGTCGATGCTGCCTTGGGCGACCAATTCCTTGATTTCCTTTACGGACCTGTGCAGCGCGTCGTGCTCCGGCGCGAGGCGGGCCACGAGTTCCCGCATTTCCGTGTTCTTGCCCGAGTATCCCTTGATCCATTGCCCGATGGCGCAGTTTCCGGCGTTGTCGCCCCCCTCGAAAGGCGTTTCGAAGAGCATGAGCCGGCCGACGCCATTCATGAGTTCGTGATGCCTCGCGACCAGCGTCGCCAGTTCGGATCCCAGGGCTTCGGGCTTGACGATATCCATGGCGACCAGGGCTTCCGAGACGTCCATGACCTTGCCGGTGGCTGCCGTCCAGCCCGCCAGGGCGGTTTCGAGCTCCGTCACGGCGGTCTGAATTTCTTCCCCGAGGTTGCGGAACATCTTCAGGCCAGAGATGATTTCCCGCATCTCCTCCTGCCGGGCGGAGACCATCTTGCGCACAAAGCTGCGCTCCTTGGCGGACATGACCTGGCCCAGGACGAGGTTCATCTGGCTGCGGACACGCTGCTGTTTGGTCTCGATCTCGAGCACCGCCCGAACGGCCTGCATCTCCTCTTCGGCCAGGAGGTTCATGTCCTTTTCCAGCGTATTCAGGGCCAGACGGTCCTGAAGGCCTATGGCCAGTGTGATCAGGGCCGTGAGGACAAAGGCTCCGATGAGTTTGATGCTCAGTCTGATGTTCTGCATGGGGCGGCTCCGTGATGTGTCGGTGGAATGTGAGGGGGACGGCGGTGCCGCCTGACGACGGGTCGAAAGAAGATCCCGCCGCCGAAACCAAAAACTGTTCCAAGTGCGGATATTTCTGTTTTGCAAGGGAAAGCAGACGGTTGCGAGCAGCTTGTGGGTGACTGGGCCGGGCTGCGCACAAAGGCGTGTGCCGCTTACCGCACAATCGGGGAGCCAGTGTGCGCAAATTCGCCCAACATGGGGCGTACTCTTCTGGATTTGTTCAACTTTAACGTCAGCAACAGGATGGATAAGGATCATGAACGGCCGTTTTCATCGCCTTTGACCGTGTTTCCGAAAGCTGGCGGAGGCGCATGATCCGTCAGGAGCGAAGCGATATTTGGGTTAACTGTGCATGCAGGTTTGAGTTTTTAAATTTTGAATGTTTTTTGCATATTGCGTACGACATGCGCATTCCCTTCTCTGTATTATCGTGTCGAATCGAGGGCAAAGGCATCTCCACCCCCTGTTCCGCTTTTCAAGGTTTGGGCGGCCTTCCTGCGAATTGGCTTCAGCGGCGTAAGCTCGCGTTATGCAGGAATATGGGGACGGTATGGTGGGTTTGCGTCGTTTGGGCGCTGTCCTTGGGGCTGGTTGCCTCCTCTTCGCCTTCTCTGGCCGGCATGACGCGCGTGCTCAAAGCTGGCGTGGCCATCGACTCGCCGCCCATCTCGTACATCGACTCCACTGGCCAGCTTCGCGGCGTGGCCCCCGAACTGGCCTCGGAACTGGCCAAGGTCATGGGCGTCGATATCGTGCCGGTGCCCCTGCACAAGGCGGAGCGGCGCGAGGCCCTGGACCGCGGGGACATCGACTTCCTGGTTTCGGAACTGCTGGACATGCAGGCCAGGACCGACTTCGAGGCGATCGTGTTCCGGGAATCCAGGCTGGAGCGCAGAATATTCGTTCACAAGTCCCAGCATACCATCGGGGAGCCCGCGGATTTTGCGGGGAAACGAGTCCTTGTTTTGCGGGGTGACGATTACCTCCGGTTCATCCCGCAGCCCGACAAAGTGACGATCATCTCCGTCGACTCGCCGGCCGAGGCCGTCGAGCGCCTCGACCGCGAGGAGGCGGACGCATTCCTGGCCCCGACGAGCCGGATCGCCCTGAACAACATTAACCGCAAGGGGCTCACGAACCTGAAGATTGTCGGCGAATCGCTGGAAATCCTCCAGACGGGGATGCTTGTCAGGCGCGGCGACGCTGACCTGCACTCCCGCCTCGCCGCGGCGCTCGAGACCCTCGACGACACGGGCGTTCGCCGCGCGTTGAGGAAGAAGTGGAGCGGCACTGAGGCTTCCGAATCCTTTGTCCAGCGTTACGGAGAGGTTCTGCTGCCGTATGCCGCAGCCATTGCCGGCCTGATCCTGCTGACCGTGGGGTGGAACTGGTCCCTGAGGCGGAGAGTCGCCGCCATCCGTGTCGATCTGGAAGCGTCGGAGCGGCAGTTCAAGCAGGTCATCGACTCATCGCCGGACCGCATCTTTGTGGCGGACCGGACCGGCAGCGTGCTCCAGAGCAATGATCCGGACTGTCCGCGTTCCCTGTCTGAACTTTTCGGGGAGTCCCTGCGTATCGGGCTGCTGGAGTTCCTTGAAGGCGTGGGGAAAAAGGGGCGAAGCTCCGTCGCCGTCTTTCAGGCGGTCTCGCATCACGGGCCTTCGAGGACCTGGGAAGTTGCGGCGTCTTCCGTCGACATCGGCGCTAACCGGGATGTCCTGTGCTGCTTCGCGCGGGACATCTCCGAGCGCAAACGCCTTGAGAACGAGCTTGTCCAGGCTGATCGTCTGGCCGTCATCGGCAGAATGTCCGCCTGCGTCGCGCACGAAATCAACAACCCTCTGGCCATCGTCAGGTCGAACATCGCCTTGCTTCGGGCTTTCGGGGTTCCCCAGGAATCACGGCAATTCCTCGAGGCCATAGAGCGGAACACGGACAGGGCCGGAAAGATTACCCGCGAGCTGCTGGACCTGGCCAAACCGAGGAAGCTCAGCCCAGGAACACTGGACGTGGTCGAGCTGGTCCGGGAGTGCCTGTCCTTCCTCTCCCCGAGAATGCGGGACGTGTCCCTGTCCATGCCGGAGCCCGTCCATCCGCAAAGGCTGACCGGCGACCGGCAGTTGCTGCAGCAGGCGTTCATCAACATTTTGCTGAACGCGGTGGAGAGCATGGACGGCTCGCGGCAGAAAACCCTCACGATTCGGTTCTGCGACCGTCCGAACCTGGATTATGTCCGCGTGGGCGTGGAGGACAGTGGGTGCGGGATCGCGCGTGAGATGCTTCCCATGATCTTCGAACCGTTCGTGACGGCTGGCAAGCGGGGCGGTTTTGGCCTTGGCCTGTTCGTCGTCCGCCGCATCATCGAGGACCACGGTGGAGAGGTCTATGCGGAGTCGGAACGTGGAGAGGGGACGCGCATAGTCGTTGAACTGCCGGGATGCCCCGGCGCTGCGGAGGATGCATGAACAAGACGATTCTTTTTGTCGATGACGAGCGGGAACTCCTCGCCGCTCTGGAGCACTATTTCCGGTTGCGGCAGTTCAGGGTTCTCTGTGCGGAGTCAGCCGAGGCGGCGCGAGTCCTCATTACCGAGCATTCCGTCGACCTCGTCGTCTCCGATGTGGCCATGCCGGGCATGGGGGGGCGGGAGCTGCTGACCTGGGTCCGGTTCAACCGGCCGGAACTGCCCGTCATCCTCATCACCGGCGTCGGCAGCATCGATTCAGCGGTGAACGCGATTCAGCATGGCGCCTTCCATTATGTCACGAAGCCTTTCGACCCCGTTGAACTTGAAGAGGTTTGCGTCCGGGCCATCGAGTACGGCCGGCTCCATAGGGGCTTGAATGGCTTGGATATGGAGAATGACTGCAGCATGGTGGTGGGGTCGCATCCTGCCATGCTGCAGATCATGCACGATCTTAACAAGATTGCCGAATCCCGTGTGCCGATTATGATTCAGGGGGAGACCGGCACGGGGAAGACGCTCCTCGCACGGCAGATTCACGCCATGGAAAAAAGAAAGGGGACACCTTTTTATACCATCGACTGCACATCCCTGGCGGAAACCCTTCTGGAGAGCGAACTTTTCGGTCACGTGCGCGGAGCGTTCACCGGAGCGTCGGCCTCAAAGCGCGGACTTTTGGAGGAAGCTCAGGGAGGGACGATTTTCCTGGACGAGATCGGTGAACTCAGCCTGACGACCCAGGCGAAATTGCTCCACGCGGTACAGGAACGCGAGATCAAGCCAGTAGGCAGCAACAAGGTCGTCCGCATCGATGTCCGCTTCATTGTCGCAACCAATCGCGATTTGCGGGAGGAGGTGAAGAATGGGCGTTTTCGCGAAGACCTGTATTTCAGACTCTCCGTTTTCCCCGTTTTTCTGCTCCCACTTCGCGAGCGAAAGGACGATCTGCACGATCTGATCGAGTTTTTCATTCGCCGCGCGAACGAACGTTACGGGAAAATGGTGAAGCGGGTTCACCCGGTCGCCTTGAGGCAGCTCATGGTGGCTTCTTGGCCGGGCAATATCCGTGAGCTGGAAAATCTCATCGAACGTGCGGTGCTGCTGGCTGAAGGCAGGGAACTCCTTGCGGAAAACCTGGGGCACTCACTGAATAAGGACAAGCAGTCCAATCAGCCGCTTCCCTTGCGGCTGGTCATGAAGGATGTGGAACGCGAAGCCATATGTCAGGCCCTGAAGGAGGTGGGCGGCAGTCGGACGAAGGCCGCCAAGATGCTGGGTATATCCCGCCGTGCGCTGTATCTCAAGATGGCCGATTACAATGTGGTCTGATGACTCCGAGGTTCCGCCAG
>CALMTS010000332.1 GCA_937872685.1 uncultured Desulfomicrobium sp.
GGCCTCGGCCGAGGCCTTGATGGTCTTGGTGGGAATGCATCCCCAGTTGAGGCACGTGCCCCCGACTTCGGCCTTTTCCACCAGCGTGACCGAGGCCCCGCGGCGGGCGGCGTCGAACGCGGCGATATATCCGCCGGGGCCTGCGCCGATGATCGTGATCTTGGTCATGAATTCTCCTGTTAGCTTGCGCGGATCGTGCACTCCTGGCGAACCGCCTAGAATTCGTGATGCAGCTTGTACGTGACCGGGAAGGCGTCATGCAGGGAGGCGGTGACCAGACAGCCCTGCTGCATGATTTTTTGCACGCGCTCGAAGATGAACTCGAACTCTTCGTCCATGTGCACCGTCACATCCAGGGCGATGCCGGTCACGCGGGCGCGCTTCTTCTCGTCAAGGCCCGTTTCCAGAGTGGCGCTGCCGGCGATGCGCTCATACTTCGCGCCGCGGGTCTCGAGGGCCTTGCCCAGCGCGCCGCAGAAACAGTACAGGGCGGCGGAAGCGAGCAGCTGCTTTGCAGTCCCGCCGCGTTCGCCCTCCGGCACGCCGGTGTAATCGATGTTCAGATCCCCAAGGACCTTCGACCCGGTATGTATGGTCTGCCTCTCGCCTTCACGATCATACGAAACAATGACTTCGGCCATTTTCTACTCCTCCGTGAGATTTCGGACATGATGTCCGTGACGCCGCAAAAGCATTTTCCATTCCAACAGCATTTATACAATAATATCAGAATGAAACGAGTAGAAATGCGAATTTCGCTTGACGGGACGACAGCAAGGGTAAATAGGATGCGACACGTCTGTCGCCACAGGTCGCGACACACTGGTCCGGCCATGGCGAAAACGCACGACATGCGACACAAGTGTCGCATGTCGGCGCTCTTCAGGACCGGCACCGAACGGTGCGCCCTCGGCACTGTATTATCTCATAATTGCAGCTGGTTATGGACACATACCGATTGCAGCGGGACAGGCGCGCTTTATGCAAAAGGATTCGCATTCCAACACAGCAGAGAGAACGCATGGAAGAAGCATATAAATCGTTACAGAAACGCCTCAACGAGATGGAGGCCAGCCACACACGGCTGCTGAACCATCTTCCGGGCATGGCCTACCGGTGCGTGGTCGAACGCAACTACGAATACAGGATGGTTTTCGCCAGCAAGGGATGCGAAAGGGTTTTGGAAATGACGGTGGACGAGGTCCTGCGCGACCCCACCAACACGGTGGAGCTGATGACGTACGAGGAAGACCTCACGAACATGCGCAACGCCATCCACGAGGCCATCATCCGGCGCGAAAGCTATGAAATCTTCTACAGGGTGCGGCTGGCTTCGGACGAGACCCGCTGGATATGGGACCAGGGCGAAGGCGTCTTCGACTCGGACGGAAACTGCATATTCCTGGAAGGGATCATGATGGATGTGACCGTCCATAAAGCCAGGGAGATTGAGCTCAAACGCGAAAACCGCTTCCTGCGCACCTCGGTTTCCAATACGGGCGGCATCAGCGGCATTGTCGGAAACAGTCCGCCCATGCAGAAGATGTACGGCCTCATCATGAAGGCGGCCAAAACCGACGCGAGCGTCATCCTCTACGGCGAGACGGGCGTGGGCAAGGACCTGGCGGCGAAAACCATTCACGAAATGTCAGGCGTCAAGGGGCGGTACATCCCGGTCAACTGTGCCGCCATCCCCGAGCAGCTTCTGGAGAGCGAGTTTTTCGGCCACGTGAAAGGCGCTTTTTCCGGCGCGTCGGCCAACCGGCCGGGTTACCTGGCAGTGGCGGACGGCGGCACGCTCTTCCTGGACGAGATCGCCGAACTCCCCCTGAACCTTCAGGTGAAGCTGCTGCGGGCCCTGGAAAGCAAAAGTTATACGCCGGTCGGATCCAACGAGGTGCGCACCTCGAATTTCCGTCTCATTTCCGCCACGAACAGGAACCTGAGTGCCCTGGTGAAGGAAAAAACCATGCGCGCCGACTTTTTCTACCGCATTCACGTCCTGCCCATCGTTCTTCCGCCCCTGAGGGAACGCCGCGAAGACATCCCCCTGCTGGTCAACAACTTCGCGAAGAGGAAAGGCGTGACCAAGCCCCTCCCGCAGCACGTGATGCGCAAACTCGTCGACCACTGCTGGCCGGGCAACGTCCGCGAACTGTACAACACCCTTGAAAACTACTGGGCCATTGGCGAACTCGTTCTGGCCTCGGACACTCCCTGCCCCGACATTTTCGACTTCTCCCCCCTGGAGGGTCAGATGCCCCGGACAACGTCCGCACCGGCATCCGACACGGCCATGCCCCGAGACACAGGCGGCCCGATGGACGGAGACATCCACGTCCTCACGCCGGGTTTGACCCGTGTCTCCCTCGCCGACACCAAGGATGAGGTCGAAAAACAGCGCATCCTGCTGGCCTTGAAGCAGAACGGCTGGAAAAAAGGGCACACCGCGGACATGCTGGGCGTCACCATGCGCACCCTGCAACGCAAGCTCAAGAAGTACGGCATCGGCAACGCCTTCAGATCATAGATAGCTCCCGGCGGGAGTGAACGCATGAAAAGGAAAACCGGTACTGAGCACTCGCTCC
>CALMTS010000333.1 GCA_937872685.1 uncultured Desulfomicrobium sp.
GAGCCGTCGCCCTTGGTCCAGGTGTTCAGGGGGCTCTCTTCGACCATCTTGCGCAGGGCCGGGATACGGATCGTGCGGACCTGGTCATGGAACATGCGCGCCCGCACGGGCAGGGTGATGAAATCGCTCATCCTCTCGGGCAGCGGGGCTTTCTCGCGCGTGGCCGTCTCCATGAGACGCACCAGGCCTTCACTGTGGCAGAGGACGCCCGAGGCGATGACGGCCACGGGGGTGTTGAACTGCCGGCCCAGGTCCGCCGCGATGCGCGCGGCTTCGTGCATCTCCTGGTGGTTGCGCGGCTCGAAGACCGGGAGGCAGCAGCTCTTGAGCACGTAGCGCGGGTCCACCAGATGCTGGGTGGAGTTGGGGGTGTAGTCGCTGGCAATGTAGTAGATCAGGCTGCCTCGCACCCCGGTGTAGAAGGCGGCGCTGGTGATGACGTCGGCGGCCTGGAAGAGGCCGGGGATCTTCATGGTCACCACGCAATCGCTGCCGGCCAGGGTGTGTCCGAAACCCACGCCTGCGGCCACGGCTTCGTTCACGGACCAGCCCACGGTGATCATGTCCTGGACCTGGGACAGGCCCTTGTCGATAACCTCGGTGCTGGGCGTGCCCGGGTATCCGTCGGCGGCATGGATGCCGGCCCGTACGCATCCCACGGCAAAGGCCATGTTGCCCTGAATGACCACTCCCTTGCCCGCTTCACCGACGCACATCGCCTTCACTGCACTCATGAATCCTCCAAATTAAGAAAAACATCGAAAAGTCGTTCCCACGATACGGGACTGTCTCCGGCCGTCGTCCGACACGTCCTCGGACGGGCCCGGTCGCGACGCTCGCCCCCCGTCGTCTGCCGGTACGCGAAGCTTCGGGCTTTCTCAAGTCCCTGGAGGCAGGCAACCACCCGCCGTGCGCCGAAAAAGGGGCTGAATCGGCCACTCAAAACGTAACAAACTAAAATATTTATGAATATGATTTTTCAAGAACAGGTGGATCACAGGCTTGCATCTTCATCCAGAATCTGTTTGAAGAAAACTCATATGGGAACCACCTACGCAAACATCACGCT
>CALMTS010000334.1 GCA_937872685.1 uncultured Desulfomicrobium sp.
CTGGTCCTCGTAGGCCTTGGCGACCTCGCCCTGGGCCTGCACGTAGTTCTCGTAGTCGGCCAGGACCATGTAGTAGTCCCCGTGGGACAGGAGCGAGTCCACGATGGGCCTGAACAGGCCCGGCGACTCGGGCGAGAAGAACCCGGTGGCGATCATGTCCAGGGCCTTCTTCAGCTCCAGGCAGCTCTCGCAGATCTGCATGGGGTTGTAGCCGCCGGCGCGCATGGACTCCACCTCCTCCTCGGTGTGCCCGAAAAGGAAGAAGTTCTCCGCCCCCACCGCTTCCCGTATCTCGATGTTGGCCCCGTCCAGGGTGCCGATGGTCAGCGCCCCGTTCAGGGCGAACTTCATGTTGCCCGTGCCCGAGGCCTCCATGCCCGCCGTGGAGATCTGCTCCGAGAGGTCCGCCGCCGGCATGAGCTTCTCGGCCTGGGACACGCAGTAGTTGGGCAGGAAGACGACGCGCAGGGCCGCGCCCGTGGCCGGGTCGGAGTTGACGGCCTGGGCCACGGAGTTGATGAGCTTGATGATGAGCTTGGCCTGGAAGTAGCCGGGTGCGGCCTTGCCGGCGAAGAAGACCGTGCGCGGCGTGTAGTGCCCGCCGGCTTCGGTGCGGATGCGGTTGTAGAGGGTGATGACGTGCAGGACGTTCAGGACCTGCCGCTTGTACTCGTGGATGCGCTTGACGTGCATGTCGAAGAGCATGGCGGGGTTGAGGCCCACGCCCAGCTTGCGCAGCACGTAGCGCGCCAGGAGCTTCTTGTTGCGCCGCCGCACCTCCTGCCAGCGCAGCCGGAATTCGGGGTCGTCGGCGTAGGCGGCCAGGGCCGAGAGCTTGTCCAGGTCCGTGATCCATTCGTCGCCGATGACGGACGTGATGAGTTCGGACAGGGCCGGGTTGGCCTGCAGGAGCCAGCGCCGGGGCGTGACCCCGTTGGTCACGTTGGTGAACCGGCCGGGGTAGAGCTCGTTGAATTCCTTGAAGAGCCTCGTCTGCAGGATCATCGAGTGCAGCTCCGCCACGCCGTTGACCGTGTGGCTGCCGACGATGGCCAGATGGGCCATGCGCACCTGCTTCTCGTCCCCTTCGGCGATGAGCGAGAGGTTGCGCAGCAGGTCGATGCGGCCGGGGTACTTCTGGGTGACCTCGTCCAGGAAGCGCCGGTTGATCTCGAAGATGATCTGCATGTGCCGCGGCAGGACGTTGCCCACCAGGTTCACGGACCAGGTCTCCAGGGCTTCGGGCAGCACGGTGTGGTTGGTGTAGGAGAAGGTTTTGCGGCAGATGGTCCAGGCCCGCTCCCAGGTCAGGGCCTCGTCGTCCACGAGGATGCGCATGAGCTCCGCGATGGCGATGGCAGGGTGCGTGTCGTTGAGCTGCACCGCGACCTGGTCCGGGAAGCAGTCGAAGGACGAATAGTTGTTCTTGCGGAAGCGGCGCAGGATGTCCTGGAAGGTGGCGGCCACGAAGAAGTACTGCTGGCGCAGCCTGAGTTCCTTGCCGCGCGGGCTCTGGTCGTTGGGGTACAGGACCTTGGAGATGTTCTCGCTCTCGGCCTTGGCCTGGACCGCGCCGATGTAGTCGCCGCGGTTGAAGACCTCCAGCTCGAAGTCCCGGGTGGAAATGGCCTTCCACAGGCGCATGTTGGTCACGTTGCCGTTCATGTACCCCGGCACCATGATGTCGCAGGCCATGGCCATGACCGATTCCGTGTCCACCCAGCGGAACCGCTCCATGCCGGCGCTGTCGCGATAGACTTCGCTGCGACCGTAAAAGTGAATGCGATACATGAAGTTTCCGCGCCGAAGGACCCAGGGGGAATCCTGGCGCAGCCAGTTGTCGGCGCCCTCGTGCTGGTAGCCGCCTACGATGGTCTGATAGAAGATGCCGTAATCGTAGAGGATTCCGTACCCGTAGCCCGGAACCCGG
Organism: uncultured Desulfomicrobium sp.; assembly: GCA_937872685.1. Classification (GTDB taxonomy): domain Bacteria; phylum Desulfobacterota; class Desulfovibrionia; order Desulfovibrionales; family Desulfomicrobiaceae; genus Desulfomicrobium. The sequence goes on from CALMTS010000334.1 coordinate 1,931, forward strand.
CAGGTGGCCATGGAGTCCATGTAGCAGGAGGCCAGCCGCCCCAGGCCGCCGTTGCCCAGCCCCGGGTTCCACTCCTCCTCCAGCAGCTCTTCGAGATCCAGGCCGAAATCCCGCACCGCCTCCCGGCACTCCTCCTCCAGGCCAAGGGCCTGGATGTAGTTCATGAGGAACCGACCGGGCAGAAATTCCAGCGACATGTAATAGACCCGCTTGGTGATGGAGTCGTAGTAGGAGCGCTGGGTCTCCAGCCACTTGGCCACCAGGCGGTCGCGCACGCTGTAGCACAGGCCGAGGTAGTAATGCCCCTGACGCGGGGGGTAGGGGTCGCTGCCCAGGGTCAGGGCCACGTGCCGCTGTATGTCGTCCTTGAGCTTCTCGACGGTCGGGTTGGTCTCGGGGGTGATCATGGCGCCTCCATATATTTAAGGATGAACGTAACCCGAACGGGGAAACATTCCAACTGGAATCTGCTCCTTTACAGTTTCGGCACAGGCCTTAGCTTGCTGAAAACAAGGAGAATCCCATGCCAGACAGAATCCCCCTGCTGCTGACCGTCCTGACGCTGTTGCTGGCCATGTCCTGGCCGGCGGGAGGAAACGCCATGGAAAAGATCACGAAAACAGACGCCCAGTGGCGCGAGTCCCTGACCCCGGAACAGTACCACGTGCTGCGCGAAAAGGGCACTGAGCCCGCCTTCACAGGCAAGTACCACGACAATCACGAACCCGGCGTGTACGTCTGCGCCGGCTGCGCCACCCCGCTCTTCCACTCGGACGCGAAGTTCGACTCCGGGACGGGCTGGCCGAGCTTCTTCAAGCCCATCGACGAGACGCACGTGGCCCTGCACGAGGACCGGTCATGGTTCATGGTCCGCACGGAAGTGGTCTGCGCCGTCTGTGACGGCCACCTCGGGCACGTCTTCCCGGACGGCCCGCCGCCGACCGGCCTGCGCTACTGCATCAACTCCCTGGCTCTGGATTTCGTTCCGCAAAAAGCCGAGTGACCGGCGCATCCTTATGAAAAAAGAGGGCCTTTCCGTCAGGGAAGGCCCTCTGCCATGCTGGGGGGCACCGGGGTTGATTCTTGACCGATGTTCGGATAGAGGCCGTTTCTGTTATGGACTATCACATTCCATGCGGCCGGCTTTTCCCCGCCCCTTCTCTCCCTGCACGATCCCCGATCACTCTCCGCCGGCAGCATCAACCAGAGCATCACGAGGTATGTATATGAACGGTCACGGCTCTTTTGTCGTAACCTCGCTCTTTTTCGCCCTGCTCTCCACACTGGTGGGGTTCGGGGCGTACAACGCCGCGAAAGTCGAGGCCAGGGAACGGTTCCTGCCCCGCATCGAGGCGCTGGACGAGGAACGGCAGGAACTGGCCCGCCAAGTGGCGGAACTCGAAAAGATGAGAATCAAGGAAGTGACGGTCACGGCCTACAGCCCGACAGTCAACCAGTGCGACTCCAACCCGCAGGTCACTGCGAGCATGGTCAAGGTCCGTCCCGGCATCGTGGCCGTCAGCAGGGACCTGTTCGACCAGGGCTGGGTGTTCGGCAAGAAGGTGTACGTCAAGGGACACGGGATCTTCGAGATCGCGGACCTGATGAACAAGCGCCACACGCAGCGCCTGGACATCTTCTTCCCCGACACCGAGGAAGCCCGACGATTCGGCATCAAGCAGGTCCAGGTGGCCCTGCTGGCAGGCTGACCCCCAATGAAAAACCCCGTCGAGAGACGGGGTTTTTCATTGGCGGAGTTTGAACCCAGGCCACGCTTTTCACCTAGAACGTATAGTCCACCATGCGGCGCTCGGCCACCACCTTGGAGACGAAGGCCACGCACTTCTGGTGCTCGGGGTGGACCTGGTAGGTCTGCAGGTCCTCGGGGGAGTCGAAAACCGTGTAGAGCACGACCTCGGTCTCGGGGATCGAGGCGAACACGTCGGTGCTCACGACCAGGGTGCGCAGCTCGGGGATGAGCCCGGGCAGGGCGGAGAGCATGTCCTTCATGATTTTCGCGTTCTCGGCCGCGGTCCTGCCCTCGGCGCTTTCCTTCATTTTCCACATGACGATATGTCCGACCATGATTCCTCCATCAGGATTGTGATTGCCAGCAGTCCAGGAAGGCGCGGGGCTCTTCCCGCATCCTCCGCCTGACCGCCTCGGGCACGAGCCCGCTTGTCTCCAGGCCCGCGCAAAATTTGTCCCGCACCATGCTGGCGCTGATGTCCAGCCGGGGCATGGGCACGAAGGCGATGCGCCTCCCGCCCTCGATGCGCCGCAGCGCCGGCCCCTCCTCCTTCCATTTCCAGTGCGTGTCCAGAAAGCGGTCCACCGTGTCCAGGCCCAGGCCCAGGCGGTCCACCACGGCCATGTCCGTCAACAGGGGCAGCTCCAGGCCCCGGTGCCACTCGGGCAGGGTCAGCAGGTCCGTGCTGCCGAGCACGAAGACACGGTTCTCGCCGGGGCTCATCTCCTGCAGATGCGACAGGGTGACATGGGAATAGGAGGGGGCGGGCATGTCCCCCTCCAGGTCGCTGACGCCCAGGCCGTCAACGCCCTCCACGGCCTCGCGCAACAGCGCCAGGCGTGTCGCGAAATCCAGCAGCCCGGCCGCGCCCTTGTGCGGCGGAACCCGGGCCGGCATGAGGTCCACCCTGGAGAGGCCCAGGGCCTCCCGGGCCTCCAGGGCCATGCGCAGGTGGCCGTTGTGCACGGGGTTGAACGTGCCGCCGAGAATTCCCGACGAGCCGGCCAGAGGGCTAGGCACGCACCTGCCCTTCCCCGAAGACGATGTACTTGAGGCTGGTCAGCTCCTTCACGCCCATGGGCCCGTAGGAATGGATCTTGGAGGTGCTGATGCCGATCTCGGCCCCCAGGCCCAGCTCCCCGCCGTCGTTGAAGCGCGTGGAGGCGTTGATGAGCACGCAGGACGCGTCCACGGTGCGCAGGAAGCGCATGGCGCGGTCGTGGGTGCGGGTCAGGATGGCCTCGGAGTGCCCGGAACCGTATGCCGCGATGTGCTCTTCGGCCTCGGCCTGGGTGTCCACGACCTTCACGGCCAGGGTCAGGGCCAGGAATTCCCGGCCGAAATCGTCCGCCGCGGCGGGCCGGGCCGAATCCCCCAGCAGGGGCAGCGAGCGCGGGCAGGCCCGGAAAGACACGCCCTGGGGCGCGAGCCGGGCGGCCAGCAGGGGCAGAAACTCCTGGGCCGCGGCCTTGTGCACCAGCAGGCATTCCAGGGCGTTGCACACGCCGGGGCGCTGGACCTTGGCGTTTTCGATGATGGCCAGGGCCTGGTCCTGGTCCGCGTCGGCGTGCACGTAGATGTGGCAGACGCCCTTGTAGTGCTTGAGCACGGGCATGGTCGCATCCTGGACCACGGCCCGGATGAGGCCCTCGCCGCCGCGCGGGATGACCACGTCGATGTACTCGTCCAGGGACAGGAGGTGCTTGACGGCGGCGCGGTCCGTGGTCGGGACCATCTGCACGCAGCCCTCGGGCAGGCCGGCGCCGGCCAGGGCGCGGCGCAGGAGGCCGCCCAGGACCTGGTTCGAATGGTATGCTTCGGAACCGCCGCGCAGGATGACGCTGTTGCCGGCCTTGAGGCAGAGGATGGCCGCGTCGATGGTCACGTTGGGCCGGGACTCGTAGATGATGGCGATGACGCCCAGGGGGATGCGCATGCGCCCGACGAGCAGGCCGTTGGGGCGCCTGATCATGCCCTCGACCTCGCCCACGGGGTCGGACAGGCCGGCCACGTGCCGGCAGGCGTCGGCCATGGAGTCCACGCCCTTCTCCGTGATGCGCAGGCGGTCGATGCGGGCTTCGTCCAGCCCGCCGGCGCGGGCGGCTTCCAGGTCCCTCGCGTTGGCCTCGAAAATTTCGCGGCGCGACCCGTCGAGCAGGTCGGCCAGGACCGTGAGCGCCTTGTCGCGCTGCAGCCCGGTTGCCGTGGCCAGTGTCCGTGCAGCGGTCCGCGCCGAAGCGGCCAGCTCACGCATGTTCGATTCCAGATTCATCCCTCACTCCTGTCTTATGGTCCAAGGTCGGAAAGTTGATTTATCAAGGACTATACCAACACCGCCCTCCAGGCAAGAATCGGCGGGCAGCGGGGGCCGCCATTTCCAAAAAAATCTTTGATCTCAAGATGTTTTTTCATGCAGCATTCCCTTTGACCTTTTTTGGGAATCCGCTTACAGAGGCAGAGCTTTTACAATAATGGCAATTCCAATCAAGGAGCTTTTTTCATGGAAGAACGCAACGCGCCGGCCGATATCTTGAAAACCATCGAACAGGAGATTGATTCGGACATCCATCCGCTCCTGAAGAAGATTCTCGACAACATCAAGCCCATCGGCCTCGCCGTGGGCGGCATCGTGGCCGCCGTGGCGGTGTACAGCGGTGTCACCTCCTACCAGCAGTCCCAGCACACCAAGGCCGTGAGCGAACTGGGCGGGATCATGGTCCTGGCCGACCAGGCCGCGCGGACCGAACGCCTCCAGGCCTTCGCCCAGTCCGGCCCCGCCGACCTGCGCCCCGCGGCCCAGCTCGAACTGGCCAAGGTCTTCGTGACCGCCGGCGACTACGACAAGGCCGTCACGGCCTGGAAGGCCGTGGGCCAGAACCCGGGCATGAAGGCCGTCGCAGGCCTCGGCGAAGCCAAGGCCCTGTCCCTCAAGGGGGATTACGCAGGGGCCGTGACCGTCCTCTCCGCCCTGAAGAAGGACGCCGGCGAGGAACTCGCGCCCGCCATTTCCTCAAGCCTGGCCTTCGCCGCCGAAAAGGCCGGCCAGACCGATGTGGCCATCGCCGAGTACGAGGCCATGAAAGCCAAGGCGGGCGGCAACGACGCCTTCCTGGAATACAAGATCGGCAAGCTCAAATCCAAGGGTTGATCCGTCACCACGGCAGGCCCGCCGCGTCCGGTGCGGCGGGCGGCCGTAACGCTCCAACATTCGGGATATCGGAACCACGCTCATGACCACCGATGATTTTCTGCATTACCTGCACACCCTGCACATGACGGTGCAGCAGCTCGACCCTTTGAGCCCCCTGCAGTCGAGCCTCGACAGCCTCCTGTCCATGACCGCCGAGGCCATGAAGTACAAGCGCATGGCCCTGGCCATCTTCGACCCCAAGACCAACACCATCCGCTTCGACCTGACCTACGGCCACAAGGGGCCCGTCAAGGCCACCTACACGCCGGGCCAGGGTGTCACCGGACAGGTCCTGGACAGCGGCAAGCCCATCATCATCGAAGCCATGGAGCGCGACGAACGCTTCCTGAACAAGGCCATGGGCCGTTCCTCCAAGGAGCTGGCCGAGCTTTCCTTCATCTGCGTGCCCATCTGCCGCGTCAACGCCGACGGCGTGCAGGAGGCCCTCGGCGTGCTGAGCGCCGACATCGCGCGCCAGCCCGTCGAGACCCTGCGCATGCACTGCACCTTCCTGGAGGTGCTGGCCGCGGTCATCGCCCGCCAGACGGCCTATCTGCAGGAAAACATGGCCCAGAAGGAGCTGTGGGCCTCCATGGGTTTCCTGGGCGAAAGCATGGACCGCGAAAAGGCCATGATGCAGGCCAAGATCGTGGCCACGTCCAAGGCCATGGCCTTCGTCATGGGCCAGATCATGCAGGTGGCCTCCAGCAAGGCTTCGGTCCTGCTGCGCGGCGAATCCGGCACGGGCAAGGAGCTTCTGGCCGAGGCCATCCACAACGCCAGCTCCCGCCGCGCGAAGCCCCTGGTGCGCCTCAACTGCGCCGCCCTGCCCTCGGAACTGCTGGAGAGCGAGCTCTTCGGACACGAGCGCGGCGCCTTCACCGGCGCCGTGGGCACCAAGAAGGGCCGCTTCGAACTGGCCCACACCGGCACCCTGTTCCTGGACGAGATCGGCGAGCTGAGCGCCGAGGCCCAGGCCAAGCTGCTGCGCGCCCTGCAGGAAGGCGAAATCCAGCGCCTGGGCAGCGAAAAGAGCATCAAGGTCGACGTGCGCATCATCTGCGCCACCCACCAGCCCCTGGAAAACCTCATCCAGTCCGGCAGGTTCCGTGAAGACCTGTACTACCGCATCAACGTCTTCCCCATCTTCATCCCGCCCCTGCGCGAACGCCGGGAGGACATCCTCCCCCTGGCCGAATACTTCCTGGAGCACTTCGCCAAGGAATACGCCAAGAACATCAAGCGCATCTCCATGCCGGCCATCGACCTGCTGACCCAGTACCAGTGGCCCGGCAACGTGCGCGAGCTGCGCAACTGCATGGAGCGCGCGGCCCTGATCTGCAACGAGGAAGCCATCCGCACCTACCACCTGCCCCCGACCCTGCAGACCGCCGAGAGCTCCGCCACGGACAACCAGCTGTCCTTCGGCGAGGCCGTGGCCAAGTTCGAGCAGGAAATCCTGGTGGAGGCCCTGCAGAAGTGCGCCGGCAACATGCTGCAGGTGGCCCGGGAGCTGCGCGCCAGCTACCGGATCATCAACTACAAGATCAAGAAGTACAACATCGACCCGAAAAAGTACGACGCGCGGGGCAAAACACGCAAACCCTGATTGCAGGAGGGCTGCGCCTGGGGTAAGATGACCGTGATCGGCTCAACCGCCGGCAGGAAGGTCCCATGCAGCCCACTGCGCCCAACCGCGCGCACATCCGCTCGAGAATCCTCGAAAAGCTCTCCGCCCTCGGACAGGACGGGCCGGACCGGCTCGCCGCCCTCAACGTCTTTTTCGACCTGAGCCTGGAATACGACTCCCTGCGGGACTTCAAGACCCTGTGCGTGCTGGTGCCCGACATCTGCCTGAGCACCCCCGCCTCCCTCTACCTCCGCGACACCCGCGGCCGTCTGCGGTTGCGCCGCACCACCAGCGCCCAGGGGCAGAAGGCCTTGACCCTCCCCGACCCGCCGTGCCCCGACGATCCCGGCATCGTCCGCCAGGACGGGGGCGCCATCGTCGGCATCTGCGACGCGGAGCATGACCCGGCCCTGCTGGGCGTGCTCTGCCTGCACCGCCCCGTAGCGCCCGAAGATGACGGATTCTGGCTGGAATACGCCCGCTGGACGGCGCGCATCATGGCCGTCAAGCAGGCCTCCGTGAGCAACCGCAAGCGCCTGACCTTCATCAACAACCTGATGCGCGACATCGGGCACAACGTCATCGTGCCCAACATCCAGTTCAAGCTCTTCTTCCTGCAGATGGAGCGTCATCTGGCCCTGATGGAAAGCAGAATCGGCGAACTGGTCCCGGCGCGTCCCGACGCCCCGGACCGCGAGGCGCGCCGCGAACTGCCCTTTCTGGCCCGGGATGTGAGGGTTCTGCAGCAGGCGATTTCCAGGAGGTTCCAGCAGTCGAGCCTGTTTCTGGAGAGCCTGCTGCGGCGCAGCCACTTCGAGAAGGGGAACTACGACCTGGTGCTCAAGCCCTGCAAATTCAAGAGCCAGATCATCGAACCGCAGCTCGAGCGCTTCAGGCCCATGCTCCGCGCACAGGGCATCCGCATCGAGATCGACCCCGACGTGCGCATCGACGAGGATATCCAGCTGCAGGCCGACCTGGGCCTCATCTCCCAGGTTTTCGCCAACCTCCTGGCCAACGCCGTCAAGTACACGCAGCCCATGCCCGTGCCGGGCGAGACCGACGCCAAGATCCTGCGCTACGGCTGGGAATCCCTGACCGAAGCCTTCGGCCCGGGGAAACCCGGCGTGCGCCTCTTCGTCGCCACCTCCGGCCCCGAGGTCCCGCCCGGGGAGCAGTCCCGCCTCTTCGAGGAGGGCTTCCGCTCCTCCGGGACGGACAGCATCGACGGGACAGGCCACGGGCTCTCCTTCGTCAAGCAGATCGTCGAGCTGCACAAGGGCCGGGTCGGGTATGCCTACGACGCCCCCATGAACGTTTTTTCCGTCCTGCTGCGCCGGCCCCAGGACGCCGCGGACACGACGGAGGCCGGATCATGCCCGAGTCCATCCTGATCATCGAGGACGACGCCTCCTTCCGCGCCGCGCTGGCCCTGTTTCTCCGGGACCAGGGGTACGACGTGCTGGAGGCGGAGGACTCCCGGCAGGCCATGGCCCTCTTTCACCGTGATCACCCGGACCTTGTCCTGCTGGACCTGGGCATACCCGGTGGGGACGGCCTGGACGTGCTGGCCGGCATGAAGGGCGTCCGGCCGTCCACGCCCGTGGTCATCGTCTCGGGCCGAACCCATATCGGCGCGGCCATCGAGGCTTTCAAGGCCGGAGCCTGGGACTATGTGACCAAGCCCATCCCCAGCATGGACGTCTTCCTGAACGCCGTGCGCAACTGCCTGTCCCAGTCGCGGCTCACGCGGCGGGTGCAGGACACCCAGGAGCACCTCTTCCGGCTCATCCAGAACCTGCCGGTCATCATCTTCATCATCAACCGCAACATGGAGTTCGAGTTCCTGAACCAGACCACCGAGGCCATCCTGGGGTATTCGCCGCAGGAGATCCAGGAGTCGCCCAGGCGCTTTCTGAAGTGCATCGTGCCCGACGACCGCAAGAAGTTCATGGACGCCCTGAAAAAGGGCTTCGAGCCCGGCGCGGGGGAATACCGGCTGGAGTTCCGCTTCATGCACAAGAAGGGGTACGAGGTCGCCCTGCGGGTCCAGTCCATCGTCAGCCCGCAGAGCGAAGCCGGCATGCCGGACCGCGTCGAGGGCATGATCCAGGACGTGACCCACAGTTCCTACATGGACAAGGTCATGCTGCAGAACGAACGGCTGAATCTCCTGCGCAGCATGACCGAGGAGGTGGCCCACGAGATCCGCAACCCGCTCGTGTCCCTCGGGGGCTTCGCGCGCCAGCTGCGCAGCAAGTATCCCGAGGCCGTCGAAACGGAAGTCATCATGGACGAGTGCAACCGCCTGGAGCGGCTGGTCCAGCGGGTCAACGCCTACATCGAGCCCGTGGAAGCCACGCTGGAGCGCTGCTCCCTGCCCGCCACCCTGGACTTCGTCATGCGTCTGCTGTCCATCCGCCTGGAGCACAAGTCCATCACCTGCAGTGTCGAGCTGGATGACGACCTGCCCCCGGTCCTGGCCGACCGCGAGTTTTTGCACCGCATCTTCATCTACCTCATCGGGCACGGTGCCGACATCGTGGCCCGCGACGGCGTCATCCGCATCACCTCGTCACGGTCCAAGGGCCTGGTCCACGTGACGCTGACCATGGGCCCGGCCCGGAGCGACCCCCTGGACCAGTACCGCCTCTTCATGCCTTTCGAGGACGAGGAGATGAATCTGGCCATGTGCTCGCGCCTGGTCGAGCGCATGGGCGGGCATCTGCTTCTGGACCGGACGCAGGCCCGGTCCGTCCTGACCGTTTCCATCCCCAAATATCCGCAAGGTCGTCAGGGTGAGAATGATATGCCTGACTGACATACGTACTTTTCTGCACACAACCGAAGAAAAATGCTCACTTTCTTCCCCACGCCGTATGGACGAATCCCGGCTCTTGCTCTATTTCTGAACGACAACCGCGACCATCGGCCGCACGCCTCCCTTGCCGGCGGCCCCATGGGAACCTCTATCACGCACAAGGACACGTCATGGCCAAGGATATCAGCTGCGTCAGCGTCGACGACCCCAAACTGTCCACCCTGTTCCGCCCCTTCGCCCTGAAGATGGAACAGCAGGGTCTGCCGCCCATCGTCATCAACACCTTCAAGTGCTATTTCAACCAATTCCTGTACGGGGCCCAGGGCAAGCTGTCCGACCGCGACATCCTGCCCGTGGAGGACGCCGAACTGGCCGAATACGACGCCATGGGGCAGTTCAAGCACCTTGGCGAGGAGGCCCTGGACAAGACGGCCGTCGTCAAGCTCAACGGAGGCCTGGGCACGAGCATGGGGCTGGAGTCGGCCAAGTCCCTCATCCCGGTCAAGGACGGCCTGAGCTTTCTGGACCTCATCCTGCTGCAGGCCAAGACCGTGCGCTCCCACTACGGCGTGGAGTTCCCGCAGATCTTCATGAACAGCTTCAAGACCCACATGGACACCATGCTCAAGGTCGGGGATTTCAACAACGGCACCACGGGCATCGACCTGGCCTTCCTGCAGCACCGCTACCCCAAGATCATGGCCAAGGACCACACGCCGGCCTCCTGGCCCCAGAACCCCGAGCTGGAATGGAACCCGCCGGGCCACGGCGACATCTACACGGCCATGATCACCTCGGGCATCCTCGACGCCCTGCTGGACAGGGGCTACACCTACGCCTTCATCTCCAACTCCGACAACCTCGGGGCCATCATGAACCGCCGTCTCCTGGGCTACATGGTGCACCACAAGCTGCCCTTCCTCATGGAGGTGGCGCGGCGCACGGAACAGGACAAGAAGGGCGGGCACCTCTGCCGCCTGAAGAAGAACAGGCAGCTCGCCCTGCGCGAGGTGGCCCAGTGCCCGGACAAGGAGATGTGCTCCTTCGGCGACATCGGCAAGTACAGGTTCTTCAACACCAACTCCATCTGGGTCGATCTGCGCGTCCTGCAGTCCGTCTTCGTCTCGCACCGCATGATGCCGCTTGACCTCATCATCAACCCCAAGACCCTGGACCCGCGCGACCCGGCCTCGCCCAAGGTCTTCCAATTGGAGACGGCCATGGGCTCGGCCATCACCAACTTCCTGAACGCCCAGGCCGTCATCGTGCCGCGCAAGCGCTTCGCCCCGGTCAAGACCACCAATGACCTTCTGCTGGTCATGTCGGACTGCTTCATCCGCACCGAGCGCGACACCATCGTGCCCAACCCGGACCGCACGACGCCCATGCCCGAAATCTCCCTCGACGGGAAATTCTACAAGAAGATCGATGCGTTCCTTGAACGCTTCCCCGCGAACCCGCCGTCCCTGCTGGAATGCGAGAGCCTCGTGGTCGAGGGCGACGTGCGCTTCGAGGGCGGGGTGCGCTGCGTCGGCGCCGTGAGCATCGTCAACCGGGGCCCGTCCCAGGCCGTCATCGCGGCCGGCACAGTGCTCCACGGGGAGACGGTCCTTGCCTGACCCGGCCGGAGCGACCCTCCGCCCGTCATGGCCGGGATGGCTGCCGCTCATCGCGGCCGTCATCCTGGCCATGTGCCCCTTCCAGGCCCTGGCCGCCCGGCAGGTGCTGATCCTCAACTCGTACCACCCCGGCTACAAGTGGTCCGACGACATCCTGCACGCCCTGGAAACCGGGCTGCACCAGTTCGACCCGGAGATCGTCATCCGGACCGAGCACATGGACACCAAGCGCAACCTGGACCAGTCCTATATCGACAACCTTCCCCTGTTCCTGGAACGCAAGTACTCCTTCCTGCGCCCGGACCTCATCGTGGCCATGGACGAGAGCGCCTTCAACCTCATGCTCGAACATGGGGAACGCATCTTCCACGGCGCGCCCACGGTCTTCTGCGGCGTGAACACCACGCCCCTGCCGCCCCTGCCCCCCTGGATGACCGGCGTGCGGGAATACGCCGACCTGCCCTCGACGCTGGCGCTCATGCGCCGCCTGCAACCCGATCTGCGCGAAATCGCCGTGATCACGGACCGCACGGCCACGGGCCAGGCCATCCTGGCGGAACTGCGCAAGGTTTTCCCGGCGGATCTCAGGCTGAGGCTTCTGGACGACCGCCCCCTGCCGCAACTGGCCCGCGATGTCGCAAGCCTCCCCCCGGGGACGGGCCTGCTTTTCCTGGTCTACTTCAGCGACCGCGACGGCAACACCTACGAACCCGGCGAAGCCGTGGCCGCCATTTCCAAGGCCAGCCACACGCCGGTCTTCGGTGCCTGGAACTTTCTCATGGGGCACGGGCTCTTCGGGGGCTACCTGACCAGCGGCTTCGCCCAGGGGCGCATCGCCGCGGGCATCGCCGCCCGCATCCTCTCGGGTGAAAAACCGGCGGCCATCCCCGTGACCGTCGATGACGTCGTCAACCTCGAAGTGGACGTGCGGGAGATGGAACGCTTCGGCATCGCGCCGCTGCAACTTCCCGAGGAGGCGCGGTTCTTCAATTCCGGCCTGGACGCGCGGCGCAACATCCTCATCCTGCATTCCTACAACGCCGGATTCAGGTGGACCGACGACATCCTGCGCGGCATCACCGAGAGCCTGGGAAATTTCCTGGATGAAGCCGAGCTGCACGTCGAGTACATGGACACCAAGCGCCACCCCGAACCCGAGTTCACCTACCTCAACTACGTGCTGCTGCGGGAAAAGTACCGTTTCACGAAATTCTCCGCCGTCCTGACGTCGGACGACAACGCCTTCAATTTCGCCCGCCAGTACCGCAAGGTCCTCTTCCCCGACACCCCCATCGTCTTCTGCGGGGTGAATTACCTGGAGAATCCCCGGGCCATGGCCGCCGAAGACATCACCGGCGTGCTCGAATCCTACGACATCGCCGCCACGGTGAGGGCGGCGGCGCACCTCGTTCCGGGGGCCAGGCGGCTCTTCGTCATCAACGACGCCACCCCGACGGGCATCGGCAACCTGAAGCGTTTCGAGGAGGTCCGCGGGCAGCTGCCGCAGCAGCTGCAGGTCGAACTGCTCCAGAACCTGTCCATGACCCGCCTGCTGGAACGCCTGCCCGCCCTGCCGCCGGACAGCATCGTCCTGCTCATGAGCATGAACCGCGACCGGGATGGAAACACCTTCACCTACGCCGAGAGCTGCGAAAAAATCGTTCGGGCCTGCCCCGTGCCGGTCTTCTCCTTCTGGGACTTCTATCTCGGCTCCGGGACCGTGGGCGGCATGGTCACCAGCGGCTACCA
>CALMTS010000335.1 GCA_937872685.1 uncultured Desulfomicrobium sp.
CGCTTCTGAAGATGGGGATGGCGCCGGTCACGGTTCTGCCCGTCAGCAGCAAGGAGCCTGCGTAAAGGGGGGAAGCCCCGTCCGGTACCACCACCCGCCAGATGCTGACACGCGGCTGTCCGGTCCGCGGAGGATTCTGCGGGCCGGAGACAGGGCCGTAAACGCGCAGGTAGTGGCTTCCTGGCGCGAGATGAAAGCAGGTCCAGCCATCGCGTTCCGACTCGCGGGACAGGCTGCCCTGGAAAACGAGAGAGAATTCGCCGAAGGTTTCGAAGGTGGCCAGCCGAAACAGAACAATGGGGACCGTCGGAAACGCTTCCCGGAGCTGCCCGTCGACGATGCACCGCACGTTGAGCAATACCGGCCTCGCGCCTGCGGTGCTGAACGCGGCCGGTTCCCTCGACCCCGGCAGGCCCGCGCCCGTGCAGCCCGCCATTGCCGCCAGGAGGACGATGGCCAGGCATGCGATCCGGGCAACGCCACCCCGGAACCCGCGGGGATCCTGTTTCGCGCTGTGCATGTCACTCCTCCGTCCGCCGCGCTGGCGCCCGTTCGTGAAAGCCCCGCACCCAGTCCATGAGAAAGTCCGGTGCGGAGCTGGACAACGGGCGCGTGGTCCTTTCGAAACGCCTGACCACGTTGTCGCCATCGAACTGGATGAGAAGCAGGTAATGTTTCGGCACGTCATGGGCGTCCCCGGCAATCTGCCTCCCGTCGGTCATGATCCAGACGAAAATGCCCTGGCGCATGTCCCATCTGTAGACGAAGACACGGGCGTCCTCCCAGATGATGAAGGGCTGCCCGAGATGCTTGAGCACATCCTCGCGCGTGGTGACGCCGGGCTTGATGAACGATTGCTGAAATTCAGTGACGGGCCGGCCTTCGAGCACCTTGTCCTCCCCGGTCGGAATCGGCAGCACCACGCACCCTCCGGCCAGCAACGCAACGCAGGCCAGCAGCAGGACCGCGGAAAAAGACACTCTCCGCCCCAGCGGAACCGCCTGATCGCAGGCGCTGGCCGGAATCGGAAGCGGGATGGAACGGCCCCTCATGGGCACCTCTTACGGACTGGAGGGATGTAGGCATGGCACGGGCAACACGTCGGATGACACAAACCACCGATACGCCCTTTTCAAGACCTTTGCCAGACCCCGCCGGATTCAGGCGATCGTGCGCCGCTGAAAGAACCCGCCGACCTGCTCGCCCGCATCCGCACCTTCGTCGCCGGGCAACACATGCCCCGGCTCACATACGCGACGACCGCCCGTTCGCACCACTGCCACGCCTCACCCAATACGCCTGCCTGTGTCCTCTCCCCTCGAACTCCCGCACCAACGCGAGTGCCTCATTCTCCGTCAACCCATCCCGAACCAGAAACTCATTGTTGTTGTCATCCAAACGCCAGACAGAGAAGTCCGCCTCACTCCGGATTTCAGAATTTTTTGCGACTTTCTGGTTACGCATCATTGCATTCAATATAGATCAATGATTATAAAATTTTGCCGTGTATACATTACATCAACCATGCACGCTACCCAATTGTCCAGCTAATTACATATGCAAAAAAAATATTCCGTATTACACCTTATACCCTGCCCGCCCATGCCCTCTCATCTAACTCTATTCATTGTCCGCCGCTACATCCCATTCTCGTAAGCATAAACCAAAAAACGCATATCCGTACAGGCACTGACTGCAACACCGAAACGCCGACGGCAGCTAGCAAGGAGGTGGATGCCGCCACGTC
>CALMTS010000336.1 GCA_937872685.1 uncultured Desulfomicrobium sp.
TCCGCCTTCCCTTCCAGGATGGGGCGGACCAAGTCCGGTATGCAGGCGGCATCGTACTGGTTGTCCGCGTCGGTGTTGATGATGACGTCCGCTCCGAGAAGCAGGGAGGTCTCGAGCCCGGTCATGAAGGCCTGGGCCAGCCCCTTGTTGTGGTTGTGGGAGACCACATGGGCCCCATGCCGGCGAGCGACCTCCGCGGTGCCGTCGGTGCTCCCGTCGTCGATGACAAGCCATTCCACTTCGTCAAAGCCTTCAACCTCCCTTGGGAGGTTCCCGAGAGTGACCGGCAGGCTGTCCCGTTCATTGAAGCAAGGTATCTGTATGACGAGTTTCATGGTGCTCCACCCGTAGTGTCGGATTGCATGATCGGATTAAGTTCAGAGTCTTTTTTTCCAGATTTCTATCAAGGCGTCGATTTCGCTTTTCGTCACACATTCGAGGATCGTCCACCCCCAAGCAGGGCCGCCCAGGGACCGTAGGGCGTGAGCATGCGGAATGCGCCGATCGAAAAGCTCATCGCGCACAGAGGGTATATGACCGCCAGTTTGATTTTCATGTTTCCGTGCCGTGTCACCGCCATGAACAACCCAGCGGCGATGATCGACATCCCGGCAAGTGCCGCCAGTACGGTCCCCTGGCTGCCGTACAGATCCGTGGCCGGCCTGGAGACGAGAACGAAGCAGAGGACGCCGGCAGCGAGAATGCAGAGGGTCGAACGGATATTCCGGCGGGCCGTCTGGACCCTCATAAGCGAGTTCATGGCGGTCCAGGGGATCATCATCCACAGGGTCGTCCCGATGAGGCTCCCGGCTTCGGCATATTTGTTCCCGAAGGCGAAAACCATCAGGTCGGGCCCCAGGGCCATACCCAGAAGCGCCACTGTGGGGCCCAGAAAGAGTGTGAAGCGCATCATCGCTTCGACAAAGAAAACCTCTTTCCCGTCGCCGCGGGCGATGGCCCTGCTCAGGACCGGGTAGGATGCGCTGTTGAGCGCGATGGTCATGAGGGAGAGGAGGCTGAACACCTGCATGGCGAGGGCCAAGTTGCCGGCGGCGATGCCCGCGCCGTTCAGGTATTTGAAAGTCAGGAGCGGCCCTTGGCTCATCACGCTCAGCATGGTCATGGCGAGGCACACGGGTATGGATTCCGCGAGGATGGTCTTCACGTCCTCGAGATTCCATTTGCCCCTGGGCGTCGAGAATTCCCGGTGCAGGAGCAAGGTGCCGAAGACGACCTCCAGCCACCAGGTCGAGGCGTGAACCAGGACGATGGTCAGGGGGGTGCGCCAAACGGCAAGGGCCAGAAGCCCCAGCGCGACTTCCAGCGCCCGGAAGACGGCCTGGAGGCGGAAGGAGAACCTGTTGGCCTCGTAGGCGGTGAAGATGGCCTGATTCCATTGCGCGAAGGACCGTCCCAGCAGCGCGATGGCAAAGCAGGCGAGAATGGCTTGGGTCGGTTGATCATTCTCCCAGAAAAGGGCCGCCGCCGCGAAGACGACTGTCGAGAAGTACGCGGCCGCTCTCCGCAACGGCAAGGAGCTCTGCAAAAGTTCTCTGCCCCGTGCCTTGTCGTACCCGATGACGCGGATGACGACATGCTCGATGCCGAATTTGGTGACTGGGAGCACGGCGATGTACAAGGACGTGCCGTAGGCTATGAGCCCATAGTCGTGGGGGCCCAGCGCCCGCGCCAGGACGACCGCGTACACGAAGCGGACGCCCAGTTGTACGCCTTGCCCGCTCAGGATGTAGGCCGCGTTCTTGATGACCGACATGATCCCCGGACTCAGGGGCGCGCGGGATGCCTTGTTCGTTTTTTTGTCGGCCATGATTGATTGCGTTTTTTCTTTTTGGATGGAGGTGGAGCGAGTTGACGGGCCTTTTTCTGCGGCATTGTCTCATTTCATGAGCTTGCTCGAAGAAGGCCTCGGGGAAATATATGTATATTTATGCATTATTCTTCATGAGTTGACGTTGCCGTCAAGAAGAATTTCTACATACCTCTCCCAGTCGAATCGTTGTCCGTGCACTTTTATCCGGTCTGCATCCCAAGTTTGTCCGAGAACGCGCTCCATGGCTCGGGCCAGATCCAGCGGATCTCCGGGATTGAAGAAACTCCCGGTGACCCCCGCCTCGACGCTGTCTCGGAATGCGGGAAGGTCGCTGGCGATGACGGGTTTGCCCAAAGCGAAGGCGATGTGGACAGGCCCGGATTGGCTCACTTTATGGTAGGGCGTGACCAGTGTGTCTGCAATGCTGAAGTAGATTCCGACGTCTTCGTTAGGTACATATTCATTGATGTGGATTATATCTCCATTTTTCTTGATCCGATCAAGTAGTATTTTGTACTCATTGTCCCAATTTTTTTGACGAGTATGAAAAAATTCTCCAACAATAAGCAAAGATGTATCTTTATTTCTCTTTTGAAATATTTCAAATGCAGAAATAAGGCATTCTAAACCTTTATATGGACGAATGAACCCGAAAAAAAGGAGAACTTTGTTTTTGAGTCCTAATTTTGTGCGTATATGTTCCAAATCATCGCATGTTGTGAAAAAATCGTAAACAGGATGAAAGGCTGTTTTTATATTTGTCTGAACTTCCAGAAAATTTTTTGCAATATCCGCTTCGGATGCGCTGTGAACAATGACATGATGAGCCAGATTCATTATGCGTTTTGCCATGTGGGTCCCCCAGGGGATGCCTTCATGGGGCCTGACATTGTGAACGATAAGATGGATCTCGACGTCCGTAAGCAGTCGAAGGGCTGCGAACACTGTCAGGAATACAGGAAAGTGGACAGGGTGGACCCAGTGCGTAACCAGGATTCTGCAGCCGTCGCTTTGGATGCGTCTTACGAGCTGCCACCAGCTCCATGGATTGGCGCAGTCCAGGATGCTTTGGCCCGGAATCTGGAACGAGACACGGCTGCTCATATCGAGCCAGTCGGCGGCGGGGCCCGGAAGGAGGCACTCGGGGTAGAGCCTGGACCAGAAGTACTGGCGCACTTCCAGGTCGGGCCGGGCCTGAAACGCCTGCGCCAGACGGTTGTTGAAGTGGACGATGCCGCCTCGGTTCGGATGGGCCGGCCCC
>CALMTS010000337.1 GCA_937872685.1 uncultured Desulfomicrobium sp.
AGGATGGCCAGGACCACCAGGGCGGAGGCCGCGAGTTCGAAGTGGCGCTCCATGAACGGTTTGATGCGGGCGCCGAACAGGCGGATCAGGCCCGCCACCAGGAAGAAGCGCGTGGCCCGGCCCAGGACCGACGCCAGGACGAACTGCGTCAGGTCGAAGCTCATCATGCCCGAGGCGATGGTGAAGACCTTGTAGGGGATGGGGGTCACGGCCGCGATGAGGACCCCGAAGAAGCCGTAATTCTCGTACCAGGCGCGCACCGTCTCGACCACGGCCTCGCCGTGGTACATCTGCACGATGGGCAGGCCCACGGTTCCCCAGAGCCCCCAGCCGATGAAGTAGCCCAGCAGGCCGCCGACCACGGAGGCCGCCGTGCACCATGCGGCCAGGCTGAACCAGCGCCGCGGATTGCAGAAGCACAGGGCGATGAGCAGCACATCGGGCGGTACGGGAAAGAAGGAGCTTTCGGCGAAGGACAGCACCACCAGGGCCGGCAGCGCATACGGCGTGGCCGCCCAGTGCAGCGTCCAGTAGTAGAGCTTGCGCAAAGGGCTGCGCGTGGCGCGGGCCCGGGCCAGGTCGTCCTGGGGTGTGGAGTGTTCGCATTTCATGGCCGCGGCACATCAGCACAAAAGCCGGCAAATCACAACACCAAAGACCGATACGCCTGGGCGGCCGCTTTTCTTTTGTCCCGATTTCCCGCACAGTTCCCTCTGGCTCCCACTCTCAAGCCCCGATCAGGCATGACCAAACACACCCGTCTCACAGATGGAAAACCCTCCGCGCGGACCGTCCTGCCGCCCTGGCCCCTGCCCGCCCTGCTGGCCTGGACCGCGTGCTGGGCATTGTTTCTGACGCTGCACTCGCTGCATCTGCCGCCCGGCTGGTCCCTGGCCCTGGCGACGACCCTGGGCGCCGTCATGGGCATGGGCGCACGTTCCCCGTGGCGCAGGCTTTTCGTCGCGGCCGGCTTTCCCGTTTCCCTGGCCGCATCAGGCCTCGGCGCGGGCCTGCCAGCCTGGTGCTGGCTTGTCCCCCTGGCCCTCTTGGCCTTGCTCTACCCGGTCGGCGCCTGGCGGGACGCCCCCCTCTTCCCGACCCCCCGGGGCTGCCTGGCCGGCCTCGATAACATCGCGGCCCTGCCTTCCGGCGCACGCATCCTCGACGCGGGCTGCGGCCTTGGCGCCGGCCTCGCGGAACTGCACCGGGTCTATCCCGAAGCTCGCCTCGAAGGTCTGGAATGGAGTTGGCCCCTGCGCGTGGTCTGCGGCCTTCGCCGGCCCTTCGCCAGGGTGCGGCGGGGTGATATCTGGAAAGAGGACTGGTCCACCTTCGACATGGTCTACATGTTTCAGCGACCCGAAAGCATGGGGCCGGCGGCGGACAAGGCCCGCCGTGAACTCCGCCCCGGCGCGTGGCTGGTCAGCCTGGAGTTCGAAGCCCCGGCCCTCAGACCCGTCACAGTCCTGCACAACCCTTCCGGCAAACCGGTATGGGTCTACCGGATGAAATGACTCCAGTCAGTCCGGATTCCCAATGCATGATTCCGGGCTCTTTCGGCTCATGAAACGCCTCGGTATCACCCATGAAAAAACCCCCGCCGCTTTCGCGACGGGGGTTTGGAAGTTCAGGGAGCCTACCGGACAGGTTACTGCGGGCTTGAGAACTCGTGGGCCTTCTGCAGCCCCTTGGAAACGGGGATGATATCCGCACCCGTGCTGAAGAGGCTCTCGCGGGTCACGTCCTTCAATGCCTCGCACAGGACCTCGTCCATGTTCTCCACGAGGATGATCTCCAGATCCTTCAGAATGGGCTTGGGCACGTCTTTGAGGTCGCGCTCGTTCTCCTTGGGCAGAAGCACCCTGGTGATCAGGCCGCGATGGGCGGCCAGCAGCTTCTCGCGCACGCCGCCGATGGGCAGGACGCGGCCGCGCAACGTAATCTCCCCTGTCATGGCCACGTCGTTTCTGACCGGGATGTCCAGCAGGGCCGAAGCCAGGCAGGTGGCCAGGGTGATGCCGGCCGAGGGGCCGTCCTTGGGCGTGGCGCCTTCGGGCACATGGATGTGGATGTCCACTTCCTTGTAGAAATCCCGGCGCAGCCCGAAGAACTCCGAACGGGACCGGATGTAGCTGATCGCGGCCTTGGCCGACTCCTGCATGACATCGCCGAGCTTGCCGGTGATCTCGATCTTGCCCGTGCCGGGCATAAGGGCCACTTCCACGAAGAGCAGTTCACCGCCGACCTGGGTCCAGGCCAGGCCCGTGGCCACGCCCACCTGCGGCTCCGCCTCGCGCTCGCCGTGGCGAACCTTGGGGATGCCGAGGTACGTACCGATCATGGACTTGCTTACGGAGACGGTCTTCCCCGTATCGCCGTCCTCGACCAGGGCCCGCGCCACTTTGCGGCAGATGGAGGCCAGTTCGCGCTCCATGTTGCGCACGCCGGACTCGCGCGTGTAGCGGCGGATGATTTCCAGGATGGCGCCCTTGGAGAGGTTCAGGTTTTCAGGCCCCAGGCCATGCTGCTCCAGCTGCTTGGGCAGCAGGAAGTCCGTGGCGATGCGCTCCTTCTCCGTCTCCAGGTAGCCGGGGATGTTGATGATCTCCATGCGGTCCTGCAGGGGCAGGGGGATGGTCTGCAGGGAGTTGGCCGTGGTGATGAAGAACACCTGCGAAAGGTCGTAGTCCATGTCCAGATAGTGGTCGTTGAAGGCGCTGTTCTGTTCCGGGTCAAGCACCTCCAGCAACGCGGCCGATGGATCGCCCCGGAAATCCATGCTCATCTTGTCCACTTCGTCCAGGCAGAAGACCGGATTGTTGGAGGACACGCGCTTCAGGGACTGGATGATCTTGCCGGGCAGGGCACCGACATAGGTCCGGCGATGGCCGCGGATCTCGGCCTCGTCGCGCACGCCGCCCAGGGACAGGCGCACGAACTCGCGCCCCGTGGCCCGGGCGATGGACTTGGCCAGCGACGTCTTGCCCACGCCGGGAGGGCCCACGAGGCAGAGGATGGGCCCGCGCAGCTTCTTCACCAGGGCCTGCACGGCCAGGTATTCGAGGATGCGCTCCTTGGGCTTCTCCAGCCCATAGTGGTCGTCGTCCAGAATCTTCTGGGCCTGCTTGATGTCGATGTCCACGTCGCGGAGCACGTTCCAGGGCAGGGCCAGAATCCAGTCCACGTAGTTGCGCAGCACGGCGTATTCGGCCGAGGACGGCGGGGTCTGGCGCAATTTCTTCATCTCGGCCATGGCCTTGGACCGGGCGTCCTCGGGCATGTCCTTGGCCTTGAGCTGGTTCTCCAGGTCGTCGACGTCGGCCTTGGGGTCGAAGTCGCGGCCCATCTCCTTGTGGATGGCCTTGAGCTGCTCGCCCAGATAGTAATCCTTCTGGTTCTCCTCCATCTGCTTCTTGACGCGGCCCTTGATCTTCTTCTCCAGGGAGAAGACCTCGACCTCCTCCTGGATGAGCTCGTACACGCGCTCCAGGCGGCGTACAGGGTCGCGCACTTCCAGCACGTCCTGCTTGCGGTCGTAGGTGGATTTCAGATGGGGGGCGATGCTGTCGGCCAGGCGGCCGGGCTGGGACACGCTGGTGATGGCCAGGACGGTCTCCTTGGCCAGCTTGCGGTTGACCTGGGAATATTCCTCGACGGCTTCGTGTGTGGCGCGCACCAGGGCCTCGCCTTCCACGGGATTGCCCTCGGTGTCTGGCAGTGCCGTCACGCGGACCATCTGGATCTCGTCCTGGATCAGCAGCCCGTAGGACTGGTCCCAGGCCGCGCGGTACAGGCCCTCGAAGAGGACCTTGATGGTCCCGTCGGGGAGCCTGAGCATCTGCAGAACCTTGCTGACCGTACCCACGTCATAGAGGCCGTCAACGTCCGGGCGTTCCTGGCCGGGGTCCTTCTGGGCCACCAGGAAGATGCGTTTGTCGTAGGTGTCCAGGGCCCGTTCGATGGCCTTGATGGAGGAATCGCGACCCACGAATAGCGGCACGATGGACTTGGGGAACATGACCACTTCGCGCAGTGACATGACCGGCAGGGTCATGTTCCCGGCAGGGGTCTTCTCGAAAATGATGGCATCGGACATGGTTGGTCTCGCTGATCTCGCCCGACCGCGGGGTCAGGCGCTCTTGGCCTCGGGCTTGAAGAGGATGAGGGGTTCTTTGCCCTCCTCCACCACGGCCCTGTTGATGACGCACTCCGTCACGTCCTTCATGGACGGGAGGGTGTACATGATGTCGAGCATGATGGACTCCATGACGGAACGCAGGCCACGGGCGCCGGTCTCGAGCTTGATGGCCTTGGCGGCCAGGGACTTGAGCGCGTTCATCGTGAACTTGAGTTCCACGTTCTCCAGCTCGAACATCTTCTGATACTGTTTGACGAGGGCGTTCTTGGGCTCCTGCAGGATGCGCATGAGGTCGTCCTCGTTCAGCTCCGTGAGGGACGTGATGACCGAAATGCGGCCCGTGAACTCGGGAATGAGGCCGAAGCGGATCAGGTCCATGGGGTGGACCTGGCGCAGGAGGCTGTCGGTCTTGTCCTCATCCTTGCGGCGCATCTTGGCCCCGAAGCCCATGCTCGTGCCCTGCACGCGCTGCTTGACGATGTCCTCCAGGCCGATGAAGGCCCCGCCCACAATGAAAAGGATGTTGGAGGTGTCGAGGCGGATGAACTCCTGCTGGGGGTGCTTGCGGCCGCCCTTGGGGGGGATGTTGGCCACGGTGCCTTCGATGATCTTGAGGAGCGCCTGCTGCACGCCTTCGCCCGACACGTCGCGCGTGATGGACGGGCTGTCGGACTTGCGGGAAATCTTGTCGATCTCGTCCACGTAGATGATGCCCTTGGCCGCGGACTCCAGGTCGTAATCGGCGTTCTGCACCAGCTGCACGAGGATGTTCTCCACGTCCTCGCCCACGTACCCGGCCTCGGTCAGGGTGGTGGCGTCGGCGATGGCGAAGGGCACCTTCAGGATGCGGGCCAGGGTCTGGGCCAGGAGCGTCTTGCCCGAGCCCGTGGGGCCGATGAGCAGGATGTTGCTCTTGTCCAGTTCGACATCGTCCTTGACCCGGGCATGGTACTTGATGCGCTTGTAGTGGTTGTACACAGCCACCGAGAGAATTTTCTTGGCGTCGTCCTGGCCGACCACGTAGTCGTCCAGGGCGGCCTTGATCTCCTGGGGCAGGGGGATGTCCGAGGAGTCCAGGTCTTCCTTGCGGTTGTCGTTTTTCAGAATGTCGTCGCACAGCGCGATGCATTCATTGCAGATGTACACTTCGGGCCCGGCGATGAGGCGCTGCACCTCGTCCTGTCCCTTGCCGCAAAAGGAGCAGCTCAAATCCTTGCCCGTTCTCTTCTTTCGTTCCGCCATGGGTTACCTCATGATCCTCAAAAATACCTTTATTCCAGTTCCTTGCGGGAAGCGAGGACCTGGTCGATGAGCCCGTACGCGCACGCTTCGTCGCCGCTCATGAAATAATCGCGTTCCGTGTCCTGCTCCACCTTCTCCAGGGTCTGCCCGGTGTGGTGCGCCAGGATGCCGTTGAGTTCGCCGCGCAGCCGGATGATCTCCTTGGCCTGGATGGCGATGTCCGTGGCCTGGCCCTGGAAACCGCCCATGGGCTGGTGGATCATGATGCGCGAATGGGGCAGCGTGTAGCGCATGCCCTTCTGTCCGGCGGCCAGAAGCACGGCGCCCATGCTCGCAGCCTGGCCGATGCACAGGGTGGCGACCGGCGCTGAAATGTACTGCATGGTGTCGTAGATGGCCATGCCGGCCGTCACGGATCCGCCCGGGGAGTTGATGTACATGTTGATCTGCTTGTCGGGGTTTTCCGACTCCAGGAAAAGCAGCTGGGCGCAGATGGAGTTGGCGACGTGGTCGTCGATGGGCGTGCCCAGGAGCACGATGCGGTCCTTGAGCAGGCGGGAATAGATGTCGTACATCCGTTCGCCGCGGCCGGTGTTTTCGATGACGAATACGGAATTTCTGACCATGAAAGCTCCTGAAACAAACGTGTGAATGCTGATACCAAAGATTTGAAAAATAACGATCCGGGGCAGGGTGTCAAGGGCTGCGAGAAAGGGACCGCGACTGTCCGGGTTTTCCCTGCACATTGCCTGCCAGGACCGGACGCCGCCGCACTGTAAAGAAGGGGCCGGGACAATGCCCGGCCCGTCGTAAGCCTATGCGTCCTGGGCGTCCTTGGCCGCCGGTGCGACCTTGGTCACCTGGGCGTTCTCGTAGATGAGATCCATGGCCTTGTCCGCCAGGACCCTGTCCTTGAGGGGGATCATCAGGTTGTGCTGCTCGTAGTAGTCCTTGATGGAGTGGAAATCCTGGCCCGTGGAAGCGGCCATCTTCTG
Organism: uncultured Desulfomicrobium sp.; assembly: GCA_937872685.1. GTDB lineage: Bacteria > Desulfobacterota > Desulfovibrionia > Desulfovibrionales > Desulfomicrobiaceae > Desulfomicrobium. Next base: position 6,376 of record CALMTS010000337.1, read on the forward strand.
CAGGACCAGATCCACTTCCTGCGGGTCCACCGTCAGCCCTTCGGCAGTGGCGATGGCCAGCAGCACCAGGGAGGATTTGACCACGTCCTCGGCCAGGGGGCGCTGCTCGGCGCGCAGCTCGGCCGGGGTCATGCCCAGGGAATCGAGGCTCTTGCCCTGGCGTTCGAGCTTGCCCTGCATCTCCACGATCTGCTTGTCGATCTGCTCCTCGACGATGCTCTGGGGCAGCTCGAAGCTGACCTCGGCCTTGATGCCGTCCAGGAGCTTCTTCTGGGCGTCGCCCTTGACCAGCTGCTGCCGGGTCGAGAGGTAGGACTTCTCGATGGCGTCGCGCAGGTCCTGCACGGAGGAGTAGCCGCCGGCCAGTTCGGCGAACTCGGCGTCGACCTCGGGCAGCTTGCGTTCCTTGATGGCGTGCAGGGTGACCTGCATGGACACGGTCTGGCCGGCCAGCTTGTCATTGATGAAGTCGGCCGGGAAGGTCAGTTCCTTCTCGGTGGTCTGGCCGGGCGTCATGCCTTTGACGATCGCCTCGAAGTCCTCCAGGGAGTTGCCCTCGCCCAGGGGAAGTTCGAACTTGTTGGCGGCGATGCCTTCCATGGCAGCGCCGTCCTGGAAGGCCTGGAAGTCGATGACGGCGATATCGCCTTCGACCACGGGGCGCTCTTCCTTGATGATCACGGTCTTGGCCATGTTCTGGCGGATGCGCTCGATGACGTCGTCGACCTGCTTGGGATCAACGGCCACCTCTTCCTCTTCCACGGCCAGGCCCTTGTACTCGGGCAGGTCGAAGGACGGGGCGATCTCGAAGGAGAAGCTGTAGGTGAACTTTTCGTCACGCTCCATTTCCTTGGCGTCCACGTCGATGCGCGACAGGGGGGAGAGCTTGGCCTCGCCCAGGATCTCGTTGATGTGATAGTTGATCAGGTCGGTCGTGGCCTCCCCGTAAATCTGCTTGCGGAACTTGGCCTCGACCACGGAGGACGGAACCTTGCCCTTGCGGAACCCCTTGATGTCCGCACCCTTGCGGTACAGGGCCACGGTGGCGGCCAGGGCGGCATGCACTTCCTCGACATCCACTTCCACCGTCACCTTGCGCTTGACCGGGGACAATTCTTCGACTTTGTATTCCATGACTCCACTCCTTAAATGATGGGCGCACCCTCGGGGGCCCGAATAGTCTGCACTGGTGCGAGAGGGGGGACTCGAACCCCCACGGCATGCCGCCAGATCCTAAGTCTGGTGCGTCTACCAATTCCGCCACCCTCGCAATCCACAAAAGAGGGTCCATAGACGAGCCTTTGCAGGCATGTCAACGCATGCATGGGGCGCAAAACGTCCCTGAACCGCCCCTTTCGCCCGTCTTTCCGACGCCTTGGGCTATGTTTGGGACTCTTTGGCCAGTCGCACGGCTAGCGAAGTGTTGCGCTGGCGGCCCCGCTCGTTGCCCAGGCCCATGTGCATGGCCCGGCGCGAACCCATGAGCACGGCCAGCTTCCGCGCCCTCGTCAGGCCGGTGTAGATGAGGTTCCTCTGCAGGAGCATGTAGTGCTGCGTGACCACGGGCATGACCACGGCCGGGTATTCGCTGCCCTGGCTCTTGTGCACGCTGATGGCGTAGGCCAGGCCGATCTCGTCCAGCTCGTCGAACCCGTACTCCACTTCCCGGCCGTCGAACTCCGCGATCAGGGTCTCGTCTTCCGTGTCGAAGCGCACGATGCGCCCCAGGTCGCCGTTGAAAACGTCCTTGTCGTAATTGTTCCTGAGCTGCAGGATGCGGTCCCCCTCGCGGTAGGCCCGCTGGCCGCGCAACAGTTCCCGGCCTTCGGGGTTGAGGCGCTCCTGCAGGAGGCGGTTCAGGATCACGGTGCCCACCTCGCCCTTGTGCATGGGCGTGAGCACCTGCACGTCGGTCATGGGGTCCAGCCCGTAGGCCTCGGGGATGCGCTCGCAGACCATGCGCAGGATGAGGGCCTGCAGCTCGGCCAGGTCCTCCTTCTCGACCCAGAAGAAATCGGCCTTGGGCGGCGTGTGTGGGCTGCCCAGGGGGAACTCGCCCTCGTTGATGCGGTGGGCGTTGACCACGATCATGCTCTCCCGGGCCTGGCGGTAGATGTGCGTCAGGCGCACGGAGGGGATGATCCCGCTTTCGAGCATGTCGCCCAGGACGTTGCCCGCGCCCACCGACGGCAGCTGGTTCTCGTCGCCGACGAAAACCAGGCGGCAGGTCAGGGGCAGGGCGCGCAGCAGGGCCAGGCACAGCCCGCAGTCGAGCATGGAGACCTCGTCCACGACCATGACGTCGGCCGGGAGCTTCTTGTCCTCGTTGAACTCGAAGCCCGTGGCCGGCTGGTAGCGCAGCATGCGGTGCAGGGTCACGGCCGTGAAGCCCGTGGCCTCGGACAGGCGCTTGGCGGCGCGGCCCGTGGGCGCGGCCAGGGAGATTCTGAGGCCCAGGGCCTTGAGGGCCCGCACCACCACCCGGGTGATGGTCGTCTTGCCCGTACCGGGGCCGCCGGTGATGATGGCCACCTTGTGCCCGCAGGCCGACTCCACGGCCTGGCGCTGCTCGTCCGACAGGGTCAGGGACTGCCGTGTTTCCTCGCGTTCCACGGCGTCCGCGATCTTCTTCGGATCCATGCGGATGGCGTGGTCCAGCAGCGCCCGCAGCCGGGAGGCGATCTCGCGCTCGGTCTTGTAGAAATAGGTCAGATAGACGGCCTCGGCCACGCCCTTCTCGGGCAGGGGCTCGACCACCAGGCGCTTGCGCTCGACCAGGGCGTCGACCTGCTCCTCCACCAACTCCAGATCGTGGCAGCCCAGGAGCCTGGCCGCCTCCTCCACCAGCGCCGGACGCGGCAGGTACATGTGCCCGGCCCCTTCGGCCACCTGGCGCAGGCAATACTCCACGCCGGCCTCCAGGCGCTGGGGCGCGTCCTCGGCAAAGCCGAGCTTCAGGGCCACCTCGTCAGCCGTGCGGAAGCCGATGCCGTGGATGTCGTAGGCCAGGTCGTAGGGGTTGGCGCGCAGGCGCAGCACCGCGCCGGCCCCGTACTGGCGGAAGATGCGATGGGCGAAGGTCGTGG
>CALMTS010000338.1 GCA_937872685.1 uncultured Desulfomicrobium sp.
GAACCGCATGACGCCCCAGGACTTCGCCTTCCATCCTGCCTTCTGTCCTGCCTTCCATCCTGCCTTCGAGTTTCCCTTCGAGTTTTCCTTCCAGTTTTCCTTCCAGTTTTCCTTCCAGTTTTCCTTCATCACGCAGACGTTCCGCGAGAGTCATGACTGCATCCTCCTTGCCCCCTCCGAGGGTTTCCTTGATGATATTGTGCATGACGTCCTGACCGATGTCCATGGTATGAAATACGTAGCCCGTGATCGTCGTCAGCCACTGCAGGGATGTTGCATCATCACCCAGGTTGCAGAGCAAACTGAAAATCTCCCGAACACATCGCTCAACGGTAGGATTGTTCTTGGCCCTGAGGCAGGTCAAGGCCAGGCGAAGAAGGATGGTGCCTTTTATTTCCTCGTCCGATTTCGGAGAGAAATCGAAAAAGGCCTGGTCGAAGTCCGGGACAAATCTGCCGAGATCGGAATCCGGCAGGTCAACGAGCTCAGGAAGCCTGATCGCCTGCCGTCGCGTTTTGCCATGATAGACAACAATGGGGATAATGAGCGGCACGGTCTTTCCGGATGCATTCTGTTTGCGGTGAAGTTCCCAGATTTCAAGCATGTAGCGTAGCAATTGCAGCGCCACAAAACGGTCTGGTTTGCTTTTGTGCTCAAACAGAAGATACACGAACACAGACTTTCCCCCCGCAAGGCGGACCGCGTAAAGCATATCCGAATAATGCTCACGCTGGTCCGCGCCCACGAAGGTGTCCTTGGCGATGGACAACGTGTCCAGAAGCATGTGCCGCGTCACGCTCTCGGGCAGGTAGTTCCGCAGGAAGTCCGCCGCCACGTCCCTGTGGCTCATGGTCTGGCGGAAGAGGGTGTCATGAATGTTGTTGACCGAAGTCATCCCAAGGTTCTTACGTCGGCGGCCAGCCTGAAACAACTCCACTTTTGTCTTCAGGGGTCTTTCTGAGTTGTACGTACGGCAGCTTCGGAACATGCATACGTTGCGGAAAGGTCAAACCGCGACTGATGCGTATGAATACCCGACCACGCGTCACGTGCAGGCGAACGTGCCAGAATCTTTGACTCGGGAGCGCTTTGTCGGCAATGGGACAGTCTTCGCCAACTTGAAATTCCACGACAGGCGCAACGCTTCCGCTGTCCGAATTGGTCGTTGCGGCCTTCATCATGGGGCGAAGGGCCTGGAATCGGACCGAGCCATCCGATACGCCGCACCTCCGATACAGGGCCGGCGCGGAATGTCCGCGAAGACACGTTGCCATCCTCCCCGGCGGAGCGCCGGCAACATGCATTTGGCCACGAAACCGATTCCCCGGTCTCTCCACTGAAATACGAACCTTCCTCCACGACGAGGTCAACATGAACGAACTCTTTCTCTACGGTCCCATCGCATTGCCGGCGCTGACGGCGCTCCTGCTCGTCGCCATCCTGTTCCGGATGTCGCGCAACGCCCTGCTGCTGCAAGCGCGGCTCGATGCATTCGAAAAATCCCTCGAGCTGACCACACGCCTGCTGAAAGAGGAGGTTGGCCAGGGGCGCGAAGAGGCCGGACGCCTTCTCGTTGAACAACGGCGGGAGATCGTCGCGAGCATCCGGGAACTGGCGGGTCATCTGCTGCAGCGCATCGCGGACGCACACTGCGCCCAGGGGCGCCAGGCCGACGTGCTGGCCGCGCAGTTTTCGGAGTTCTCCAGGTCCAATCAGGGACAACTGGCCAACCTTGAGAAGCGCACCGACGAACATGCCAAGAGGCTGCGCGAAGAGGTCGTTTCCACGCTGACGCGCATTGCCGAGACCATGAACGGCACGCTCAAGGACCTCTCGACGGCGGAAAAGGCGCAGCTCGAAGCCATGTCCGCCGCCCTGGCCCAGCTTTCGGAAACCAATGCCGCCAAGCTCGAGACCGTCCGCTCCACCGTGGAGGAAAAACTCCGCATGCTCCAGGCCGACAACGCCAGCCAGCTTGAAAGCATGCGGCAGACGGTCGACGAAAAACTCCAGGGCACCCTGGAAAAACGGCTGGGAGAGTCCTTCAGGCAGGTCAGCGAACGGCTGGAACAGGTGCACAAGGGCCTCGGCGAGATGCAGACCCTGGCCACGGGCGTGGGCGACCTGAAAAAGGTCCTGACCAACGTCAAGACACGAGGAACATGGGGCGAGGTCCAACTGGGCGCTTTGCTTGAGCAGGTTCTGAACGCCGAGCAGTATGTCAGAAACGCCTCCACCAAGGACAACGCCGAGCGTGTCGAATTCGCCATAAAGCTGCCCGGCCAGGACGGCGAGGCGCCCGTGTTGCTGCCCATCGACGCCAAGTTCCCCGTGGAGGACTACCAGCGCCTGCTCGATGCCCAGGAGCGCGCCGATGCGGACGGCATCGACATGGCGGGCCGGCAGCTCGAAGCCCGGGTCAAGGCCTGCGCCCGTGACATTCGGGACAAGTACGTCAACCCGCCCGTCAGCACGGACTTCGCCGTCCTCTTCCTGCCCATCGAGGGCCTCTTTGCGGAAGTCATCCGCCGTCCGGGCCTGGCCGAAGCCATCCAGCGCGACTGCCGGGTGGTCATCGCCGGCCCCACGACCCTGTGGTCCATCCTGAACAGCCTGCAGATGGGCTTCCGCACCCTGGCGATCCAGAAGCGCTCAAGCGAGGTCTGGACCCTCCTGGGAGCGGTGAAGACGGAATGGGGCAGGTACGGCGAGATGCTCGATGCCGTGCAGAAGAAGATTCACCAGGCATCCGACACGATCGAGAAAGCCAAGGTCAGATCCAGGGCCATCGGCCGGAAACTCAAAACAGTCCAGGAGTTGCCCCTGGAGGCATCCTCCGCGCTGCTTTCCCTGCCGCCGGACGAGGACGGGGCGGGCCTTGAGGACGCGTCCTCCGCTCCTTTCGACGAATGAACATGAAGGGGCAGGAACGGGAACAGGCCATGGAGCCCTGAACGGCCAGGCGGACAGGCCGCTCAGCCCTTCCGCATTCGGCTGATGAACTGGTCGGCTTCCGAGATGGAGCTTTCCATCTGTTTGACGAGGGACGCCACGTCGCGCCGGACGGCGCCGAGTTCGGTCCTGATGGAGGCGATGGCGCGGGCGTTCAGGTTGTGCTTGAGAAACAGGACCTGGTCGCGCAGCACATCGAGCACGGGAAACATGGTTTTCTCCGCCTTGCGCATGGCGGCGAGCATCCTGGCGTACTCCCGCCTGGTGTCCCGCAGCTGGGCGGCGCTCTGGGCGCGAAGTTTCGCGTTGGAATACAGCGAGAGTTCCTGCTCCCATTCCGTGAACAGGGCCTCGGCCACATCCTCGACCTTGCCGATGCGGTCCGTGACCGTGGCCGCCTGGCTCTCACAGTCTTCAAATGAAGCGTTCAGGCGTTCGTAAACGGCCTGCAGCTCTCCGCCGTCGAAGTTGACCACGCTGGCGAAGTGCTCCAGTGCGCTGGCGAACTCCTCCTTGGCCTCGGCCTGCGAATCGCGCGCATCGCCGACGCGGTCCACGAGGATGTCGCGCTTGTGGACGCCGACCTTCTCCATGGCGCCGTAGTAGGCTTTCTGGCAGGCGGCCAGGGACAGCATGACAAGGACGATCATCGACAGGCGGGCAAAGCGGGACATGAAACCTTCCTTTATTCTCTGTGTGAAACGAAAGCACACATGTACCGCGTTGCCGCGAAAATGCCAAGGCAGGCCGCCGGCGGAACGGAACCGCCGCCCGTTGGGCATGGACCGGCCCGTGGGACAAGAGCCTCCGCTCTTTCGGCACGGTGGTCCGGGATGGCGCATGGACTCGACAAGAGAACGATCATGGTTACAAAAGACTTTCGGAGCCCCGGCCGGGACCGGGGAATGAAGCGTGGAAATGCGGATAGTTCTGTCGCGGCCACGATTCGGCGTCTCACGCAACGTCACCGCACGGATTCACATCATGAGCATATTCACCCTGTAACCGGCGTAATTCATCACATAAAGAAAACATATCCGAACCATGGAGGCAGTATGATCAAACATGCAGGTTTCATTCTCATGGCGATGTTGCTGATCTCCGGCGCATCCTTCGCCGGAAGCGATTACAACGCCCATTTCGGCGACATGGACAAGGACGGCAACCAGATCGTCGTCAAGGACGAGTTCGCCGCATACTTCAAGGACAACAGCAAGCCCGATGAAGCCTTCGCCATCATCGACGCCGACTCATCCGGCGGGATCGACCACGACGAGTGGCATGCGTTCAAGAAAATGCACGGCTATGAACACATGGACGGCAAGACCCACATGGGCGGACCTGGTCACATGGAAGGCATGAAGCACATGGAGGGCGTCAAACAGTAACCCGCCTGCAACCACGGCCGCCCCAGGGCGGCCTCACAAGGTACCGGAAACCGGATTCACGTTCCGCACCACGCGAGGAGAAGACCATGCAGGACAACAGCCTCATCACCGCCGCGGGTGTCCCCATGCCGCGGATCATCTACGGCACGGCCTGGAAGAAGGAACGGACCAGGGAGTTGGTGGTCGCCGCCGTGACGGCGGGATTCCGGGGGATCGATACCGCCGGCCAGCCCAGGCATTACGCGGAAGCACTCGTCGGGGCAGCCCTGGCCGATGTGCAGCGCGCAGGGGTTCCGCGGGAGTCCCTGTTCGTCCAGACCAAATTCACCCCGGCCGACGGGCAGGATCCTGAAAACATCCCCTACGATCCGGCAGCCCCCCTGGAAGAGCAGATACGGCAGTCCGTGGAGGCGTCCCTGGGCAACCTGCAGACGTCCTACCTCGACTCGCTGCTGCTGCACTCCCCGTTCAATTCGCACGTCCGGACCATGCAGGCCTGGCAAACCCTGGAGGAACTTTACGACTCAGGGCGCACGCGGCAGCTCGGGATCAGCAACTGCTACAACCTCGACGTGCTGAAATCCCTGTACGGCGACGCCAGGGTCAAACCCGCCGTGGTCCAGAACCGCTTCTACGCCCAGACGGGATATGACGCCCCCCTGCGGCAGTGGTGCGCGGAAAACGGCGTCATCTACCAGGGCTTCTGGACCCTGACGGCCAACCCGCACATCCTGGCTTCGGAAACCGTCCGGGACCTGGCCATCAAGCACGGCCGGTCCGAGGCCCAGGTGTTCTACCGATTCCTGACGCAGCTCGGCATCGTGCCCCTGAACGGGACCACGTCTCTTGCGCACATGCGTGAGGATCTGGACATTTTCTCCTTTGCCCTCGACATGGGCGACATGGGCGACATCCTCCGGCTGATGGGATTTTAAGGCGCTCCGGCCGGTTTCACAGCCGGACTGCGCCGCAGGGTTGCCGATGGCGGCAGAGACCGGAAACCGCCGCCTGCCGCGTCTTCCGGCGGATTTCGGAGTTTCGGCGGTACCAGCTTCAATTCATTACTAAATATTGAAAAAAAATGGTTGACTAACGCTGCGTGAATCCATAGAAACCGACTTCTCGACGCGCCCGTAGCTCAGTTGGATAGAGTGCCTGACTACGAATCAGTAGGTCGCATGTTCGAATCATGCCGGGCGCACCACTGGAGAAACAAAGGAGCAGACGAAAGTCCGCTCCTTTTTTCTTGCCCTCTCGACATCTTCCCCCCGCATATACAGACGGAACGCCGCACTGGCGAAGCGTTCATGAGCCTGAACTGTTTGACAACGACAAGGGGCTGCCCCCGGCACTCCAAAGCCGCCCTCAAGCCTTGCGGCCCGAACACCCTGTTGAACCCTCCCAATGCCCGGACATGCGGAACTGCCTGCGGACTTCTGCGCATACGCAACGCGAGACGGCATAAGCGACCATGAACGTCACGATCAGGGCCGAAATCAGACCCGGCGACCCGAAGACCAAATCAGGCCGTCTTACCGACGCCTTCGCTTCTAGCGCAGTTCGTTGATGTTCACGTGCCTGCCGCATGACGGGCAGCGCATGGGCGACCCGAAACGGGTATTGATGCGGTACACGTGCAGGATGCCTTTCTTCGTGATCACGTACGCCACCAGGACCGGATGTCCGCATTCACAAAAACGCTGTTGCATGGGATGCCTCCTTGTACTTGAGAATTAACTTTTGTTAATGATCCCGGCAAAAAAAACCGCCCGTCCTACGCGTACGCGCGGCTGCTCCACAGAACGCGCCCGATGACGCGCAGGGTGTCGATCTCGTCCCCCTGCAGCGTGACGGGAGAGTAGCGCTGGTTGGTGCTGAAAAGGATGACCAATCCGGGCCGGACCTGGACGCGCTTGACCTGGATGGTGTCCGCCAGGCCCACGACGTAGAGGTTGTTGTCCGCCACACGGTTCTGGCTCTGGTCGATGAGGATGTTGTCGCCGGGTTCGAGCTCCGGCGACATGCTGTCCCCCACGACTTCCATGGCCACCATGCGCGCCGGGTTGCCCTTGCGCGACAGCCAGGAGCGGTCGAAGGGCAGCTCGTCCACCACCGTGTCGCCGAGCTCCAGGGAGCCGCCGCCCGCACATGCCCGGGCCGATACCTTGGGGATGAGCGCGGTCTTGCCCTGGTCGTTCTGGTGCACGGGGCCCCTGCCGGTCTTGAGCCACTCGGGGTTCAGGCCGAACTGCGCCGCCAGGGTCAGACACCAGGCCTTGGGCACGCCCCGGGACTTGGCCAGCGTAATGGCCGCAGGGTCGATGCCCAGCAGCCCGGCCAGCTCCTTCTGGGTGCCTATGCCAGTGGCCTTGGCCACTCTCTGGTAAAATTCGTCAAAGTTCATATGTATTCCTTGAAACGGATAATTAACAGAAGTTAATTATTTGTCAAGCGCGCTGCTACATAAACTTCGAGTGCGGACGCAGGTGGCGACGCGAGGAGAACTGTGCAGTTCCGGAATACGCCATCCTCTTGATACCAGTCTTTTTTCAAGGACGCCCCGCCGCACACGCCGCACTGTCCCCGACGGGCCTGCCGGGCGGGACCATTCGCGGCCATGAAAGCGGGCAGACCCGCATATCCAAACTAACCAACTGAAATATTGAGAATATTGACAGCCGCACGGAAGAATGGTGAAGTCCGGTCGACGTGTTGATGGAATGCGCGCGTTCTGACAACATCCGCTTTGCGGATTCATCATCTTCCTCGACGAGGACCCCATGACCCACCACTCCCCTGCCGGGCCGTTCTCGGAAGCCGACCTGCCCATCGATGCGGATGGGCGCATCTACCACCTGCAGATCAGGCCCGACCAGCTGGCCCCGGACATCCTGCTCGTGGGCGACCCCGGGCGGGCGGAGTTCATCGGCGCGAACTTCCTGACGGACCTGGAGGTCGCACGGGAGCACCGCGGGCTCGTCACGGTCACCGGGACCTCGGCCATCACGGGCGGCCGGGCCACGATCATCTCCCCCCTGCGGACCACGGTCTCCACCTCGGGCATGGGCACCCCATCCCTGGAGATCGTCCTGAACGAGATCGTGGCCCTGAACGAAATCGATTTCGCCACACGCAGCCGCAAGGCCAGCTTTCCCAGACTGCACGTCATCCGGGTGGGAACCTCGGGAGCTCTGCAGGCCGGCACGCCCCTGGGGACACCCATCATAACGACCTATGCCGCGGGCATGGACAACACAGGGCTGTTCTACGAAGCGCCCTGGCCCGACGAGACGTGCCGGAGGCTCGAAGGGGAACTCGCGGACACGATCCGAAAGGCCATGAATCCGCAATCCCGTTTCCGGGATGCGGTCCGTCCCTACGTCTCGCGCGCCGAACCAGCCGTGGTCCGCGCGCTGACCGGGGCCGCCGCCGAACTCGGTGTATCGGTCCGGACCGGCATGACCGTGTCCAACAGCGGTTTCTTCGCGCCCCAGGGTCGGGACGTCTCCAGACTGGCGCCGAGCATTCCGGAAATGGACCACATCATGGCCGGGTTCGACCCGCGGCTTGGGGACATGCGCATCGAAAACATGGAAATGGAAGCGAGCTTCCTGCTTCACTTCCTGGGCGGCCTGGGCCACTGGGGCGGCGTCATCTGCCCGGCCATAGCCGACAGACGGCGCAACACCTTCGACCACCAGTACCTCGACGCTATGGAAAAAGCCGTAACCGTCGCCCTGCGCGCCCTCGAATCGCTGCGTGCGGAGCGTGCCGGCGCTCAGGGCTGACCCTTCAGATGAAATTCAGAACACGACTCGGCACTTGAACCCGGCCGGCAGGCCGGCTCACCTCGACCAGCCCTCGTACCCGGCCGGGTAGCGCATGACGTTCGTGTATCCCAGGCGCACGGCCCAGGCGGCGGCAACCTTGCCGAGCAGTCAGCGGAAACCGCGGCAATAGATGACGATGAGCCTCCCCTTTTCCTCCCCGAGCGCATCCGTGAAAGCCTTGCGTCGTTCTGGCGGCAGGTCGGATCTGTCACTCAGATCCACAGGCAGATTGATCGCCCCGGGAATGTGTCCGGCTTTGTATTCATAGGCGTAACGGGCGTCGACCAGGAGCAGGGTCGGGTCTGTGCGCAACAGCTCGCGCAGGGCTTCGGTGGTCACCACGCGGTAGCCGTCCCTCTCCGCCTCCTCCATGGCGCGCTGAAAAAGCGGAGACTGGGACTCATCGGCGGCCGACGACGAAACACACGGCAGCAGCGCCGCAATCAGGAGAAGCAGGACCAGAGAACGGGACATGGTCGTCATGAGGGTGTCTCCGCGGTGATGATTCCGTGCCGGGACTGCATGCATCACCGGTCAGGCACACGAATGGATCGGGAAAAAAGGCCGCCCTCCCTACCGGACGGGCGGCCTTCGCATGCATTGCCTGGGGCTCGATCACTTGATGGTGAAGGAACCGTCCTTGGCGAAGTCCACGGTGCCTTCCACGTAGAAGACGTTTTTCAGGTCGGGACGCTTCTCCTGGAACATGTAGTAGGCTTCGCCGCTGCGCGCGCCCGTGGAGCAGATGAAGACGATGGGCTTCTCGGCCGTGAAGGAGGCGATCTTCTTCTCCAGCACGTCCACGGTCATGTTGACGGCGCCGGGGATGTGTCCGGCCTCGAATTCAGCCGCGCCCCGCACGTCGATGAGCTGGATGCTCCCCACATCTTTCTTCACCAGTTCCTTGAAGAATTCGTTGTCGATGGAGCCTTCCACGGGCCCGGCCTTCAGAGCCTTGGCCGGAGCCGCGGCCTTGGCCGGAGCCGGAGCGGCGGACTGGGCCGCACCTTCGGCAGTCCAGACCACGTAACCCTTCTCCACCCATTCCGGATCGCCGGCGGCGTACACGGCCACGTCGGTGTAGCCCATGGCTTCGGCCTTCCAGGCGGCCTGATGGCTCAGGGGGCACTCGGTGCCGCCGCAGTAGAAGATGAGCTTGGTGTTCTTGTCGGCAGGCAGGACCTCGGCGGCCATCTTGTCGAACTGGCTGGTGGGCAGGCTCACGGCCGTGGGGATGTGGCCCTTGTCATAGCGCGGCTGCTTGGGCCGGGCGTCGATGATCATGAAATCCTTCGGCGGGGTGGCCGAGAGCATGGCGGCGCTGACGTACGGCTTGAGCTGGTCCAGGGTGATCAGCTTGTGAAAGGGCTGAGGTACCTTGGCGGGGTTCAGGACAGGCAGGGGCGTACGCACGTCGCGGGCCGTCCAGACCATGTAGCCCTTCTCCTGCCATTCGGGGTCGCCGGCGGCGTAGACCTTGACGTTAGTGTAGCCCAGCGCCTCGGCCTTCCAGGCGGACTGGTGGCTCAGGGGACACTTCGTCCCGCCGCAGTAGAAGACGAGCAGCGTGCTCTTGTCGGCCGGCAGGACCTCGGCGGCCAGCTTGTCGAACTGGGCGTCGGGCAGGCTCACGGCCGTGGGGATGTGGCCCTTGTCATAGCGCGGCTGCTTGGGC
>CALMTS010000339.1 GCA_937872685.1 uncultured Desulfomicrobium sp.
GACCTGGCCCTGTCCATCCTGACCCGCTGGCAGCTGCGTCACGGCGGCCTGCCGTTTGCGCCAGTCCTGGACCCTTTCTACGCCCGTTTGCGTCCGGAGCTCTACCGCGGGCTGGCCGAGCGTCTGGAACTCTCACGCAAGGTCGATTTCTGGAACCGGGCCCGCTACCCGAAATTTCAGGCGTCGGCCCCGCGCGTGCTCCTGCTGACCAGCTCCTATTTTCTGATGGGCGAACTGGAGGCTGCCTGCAACCGCTTGGGCTTCGCCACGTCCCTGCTGCAGTTGCCCAGCCAGGAAGTCGGCAGCCAGGAGTTCGTGGAGCGCATCCTGGCCGAAATCCTGGCCTTCCGTCCCGATTTCGTGCTGACCATCAACCACCTCGGCGTGGACAAGGAAGGAATCCTCACGGAACTTCTGGCCCGCATGGAGCTGCCCCTGGCCTCCTGGTTCGTCGACAACCCCCACCTCATCCTCTACATTTACGAGAATCTGGCTTCGGACTGGGTCACGCTCTTCACCTGGGACGCGGACAATATCGAGTCGCTGAAAGCCCAGGGTTTCGAGCGCGTCCACTACCTGCCCCTGGCCACGGACCCGCACCGCTTCGCCTTCTCTTCCGTAGCACAGGCCGCGCGCGATGTGGCTTTCGTGGGCAATTCCATGGTGTACAAGGTCCGGGCCAAGCTCGAACGCTACGAATTCCCGGCGGGGCTGGTGCATGATGTGGAAGAGCTCGGACGGGCCTTCATGGAGAGCGGGGCGCTCTCCGTCGCGGGGTTTCTGGAGCAGGAACGCCCCGTTCACGCCCGGATGTTCCGGGCCCTGCCCGACGTGGACACCCGCCTGGCCTTCGAGACCCTCGTCACCTGGCAGGCCACGCTGCTCTACCGCCTGCAGCGGGTCGAGCGCCTTCTGCCCTTCTCCCCCCTGCTGGTCGGAGACCCTGGCTGGCACGAGCTGCTGCCGCAAGGCGGCTGGAGCTATCACCGCGAACTCAATTATTACGAGGATCTTCCGCGTTTTTATCCGGCCACCCGCATCAACTTCAACTGTACCAGCCAGCAGATGAAGGGCGCGGTCAATCAGCGGGTCTTCGACGTGCCGGTCTGCGGCGGTTTCCTGCTCACGGACCATCGCCGGCAGATGGAGGAACTGTTCGAACCGGGCCGCGAGATCGTCTTTTACCGCGACCCGGGGGAAATCCCCGACCTGATCCGCCACTACCTCTCCCGCGACGAGGCGCGCAGGCAGGTGACGGAAGCGGCCCGGGCGCGCATCCTGGCCGAGCACACCTATGACCTGCGTCTTGCGTCCCTGGTGCGGACCATGCGCGAAATCTACGGGTAACCCGTGAGCCGCCCCATTCTGGTCATCCAGATGCAGCGCATGGGGGATCTCATCCTCTCCTACCCGCTCCTGCTGTGGCTGCGTCGCATGTACCCGGGACATCCGGTCTGGGTCATGGCCGAGCCCCGCTTCGCCGCGCCGCTGGCCCGGATGAGCCCCGACGTTCGCTATCTCGGGTACGGGCAGAGCGCAGCGGTGCTGAACGAGACATTCCATCTGGTTGTCAACCTGAGCCATCGCGCCGAAAGCATGGAACTGGCCGGCCGTTTGCGGTGCGGGGAACTGGTGGGCGCGTATGTCCGCGACGGGGCCACCCGGGTCAACGGGGCCTGGCAGGAGTACCGGATGTCGCTCTCGCACAACAACCGCCACAACCGTTTCCACTGGGCTGACCTGAATGCCCTTGATGTCGTCCCTGCGCGGTTCATGGCGCAGACACGATGGCCCGAGCCGCGCACGATGCCTGCGGACGTGCGGCAGGTGGGCCTCTTCCTGGGCGCGAGCGAACCGGACAAGCGGCCCTCGGCCGGGTTCTGGGCGCAGCTGGTGGCGGAGATCGAGAAGCGCGGGTTCGTGCCCGTCCTGCTGGGCGGCCCCGCGGAGAAGGAGCTGGGGCGCGAGGTGCGGCGCCTGGCCGCCCGGCCCGTGGCCAGCGCCTGCGGGACCCTCGGGCTGGACCGCTTCGTCATGCTGGGCCAGCGTCTGGCCGCCCTGGTCACGCCTGACACGGGCCCGATGCACCTGGCCGCCTGGACGGGCCTGCGGGTGTTGAACCTGTCCATGGGGCCGGTCCACGCCTGGGAGACGGGACCGTATCAGCCGGGCCATCTCGTGCTGCGCAGCGCGCGGGATTGCGTGGGCTGCTGGCGCTGCCGCTACGAGAGCCCCCGCTGTCACGGCCCGTTCCA
>CALMTS010000340.1 GCA_937872685.1 uncultured Desulfomicrobium sp.
AAATGACAAAGCCCGCCCAGGCGAACCTGGGCGGGCTTTTTTTCGTCGAAAGGGCAAGGCTTAGGCGAAGACCTTTTCGAACTTGGGCACGACGTCCTTTTTGCGGGACATGACGCCGGGCAGCCATGCCTTTCCGTCGGCGGGCTTGGCGCCGAAGGCCTTCTCGACCACGGAAGCGTCGTCGGAAGCGATCAGGATCTCGGAGCCTTCCTTCATGATGTCGGTCAGCAGCAGGAACACGGAGTGGTTGCCCTTCTCGGCCTTCAGAGCGGCGATGTCGGCGGCCAGGTCAGCCTTGACGGCGTCGAGGATGGACAGGTCGACAACTTCCAGCTGGCCGATGCCAACCTTGGTGCCATTCATGTTGAAGTCCTTGTAGTCGCGCAGAACCAGCTCGCGGGCCGGGGTGCCTTCAACGGCGGACTTGACCTTGAACATTTCCATGCCAAGGGCGGCCAGGTCGGCGATGCCGGCGATCTTGCCCAGTTCGGCAGCGGCTTCCTTGTCGGCCGGGGTGCAGGTCGGGGACTTGAAGATGACGGTGTCGCTCAGGATGGCGCACAGCATGATGCCGGCGATGTTCTTGGGAATTTCGATGCCGAAGTACTTGTACATGGCGGCGATGACGGTGGCGGTGCAGCCGACGGGCCAGATCCAGCATTCCAGCGGGCTGGAGGTGGTCAGGTCGCCCAGCTTGTGGTGGTCGACGATGCCCAGGACTTCGGCCTGCTTGATGTCGTCAGGCAGCTGAGCCAGGTCGGAGGTGTCGACCAGGAAAACCTTTTCGCCGGCGAAGGCGGTCTTCACGGCGGGGGCGGCGACGCCGAACTTGTCCAGGATGAACTTGGTCTCGGGGGCCAGTTCGCCCTGGGCGGCCGGGGTGCAGGCAACACCGAGCTTGCTCTTCAGGTCGGCCAGCGCGATGGCGCTGCAGATGGTGTCGGAATCAGGATTCTTGTGACCGAAAACATAAACGGACATGGTATTCCTCCTACAAGGGTTTATTGACGAACAAAAAGTTTGTGCCAAATATCACAATTATTCGCGGCTGCCAAGAGAGAAGATTGTGAAGATGCTGTCAAGGTTCAGAAGGTGAGGAGTATCCCCACCACCAGGCTCCCGGCGGCCAGGGCGTAGGCCTTGCGTACGCGCAGCGCCAGAATGGCCCCGGCGCTGGCCCCGATCCAGAGCATGGGCCAGCCTGGCTGCGGCCCTCCGGCCAGCCAGGGCAGGGCCAGCCGCATGCCTGCGAGCAGGGTTGCCGCGCCGAGCATGTAAACCGTGAAGTGCAGGGCGAACATTTCGCCCAGGGCCTGGAAGACGAGGCGGTCCGGCGTGTAGGGATGCGTGATGCCGCGCCTGTTCCAGATGATGAGGCTGTTGTAGCTCAGGTTCTGGCGCTTCCGGTAGCGCTGTTCCACCCAGGCTCCAAGATAGGCCAGCGGCAGCGTGAGAATGAGGAGCAGGGCGGTGGTGCGCATGTCCGCATCCGGCAGGCAGGCCAGGACCCCCAGCGTCGCGCTGAGGGAAAGCAGTCCGTGGGGGGGGATGAATGTGCCTGCGGGAAAGAGGTCGAGCCAGAGCAGTTCGAAAAAGATGCCGGCGCTCAGGGCGGGTTGCAGCCTGAAGGTCAGGCCGGCCCAGAGCAGGGCGGCGAACAGGGGGCGGTGGACGAAGCCCAGATCAAGGGCGAAGCGGGTCAGTGAGAGGAGGGCAAAAAAAAACCGCCTCCGGCCAGCAGGACGAGGTCGTGTGTGCTGATCATGACGATTCCGGGTGTTTCATAGGTTGACCTTGGGAGTGGCCGTGGGCACGCAGCGGAAATCGATTTCCACATCGTGTTCCGAGAAGTATTTGAGGCAATTTCTGTCTTCGGGCCCGAGGGCGATGTGTTCGCAGACCTGTTCCTTGCCTGGGCCGTAATGGAGATTGCCGATGTTGACCTGGGAAAAACTCAGGCCCGACATATGCGCGGCCCTGGCGTCGGCGCAGTCCGAAAAAAGGACCAGGACGTGCTGAGCCGCGTTTTCCTTGTACACGCGGCGAATCACGTCGGCCGTGTCGGCCACGGCGCAGCAGATGAAGGACACTTCGCTGGGCACGGCCAGGCTCATGATTTCCTGCCGGAGCTCGTCGTTTGCCAACTCGTCGTTGGCCACCACCAAGGTCTTGGCGCGGATATGCGGCAGCCAGGCCTCGATGACCTGGCCATGGACGAGCCGGTTGTCGATGCGGAACCAGAGCACGCTATGCCTCGTTGATCTTGCGGGTCAGCACCTCGCCGGCGAGGACGATGCCCTGGATGGCCGCATTTTTTGCGTTCTGGGCCAGCTGTGCCAGTTCCTGGTCGCGCATGCCGAGGATGCGCAGCAGCATGGGCAGGTTCGCCCCGGTCAGGACGTCCACCTTGCCCGGCTGAAGCAGGGACAGGCTGATGTTGGACGGGGTGCCCCCGAACATGTCGGTCAGGATGATGACGCCATCGCCCTTTTCCATTCGCTTGACGGTGTTTTTCAGGTCCGTCAGCAGGGTGGCCATGTCCACCGCCCCTTCCACGGCGATGTGCGCGCACTGTTCCTGAGGTCCCAGGATGGTCTGGGCCGCCTCGAGCAGATGTTTGCCGAACTGGCCGTGGGTCACCAAAATCACTCCAACCATTCTTCCTCCAAAACGTTATCCAAGACTGAAATGCCGATGCTCCACCGATACGCTGAAGCCCCGTTCCCTCAGATGGGCCAGCACGGCTTCGGTCACGGCTACGGAACGGTGCCTGCCGCCTGTGCAGCCAAAGGCCATGGTCAGTCTGTAGCGGCCTTCCCGGGCATAGAGGGGCACGGTGAAATCGAGAAACTCCAACAGCCTTTTCAGGTATTCCCTTCCAGGCTCGCCGTCCAGAACGTAACTGGCGATGGCCTCATCCTGGCCGGACAGGGGCCGCAGCTCTTCGACGAAATAGGGGTTGGGCAGAAAACGCAGGTCCAGGACGGTGTCGGCTTCGGCCGGCGCCCCGTACTTGAAGCCGAAGGAGATGAGGTGCACGCGCATGCCCAGGCTCTGGCTCGCGATGCTCGCCCACTTGTCCTGGATGACCCGTCGCAGGTCGTGGACGGAATAGTGGGAGGTGTCTATGACCAGGTCCGCCTGGGTGCGGATGGGTTCCAGAATCTCCCGCTCACGCTCCAGGGCGCTTTCCAGGCCAAGGTTGCCCGTGGCCAGGGGGTGGGGGCGCCGGGTCGTGGCATACCTGCGCAGCAGAACCTGATCCGAGGAGTCCGTGAACAGGATGGTGGGCCGCACGGAGAATTTCTGGATGTCCTGCAGCACCTCCCGCCATTGCCCTGCAAAATCCGGCTGGCGCAGGTCCATGCCCATGGCCAGGCCGGGGTAGTCTTTGGCCGAAGAGTTGAAGAACAGTTCGATCAGGGCCGGCGCCATGCGCGCCGGCAAGCCGTCCACGCAGAAGTAGCCCATGTCCTCGAAGACCCTCAGGGCCGTACTTTTGCCCGAGCCGGACATGCCGGAGACAATGACTACGTTTTTTGGTTCATTTGGATCCTGCATGGGGTGCGTCCTGAAGAATCGTTCAGACGGACTGCAGCAATTGCCACAGGCTTTCCCTGTCCGCAGAGTCGGCAAAAGCCTGGCGAAAGGCGTTGTCCTTGAGCAGGCGGGAGATGGTGGCCAGAATCTTCAGATGCAGCCCCACCACGGCTGATGGAGCCAGCACCGTGAAGAAGATGCTGGCCGGCTTGTGGTCCAGGCTGGCGAAATCGACGCCCTCCCGGCTACGGCCCACGATGACCATGACCTGATCGAGACTGTCCAGCTTTCCGTGGGGAATGGCGATGCCGTCCCCGATGCCCGTGGTGCCGAGCATCTCCCGGTCCATGAGCACCTGGACCACCCTGTTGGTGTCGATGCCCGGAAACCTGGCGGAGAGCGGGGAAACGAGTTCGGCCAGGACCTCGGTTTTGGTCCTGGCCGAAAGGTCGGAAATGATCAGGTCCTTGTCCAGATATTCGGCAAGCTTCATTCCTTTATACCCCAGGGTCGATGAGGCCGAAGTCGCCTGTCTTGCGGCGGTAGATGACATTGACCCGTTCGTTTTCAGCATTCAGGAAGACCAGGAACTCGTTGCCCGTCTTTTCGAGCTGCAGCGCGGCTTCCTCGATGACCATTGGCTTGGGTTCGTAGTGGTCCGTCTGCTGGATTGTGGACGTGCGCTTGCCCGCCGTATCCTCGTTGACGCTGATAACGTCCATACGGACGGTGTCCCCGCCGGCCTTGCGGCGGCTCTTGTCCTTGTCGCGGACCTTGCGCATCTGCGCTTCGAGCTTGTCCCACACCATGTCGACGGTGGAGTACATGTCCTCGCTGTCCTCGCGGGCGGAGATGTGCACGTTCTTGCCGGTCAGGACGACATCGGCGATATGTCGGAATTTCTCGACTTCGAGATTGACCTGAAGCTCGGCGTCGGGAGTGCCGGCCATGAATTTGCCCAGCTTGCCGAAGCGGTCCTTGGCGTACTTGCGCAGGTGGTCGGAAGGGTCGAAGTTCTTGAAGTTGAAGACAATCCTCATGGAATCCTCCTCGTCAGTTGAGGGTCATCCCCGCACCGCCACAGGGGCGGAAAGGGGCGGGATATCAAAATACCTGTTTTCGTTTGGATGAAGACTCTATGCCCAGAACCGCTCGATACTTGGCCACGGTCCTTCGGGCGATGTTCACATCCAGGGTTTCCTTCAGCACCGCGGCGATCTTTTCGTCGCTGTAAGGGTGCTTGGGGTCTTCCTCGCTGACCATTTTCTTGATGATGGCCTTGACCGACTCGGAGCCGACCTGGGTGCCGTCATCCATCTCCAGCGCGGAATTGAAGAAAAATTTGAGTTCAAAGATCCCGTGGGGTGTGGCCAAGTACTTGTTCGTGGTGATCCTGCTGACCGTGGACTCGTGCATCTCGATGTCATCGGCCACATCTTTCAGGATCAAGGGCTTGAGCTTGGTCACCCCGTGCTCGAAAAAGCCCCGCTGGAACCGGACAATGCTCTCGACTACTTTATATAGGGTTCTTTGCCTTTGGTGCAAGCTCTTCATGAGCCACATGGCAGATCGCATCTTGTCGTGGAGATATTCGCGGTCCGGGCCCTTCACCGCCAGGTGCATGTCGTCCATGTAGTAGGGGCTGAGCTGCAGCTTGGGCAGGCCGTCGTCGTTCATGACGATGACGAAATCCCCTTCGTATTCGTACACGAAGACATCAGGGCTGACATAGACCGTGCTGTCGCTGCCGTAGCTGGCGCCGGGCATGGGATCCAGGGACTGGATGATGTCGAGGTAGGCCTTGAGGTCCTCCATCTGGATCTTGAACTTGCGCAGCAACGGTTTGTAACGGCGCTTCTCGATGTCTTCGAGGTGTTCGTCCACCAGGGAGACGAGGATGGGGTCGTCCTGGCCCAGGACTTCCAGCTGGATGAGCAGGCACTCCCGCGGCGACCTGGCGGCCACGCCCACGGGGTCGAAGCGCTGCAGCCGGTACAGGACTGACTGCACAAGTTCCAGGGGCGAGAGGGTCTCGGAGGCGATTTCCTCGGCGCTGGTCATCAGGTAGCCCTGGGAGTCCAGGTTGCCGATGATGGCCTCGCCGATCATCTGTTCTTCCTCGGTGATATTGGAGAGGCAGAGCTGCCAGAGGAGGTGGCCGTCAAGGGATGGTTTGCCCGAGAGCCTGGCCTCGTATGACATCATCTCTTCGAGGGCCTCGGTCTCTTTGAATTGCACCTGCTTGGCGGTGCTGGAGAAGTCTCCGAGGTAGTTTTCCCAGTCCGCATTGCGCATGAGCTCCGCATCGTCGAAGGACACGTCCGCGCGTTCTGCGGTCGGGACTTGCGGCTCGATTTCCTCGGAGGTCTCCCTGACGGATTCCTCAAGCATCGGATTTTCCAGCAATTCCTGCTGGACGGCTTCGAGGAGTTCAAATCGGGAGAGCTGAAGCAGCTTGATGGCTTGCTGCAACTGAGGCGTCATGACCAGTTGCTGCGTCAGCTTGAGGTTCTGTCGGAGTTCAAGACCCATAGTGTGTTTTTCGTCCAAACATGGAGTACATTGTTGTCATCGGGGGATTCGTCCAGCAAAGACTTTGCCACAGAACACAGGTTGTGGCAATCCTTGGGAAATCGTCTCCCTGCTAGAGGCTGAAACCTTCTCCCAGATAGACCTTGCGCGCCCCCGGGTCGGCGACGATTTCATCCGGACTGCCGGCCAGGATGATGCGTCCGTCATACACGAGGTAGGCCCGGTCGCAGATCTGCAAGGTTTCGCGAACGTTGTGGTCGGAAATGAGCACCCCTATACCCTTGGCCTTGAGCCCCTCGATGATGGCCTGGATGTCGTCCACGGCCAGGGGGTCGATGCCGGCGAAGGGCTCGTCCAGAAGGATGAACTTGGGGTCGCGGATCAGGGCGCGGGCGATTTCGAGCCTGCGCCGCTCGCCTCCGGAAAGATACGCCGCAAGCTGGTCCTGCAGGCGGGTGATGCCGAGTTCGTCCAGGAGCCTGTCGGCCTTGCGCTGCTGTTCATCCCGCGAGAGCCCCGAATATTCCAGGATGAGCTGCAGGTTCTGGCGCACGGTCAGCTTGCGGAAGATGGAACTTTCCTGGGGCAGGTAGCTCATGCCCAGGCGGGCCCGCTTGTGCAGGGGCCAGCGCGTGATGTCCATGCCGTCGAGGGTCACCTGGCCGCGGGTGGGGGTGACGATGCCTGCGAGCATGTAAAAGGTCGTGGTCTTGCCCGCCCCGTTGGGACCGAGCACGCCGACGACCTCGCCCTGGCGCACCTCGAGGTCGATGTCCCGCACCACGTCGCGGGCGCCGTAGCGCTTGGCCAGCTTCTGCCCGGTCAGGGTGGTCACTGCTTGAGCCCCGGCGAGTCGGCGGGCGTGTTGAAAATGGCTTCGACCCGCTGCTTGCCGCCCAGGACCTCGCTGCGGTTTTCCCTGATGTAGAGCTTGATGACCTCGCCCTGGATCTTGTTGGCGCCTTCCATGAGGACCGGGTCGTCCTCCAGGGTCAGGAGTTCGGTTTTCGCGTCGTAGGTCGCCTTGCCGCAGGTGCCGGTGCGGCCCTTGTCCGCCTTGAGGCGCACGTTGCCCTGGGCGATGATCCTCTTGATGGAGCCCTGCTGGTCGACCAGACCCTGAGTGGCGTTGCCGCCGTCCTGTTTCTTTTCGAGGAGCACGGTCAGGGTGTCGGACCACATTTCGATGTCCTGGCGAATGACGTGCACCGCGCCCGAGAAGACCACCTGGTCCCCTTTCTGGGTGTAGCGCATGGTGTCGGACGTGATCTTGACCGGCACGGTCGGCGCGGCCCACAGGGGCGCGGCCCATGCCAGGAGGAGAAACAGTATGAGTGAACGCATATCTACCTGCTCGTCAGTTCAGGGTGACCTGGACATTGCCTTGGGCCAGGAAATCCCCCGTGTCCAGAAAATACGTCAGGGTGTCGGCCCGTCCCTGCATGGAGTCGCCAGCGATGTCTATGCTGCCGGAGAGGACCAGGGTCCGGTCGCGCCCCAGGTAATCCAGCGTCTCGGAGCGCATGCGATATTCGCCGCGGGTGGCGTTGACGCCTTCCCACATCCTGGCGCGGTCCTCCTTCTGCCAGACCTGCCCCTTGGGAGCAGTGACCTGAACGGGCTCCGCGCCTTCCTCTCCCCAGTAGGTGATGACCGGGGCCGTGAGGGTCAGCTGATCCCCGGCCTCGGCGTAGTTGGCTCCGGCAGCGCTCAGGTTCCAGAGTTTTTTGCCGTCCTTGCCCTGGCTCAGGTTCACGCCCTTGAGGCTCAGGTCCACGTCCAGGTCCCGGGCGATTTCGGGCGTCAGGCGCTCCGGCCACAGCACGTACCTGGCCAGGGCTGCGAGCCCGGCGAGGATGAGCACGGCCATGAGCGCACCCAGAACCTTTTTCATTCCTGGAGCCACTCCTGCCAAAGCGCGTCGAGCTTGCCCTGGGCGCGCAGGATGAAATCGAGCGCTTCCCGCACCGCGCCCTGGCCGCCAGCGGCACGCGTGGTCCAGGCGGCGAGCTTGAGGATCTCGGGGCGGGCGTTGGGCACGGCGATGGGCAGTCCGGCCAGCCGCATGGGCGCCGCATCGACCCAGTCGTCACCGACATAGGCCATGTGGGCGAAGGGGATGCCCGTCTTGTCGGAAATTTCGCGCATGGCCGGGACCTTGCGGTGGTGCCCGTAATAATAGTGGGTGATGCCCAGTTCCGTGACCCGCCGCTTCACTGCCGGCGACTCCAGGCCCGTGATGACCGCGAATTCGATGCCGGCCTTGGGGCCGAGCTTGATGCCCAGGCCGTCCTGGACGTTGAAGCGCTTCATCACGCAGCCCGCCTCGTCATAGTAGAGGCCGCCGTCGGTCAGCACGCCGTCGACATCCAGGATGACGAGGCGGATGTCCCGGGCAAGGCTCTCAGCATTCATTGGGGACGCTCCAGATGGCGGCGAGCTCCGAGAGCAGCGTGCGCGCCTTGGCCAGGGGCCAGGAGTTGGGCCCGTCGCACAGGGCCTTGTCCGGGTCGGGGTGGATCTCCATGAACAGGCCCTGGCAGCCGCAGGCCACGGCGGCCCGGGCCAGCGGCGGCACGAACTCGCGCTGCCCGCCCGAGGACATGCCCTGTCCGCCGGGCAGCTGCACCGAGTGCGTGGCGTCGAAGATGACCGGGCAGCCGAACTCCTTCATGATGACCAGCGACCTGAAGTCCACCACCAGGTTGTTGTAGCCGAACATGGAGCCGCGCTCCGTCAGCCAGATGCGCGTGAACCCCTCGGAGCGGATCTTGTCCACGGAACCGCGCATGTCCCACGGGGCCATGAACTGTCCCTTCTTGATGTTCACGACCCGCTCGGTGCGGGCCGCGGCCAGCAGCAGGTCCGTCTGGCGGCAGAGGAAGGCCGGGATCTGCAGCACGTCGGCCACCTCGGCGGCCAGGGAGGCCTGGCGCGGTTCGTGGATGTCCGTGATGATGGGCAGGCCCGTGCGGCTCTTGATCTGGGCCAGCCAGTCGAGGCCCATGTCCAGGCCGGGCCCGCGGAAGCTGGAGCCCGCCGTGCGGTTGGCCTTGTCGTAGGAACTCTTGAAGACGAGCGGCAGGCCCAGGTCGGCGCAGATGGCCTGCAGCTCCACGGCCACGGTCATGGCCAGGTCCAGGCTCTCCAGGACGCAGGGGCCGGCGATGATGAAGGGGCGGTCGGCGACCAGGGCGGTGCAGTCGATCATGGTTCCTGCTCGGGTTTCTTGTTGGCCACGGCGGCGGCGATGAACTCACGGAACAGCGGGTGCGGCAGCATGGGCCTGGAGGTGAACTCCGGGTGGAACTGGCAGCCCAGGAACCACGGGTGGTCCTTGATTTCCACGATTTCGACCAGGCTCTTGTCCGGGGACAGGCCGCTGATGGTCAGGCCGGCCTCCTCGAAGCGCTTCTGGTAGGCGCCGTTGAACTCGTAGCGGTGGCGGTGGCGTTCCGAAACTTCGGTTTTCCCGTAGGCCTCGAAGGCGCGGGTGTCCTTCTCGATGACGCAGGGGTAGGCGCCCAGGCGCATGGTGCCGCCCTTCTCGCTGGCCATGTCGCGGCGCTGCACGCACTTCTTGCGGAAGTCGAACCACTCCTTCATCAGATAGATGACAGGGTCCGGGGTGGTCAGGTCGAACTCCTCGGAGTTGGCCTTGGCCAGGCCCATGACGTTGCGGGCGTATTCGATGACCGCGCACTGCATGCCGAGGCAGATGCCGAAGAAGGGGACCTTGTTCTCGCGGGCGTAGGTGATGGCCGCGATCTTGCCTTCCACGCCGCGGATGCCGAAGCCGCCGGGCACGAGAATGCCGTCGGCGCCGGCCAGTTTTTCGGCCACGTTCTCCTGGGTGATCTCTTCGGAGTTGACGTAGAGGAAGCGGATGGCGGCGAAGTTGGCCACGCCGCCGTGGGTCAGGGCTTCGTGCAGGCTCTTGTAGGCTTCCTTGAGGTCAACGTACTTGCCGACGATGGCGATGCAGACCTGGGTCCGCGGATGGTGCAGGTTGAAGACGAGGTCCTTCCATTCCTGCAGATCCGGGTTCTTGGCGGCCAGACGCAGCAGGATGGCGATCTTCTGGTCCACGCCCTCGTTGTAGAGGGTCAGGGGCAGCTCGTAGATGTGGTTGACGTCGATGGCCGTGAAGACCGCGTCGCGGTCCACGTTGCAGAACAGGGCGATCTTGCGCTTGATGTCGTCGCCGAGGTTCACTTCGGAGCGGCAGAGGATGATGTCCGGCTGGATGCCCAGGCTGCGCAGCTCCTTGACGGAGTGCTGGGTGGGCTTGGTCTTCAGCTCGCCGGCGGCCTTGATGTAGGGGACCAGTGTAAGATGAATGTAAAGGACGTTGTCCTTGCCCAGGTCGGCGCGCAACTGGCGGATGGCCTCCAGGAAGGGCAGCCCCTCGATGTCGCCCACGGTGCCGCCGATCTCGACCAGGGTCACGTCCAGGTCGTCGCTGGCGAGGCTCAGGATGGACGATTTGATCTCGTCGGTGATGTGCGGGATGACCTGCACCGTGCCGCCGAGGTAGTCGCCGCGGCGCTCCTTGGTGATGACGGTGTTGTAGATGCGGCCCGAGGTGTAGTTGTTGCGCTGGTTCATGCTTGCGCCGAGGTAGCGCTCGTAATGCCCCAGATCCAGGTCCGTCTCGGCGCCGTCATCCGTGACGTACACCTCGCCGTGCTGGAAGGGGTTCATGGTCCCCGGGTCGACGTTGATGTAGGGGTCGAGTTTCTGGATGGTGACCCGCAGGCCCCTCGCCTTGAGCAGAGCCGCAATGGAAGCGGCGGCCAGCCCTTTTCCCAGGGAGGAGAGCACCCCTCCGGTCACAAAAATGAATTTGGTGTTCATCACGTCCTCGTGCGCCTGAAAGTTCTTCGGCCAATGTCCGCGCGGCAGCGCGTTCCTCTATGGTCCACAAAACAAATGGGCCACCTGCCGGCAGCCCGAAATTCGACAACCACTGTGTCCGCCGGGTCATTTGGCAGCGGACTTCCGGCTTGTCAAGCGGCCCTCTGGTGTCCTGCAAACACCTCGGGCCTGCATAGCAGAAAGAACGCGGAGTGCAAACAGCCGGGAAGCCCCATTTTCAGGCTTGCGCCTGTTTTGCTTGGCCTGTAATGGGCTTGCTTACTCAATCATAATGTGCGGCGATGCCGCTTTTCCGGAGGAATGATGGCGCAGGTCAAGACATTGGTAATCACCGGTTACGGAACGAATTGCGAGCGGGAATGCGCCTTTGCGGCGGATCAGGCCGGTTCGGACCAGACCACCATCGTGTATTTTTCCGACCTCACGGCGGACAAGGTGCAGCTCACGGATTACAATTTCCTGATCCTCCCCGGCGGCTTTCTCGACGGCGACGACCTCGGTTCGGCCCAGGCCGCGGCCCTGCGCTGGCGGCACATGCTGACCAAGAGCGGCAAGTCGCTCATGGAGGAGCTCAAGAATTTCCTCGATGCCGGCGGACTGATCCTGGGCATCTGCAACGGCTTCCAGCTCCTGGTCAAGCTCGGCCTGCTGCCGGCCCTGGACGGCGCCTATTTCACCCGCCAGGTATCGCTCAGCCACAACGATTCGGCCAAGTACGAGGACCGCTGGGTGACCCTCAAGATCAACCAGGACAGCCCCTGCGTGTTCACCAAAGGACTCGACTACCTCTATGTCCCGGTCCGCCATGGCGAGGGCAAGCTCGTGCCCGGCGACGAGACGACCCTTGCGCGCCTGCAGGAGCAGAATCTCATCGCCCTGCAGTACGTGGACCCGGAGACCAGGGAAGTGACCCAGCAGTACCCGGCCAACCCCAACGGTTCCCCCCTGGGCATCGCCGGGCTGACGGACCCTTCGGGCCGCATCCTGGGCCTCATGCCGCACCCGGAAGCCTACAACCACCCGACCAACCATCCGCGCTGGACCCGTGGCGAGACGTCCACGCTCGGCACGGAACTGCTCAAGGGCGGGATCGACTATCTGAAGAGCAGATAACCACGGCTGCCACAGGGCAGCGGAACACGACGCAAAGGTCATTGACAGTTACCCCATGACTTTCTACTGTGCGCCTTCCTCGACGCCCACCCCGGACGAGATCCGATCCTGGGAGCCCTTCATGCACGAAGCCCTGCAGCTTGCGCATGCGGCGCAGGAGAGGGGCGATGTGCCGGTTGGCGCGGTGGTGGTCGGGGGGAACGGGCGCATCCTGGGCCGGGGCGAGAACAGGACGATCTTCGAGAACGACCCCACGGCCCACGCAGAGATCCTGGCCCTGCGCCAGGCCTGCGAGCAGTCCGGAAACTACCGGCTGACGGATGCGGTCCTGGTGGTCACCCTGGAGCCATGCATCATGTGCCTGGGCGCGATCATCCAGGCCAGACTGGCCGGAGTCGTCTACGCGGCCAGGGACCCCAAGGCGGGCTGCCTGGTCAGCCGCATGGAGGGCACGGAGCTCCCCTGGAGCAACCACCACTTCTGGGCCCTGGGCGGCATCCTCGAAGACGAATGCAGCGCCACCCTGAGCGGTTTTTTCCAGAAACGCCGCCAGGAAAAGAAAATTTCCAAAAACCTCGCGGAGAGGTAGCGAAGTCCGGCCGTAACGCGCTCGACTCGAAATCGAGTTACGGACTAATAATCCGTACGTGGGTTCGAATCCCACCCTCTCCGCCA
>CALMTS010000341.1 GCA_937872685.1 uncultured Desulfomicrobium sp.
TCACGTCCGTGGTCGGCGTGGGATTTTATCAGATTCTGGCGCTCTTCCATGCCGGCCAGTCCATCGCGCCTGACTGGGGGCTGGGCATTCTGTTCGGCCTGGGAGGCATGTGCGGCATGTACTGCGGGGCGAGGATGCAGAAACATGTACCGGCCCGACTGATCAAGGCCATGTTGTGTGTCATCATCCTTGGCACTGCTCTCAAGTATGTTGCCGGTTTCATCGGGTAGGTATTCTCTCCCCTCGTGGTTTCAAACCGGTCGGTCCCTGCATGGGGCCGGCCGGTTTTTTCCATGTAGCGCCATGACGCGGCGTCATGTTCCGGAAACTTCTCGTCCCGGCTGTCCCAGAAGGAGAAACGAAGCCCGATGACGCCTGCTCTGCGCCGCGAAGCTCTGGCCATCACGTGACACGCAAGCGTCTCACTCGGCCTGTCCCCCTTTCCTGTTCTTCATCCCTTCCTTGCCTTCCCCGTCGCCGGTCAGGTAGACCACCTCGGCGCCGCTGGCCTTGGCGATCTCGTCCAGTTCGCGCTTGCGCACATGTTCGGCGAAAATCCTGATATCCCCGGTGGTTCCGACGACACGGAAGCGGGGGCGCTTTTCTCCCTTTTCGACCTTGCGTCTTTCACGTACAAAAATGATGCTGCTCATGGGGCGTCTCCCGTGAAAAGGTTATATGGATAATCTATACCTATGTTCTTAGAGGATATATGTCAAGAAGCGAAAATGGAGCCGGCGCGAGGCACGCCGGGGGCGCCAAGCCTGAACGGTACATCCAGCCGTCCGTCCTGATGGCCCTGCTGGACGGCCCTTCCTACGGGTACCAGCTGCTGCAGCGGCTGCCCGAATACGGGTTCCTGCGGGACGAGGTGCCGCCCGGGATGATCTACCGCCACCTGCGGCAGATGGAGGAGGAGAAGCTCGTCGAGTCCAGGTGGGAGGCCGAAGGTTCGGGGCCGGCCAAGCGGGTCTATGTGCTGACCGCCGAGGGGGGGGAGGTGCTCGAGGCCTGGGTCGCGCACATGGAACGCAAGGCCGGGCGCCTGCTGCGTTTCGTGGAAAACTACCGGCGGCGCGGGGGCGCGCCGCACGCCTGAGGAGGAGCGGGGCATGACCGTCGAGATTCCTTTCCTCACCGATGCGGTGATGATCTTCGGGTTGTCCTGCGCGGTCATCGTGGCCAGCCACCGGCTGCGCGTCCCGCCGGTCATCGGCTTCCTGCTGACCGGCGTGCTGGCCGGGCCCCATGGGCTCGGGCTCGTGGGCGCGGCGCACGAGGTCGAGATCTTCGCCGAGATCGGCGTCATCCTGCTCCTCTTCGTCATCGGCATGGAGCTTTCCCTGGAGGAGCTGCAGCGCCTGAAGAAGCCCGTCTTCGTGGGCGGGGCCGCGCAGGTGCTGCTGACCATCGCCGTGTTCGAGCTGCCCTTCATGCTCTCGGGGGTGGGCCTGGGCAAGGCGCTCTTCCTGGGCTTCCTGGCCGCCCTGTCGAGCACGGCCATCGTGCTCAAGATCCTGGGCGAGAAGGCCCAGCTCGGGGCCCCGCACGGCCGCATCTCCCTGGGCATGCTCATCTTTCAGGATGTGGCCGTGGTGCCCATGATGCTGCTCATCCCCCTGCTGGCCGGGGCCGCGGACAACCCCTGGCTGACCCTGGGCGGTCTGCTGTTCAAGGCGCTGCTCATCGGCGCCGCGCTCTATTTCGCGGCCCGCAAGGTCATCCCGCGGGTGCTCGAAGCCGTCATCCGCACGCGCAGCCGCGAGCTCTTCCTCATGACCACCCTCGGCCTGTGCTTCGCCATCGCGCTGCTGACCTCAAGCGTCGGCCTGTCCCTTTCCCTTGGGGCGTTCCTGGCCGGTCTCATCATGAGCGAGTCCGAGTACAGCCATTCGGCCCTGGAAGGGGTGCTGCCCTTCCGCGACGTGTTCACCAGCATTTTCTTCGTGTCCATCGGCATGCTTCTGGACCCGGCCTTCGTGCTCATGCACCTGCCGCAGGTCCTGGGCCTGGCCCTGGCCATCCTGGTCCTCAAGGCCGCCCTTGCCGCCGTGGCGGGCAGGATTCTGGGGTATCCCTGGCATGTGGCCGTCCTCGGGGGCCTGTGCCTGTGCCAGATCGGCGAGTTCTCCTTTGTCCTGGCCGGCGTGGGCATGGGCAGCGACCTGCTCAGCCCTGTGGAATACCAGTACTTTCTGGCCGTGGCCATCATGACCATGTCCGTGACGCCCTTTCTCATCGCCGCCGTGCCCGCCATCTCCGGCCACCTGGCCAGGATCATGCCCGCGGGCCTCAAGGGCGTTGCGGCCCGGGAGGTGGAGGAAGACCTGCGCGACCACCTGATCATCGCCGGCTACGGGCTGGGCGGGCACCACCTGGCCCGGGCCGCCAAGGCTGCGGGCATCAGGTACGTCATCCTGGAGATGAACCCGGACACGGTCCGCCGGGAGCGCGACAAGGGGGAGCCCATCCTCTACGGCGACGCCTCCCAGGGGGCGGTCCTGGAGCACATTCACGCGGCCCGGGCGCGCATCCTGGCCGTGGTCATCTCGGACCCGGCGGCCATCGGCCGCATCGTGGCCACGGCCCGGGCCCTGAACCCGGCCTTGCACATCGTGGTCCGCACGCGCTTCGTCAGCGAGATCGAGCCCCTCATGCAGCTGGGCGCGCAGGAGGTGGTGGCCGAGGAGTACGAGACTTCGGTCGAGATGTTCATCCGCGTGCTGTCGGCCTATCTCGTGCCCAAAAGCGACATCGAGCGCTTCGTGCGCGAGGTACGGGCCGAGGGGTACGGGATGCTTCGGCGGCCCGTGCTCAACCTGGCCGAGGCCTGCTCCCTCGGGGGCTCCTGTTCGTCATTCGGGGCCACGGTGCTCACGGTGGCCCCGGGCGCCTTTCTGGACGGGAAGAGCCTGGTCGAAGCCAGGCTGCGCCAGGAGCACGGCCTGACCGTGGTGGCCGTGCAGCGCGGCGGGCATACGCAGCTCAACCCCGACCCGGAGTGGACCATCCGGGCGGGGGACAGGGTGCATGTCTTCGGCGAGCAGGCGCTCATTTCGGACAAGGCCGGCTTGTTCATCGGGAAAAATGGAGGGCGGGACGGCCTCGTCCGGGGGGAAGACCATGTTTCTGGTTGAAATGGTGCGCAGGATCCTGGGCCGGTCCCGGGTCTGCCCGAAATGCGGCCACAGGCAGTCCGCGCGGCAGGAGGAGAGGCGCACGGACCGGTGCGAAAAATGCGGCTCCCCCCTGCCGCCGCGAGGCCGGGGCGAGGGGGGAGCAAACTTCAAGCCCTGAATCGGGGCGCGCTGGCGGACGCCGGCGCACGGCCCTGCACGGCCGGGAATCTGAAATCCGTCCTGCCGCGTAACGTTTCCTTTCCTAGAACCGCCAGCCCGGATCGATGTTCAGGTCTTCGGGGGCGGTGATTTTCAGTTTGAGGGCGACGGCGCTCTCGCCCCCCGCCGGGACCGTGGCGTTCCAGGCCAGGGTTTCCGGGTCGTCTTCCTTCAACGGTTCGGGTGCCGCCGAAAGCTCCACTGCGATGCGTTCGTCGCGGGGCAGGGGGCGCGGCTCCTCGATCCGCACCTGGACCGGGTGGGCGGCCGCGTTGCGCACGGCCAGCGTCCAGTCGCGCAAGAACGTCTGCTTGCTGCCGAACAGTCCCTTCTCGCCCGTCTTCTTCTCCTTCAACGTTGTCACGCAGGTCACAAGCGGGTCGGTTCCGAAGGACAGGGTCGCTTCCCGTCCGGACAGGGAGAACTGCCGCTGGTCGACCATGGCCCCGTCGATGAAGAACAGGGCGGTGCCCGACGGTAGCTCCTTCGGTGCGGTGAACTCCGCCTTGGCCTGCACATAGGCCTTGGCGTCGAGGCTCGGCCGGATGAGGTGCGCGAAGGCGGCCGGCCAGGTCCCGCGCTCGATCTCGAAAATGCGGGTCTCCCCGGCCGGGACGGACCGCCGGCCCATGTCCCAGGCGGCGTAGGTGGCGCGGCGCATTTCCCTGGGCGCGGGCGCGGAGGCGACCATCTCGTCGGCGGCCCCGGCCTGCATCTCCATCATGGCCGGTGCGGCCATGGCCTTGCGGAACATCTGAATGGGCCGGATTTCCCAGGGCGGCAGGTCCCCAGGCTCGGCCTGCACCCCGGGCTGCATGGTGGCCAGAATGAGGCGAACGTCCCCCCAGTCCTGGCCGGAGCGCTGCCAGACCTTGGCCTGCCAGGAGAAATCGATGCTCTTTGTGCCGGGCATGGCTTCCAGCCTGTAGACCGGCTCCCACCCGCAGTCGGTCAGGATGTAGGAGTAGGACATCTCCGCGGGAGCCTTGCCGGCCACCAGAACCCGCACGTCCCAGACGGCCCTGTTGCGCCCCGCGATGTCGGCGATCTCCTTTTCGGCGAGGGCGATCTGCTCCCTGAGATCTTCGAGCCGGTGCTCCAGGGCCTGGGATTTCTCCGTCTCCCGGCGCAGGGTTTCGCCCAGTTCGGCGGCCAGTTCCCGCAGGGCGGCCACGGTCTGCTGGCTGGGCTGGGTCTGGGCCCTCCAGAAGGCCAGCTTGCCGCGCACCCCTTCCAGTTCGGCCTGCGCCGCATCCTGTTCCTGTCGCAGTCCGGCCAGCCGGGCGTTGATCGGGGCCAGGGCGGCCTGGTCTGTCTCCTGCCGGGATTTCCAGGTCATGTCGGCGATGGATCCTGCGTCAGGGAGCCGCGAAAATCTCAGGCTGGCCGGGTCGGCCTGTCCGGGCAGGGTCAGGGTGCAGGACCACAGGCCGCCCTCGGCGGGGCCGGCCTTCACTGCCGAAACCTCCTCCACCTGGGCCGAGCCCGGGAAGAGGGTGACCTGCGCCGGGGCGGCCCAGGCGCAGAGGGGGAACAACACCAAAAGAGCGGTCAAGACTCTGGTCATGCGTCCTCCTGACGGCGCCCGCGGGCGTCCGTGCTGCGGAAATGAAAAGGCCGGCCCGCGGGGGCCGGCCGATGTCCTAGTCGTCCTGGCTCGGGTCGAAGCCGAGTTGCTTGATGAAGCCCATGCCTCCCTGCAGGTTGACCGGCTCCAGGAAGCCGGCGTGGCGCAGGATGACCTGGGATTCGTACGAGCGTCCGCCCGTGTTGCAGAGCAGCACGATTTTCTTGTCCTTTGGAATCTCGTCCAGACGATCGCGCAGTTGCCCCTGAGGAATGTTTTTCCAGAATTCCGGATACTTGTTCGCAAATGGTTCGGCGTTGCCCCACTCGCGCGTATCGATGCACAACAGGTTTTCGTTGACGCGGTTCTCCCACAGTCTGGCGAAATCGACGGGCTGGATGGGGACATTCTTGCCCACGAGGATGTTTTCGGCGGTGTTGGCCGCGGCGTTCAAAACGTCCATGGCCGATCCGAAGGGCGGGGCGTAGGCCATTTCCAGGCTGGACACGTCGCGCAGGGTCGGGCGGAACTTGAGGATGGCAGCCATGGTGTCGATGCGCCCCTTGAGGGAGTCGCCGTTGTGGCAGGCGCCCTGCAGGCCCAGGACCCTGCCGGTGCGGCGTTCGACCACGATTTCAAGGCTGACCATGTCGCGCTTGGGGTAGAAGTGGGAGTGGTCGCTCATGATGACATGGGTGCTGAAGGCGTCGAAGCCCTCGCGCAGGGCAACGGGCAGGGACAGGCCGGTGCCCGAGAAGGCGAAGTCGAAGAGCTTGATGATGTACGTGCCGACCACCCCGTCGAAAGTCTCCCGGCCGCCGGCGACGTTGGTGCCGATGATGCGGCCCTGGCTGTTGGCCAGGGAGCCCAGGGGATAGTAGCCGATCTTGCCCGTGACGATGTTCTCGATGACCACGCAGTCGCCGCCGGCGTAGATGTCCGGGTCCGAGGTCTGCATGGTCTTGGAGACGATGATGCCGCCGCGCGCGGAGCAGGACAGGCCTGCGTCGCGGGCCAGGCCGTCGTTTGGCACGACGCCCACGGACAGGATGACCAGGTCGGCGTCGATGGCGCCTTTGTCGGTCACCACCCGCGTGACCTTGCCGTTCTCGCCCTCGATGGCCTGGACCATTTCGGCGGTGCGGACCGTGACGCCGTTCTCGGCGAGGTGCTTCTCGGCGATGGTGGCCATGGCCTTGCTCATGAAGCCGGGCATGACCTGGTCGGCCACCTCGATGACCGTGGTCTCGATGCCCCACATGTCGGCGAAGGACTCGGCCATCTCCAGGCCGATGAAGCCCCCTCCCACGATGACGGCCGATCCGACGCCGCCGCTGGCCACCTGTTCTTTGATGCGAATGGCCTCGCCCAGGGTGGAGACGGTGAAGACGTTGCCCAGGTCGATTCCGGGGATGGGCAGCCGGCGGGGCGTGCTGCCCGTGCCCAGGACCAGCTTGTCGTAGGGCAGGGTGGACTGTGTGCCGTCCTTGTGCTGGACCAGGACGGTTTTGGCCGTGCGGTCGATGGACAGGGCGCGGGTTTCGGTCATGACCTTGAAACCTTTGCAGTCCTGGAAGAACTGCTCGTCACGGACCATGTGGAAGCTCGTCTCCTGCAATTGCTGGTGGTCGCTGACATCGCCGGAGACGTAATATGGGATGCCGCATCCCCCGTATGAAATAAGCTTGCTGGCGTCGACCATGGTCACGTTCGCGTCGGGGTCAACCCGCTTGATGCGGCATGCGGCCTTGGGTCCAAGGGCCACGCCGCCTATGACAACAACGTTCAGAGGCATGTAGAACTCCTTCGGATAAAAGAGTGATATGAAATCGAAACGATGAGTTGAAACGGGAACGTTTGCTAATATATTTTGGTTTGAAGGGGTAGAAAAAAATCGTCCCGCCGGTCCGTACCGCCCCCCGTGGAGGGCGGCATACCGTGCCGGGAGTGAGATGTTTTCCGGAATCCGTCCCGCGATTGGGACTCGCCCCTGCCGGTCAGGCAAAAATATCGGAAGGTACGTAGGGATGCGTCCCTTCGATGACCCGGATTCCCGCTTTTGCCGTTATTTTCTTAATGATTTCTGCCTTGTGAGGGCACTGTTCGGCGATGCACGGCGCGATATGGATGACCGTGGGCTTTTCGTTCATGGGCGCATTCCAGAGTTTGACCTGCATCAGGCGGGTTACGATGGCCGGGGCAGGGCATCCGCCGCATCCGACCATGCCTACGATCTCCGCTTCCGTGCCTTCGTAGAGTTCGAAAATTCCTTTCCGCCTGTTGAATGCCACTAGACAGCGGGAACACCCTATGCAGACATCGTCCATGGTGTTTTTGCAGCCGACGATCAGAATTTTTTCCATCTCCTGTCTCCATGGTGAAAGTTAAGAATATCTATAAGATAATATGAATTTTATGCAACTTTAGATTGATTCCTGGACGATGGCAAGATGAATGGTCTGATATATGGGATGCGTTCCGGAATGCTGCCGCATGCCGTCATGCCGCTTCGCACCACGTTACAGGGACTCCCTTTGCTGGTGTATGAGGCGGGTGTTGCGTTGTTGAATGGAGGTTTTGGATCTTTCCCGGAAGCGTTATTCATGGCCGGCGGCTTCCCGGCGCGAGAATTCCGTCATGTCCCGCGGTTTCTTTCCGTGCGGGGGGGAGTTCTCGGTGCTTGCATTTAGCGCACGCGGCATTAATAGTCCCCTCGGGACGATTCCCATCCACGATGCTGCTCGCGTGAGCGGCTTCCCGAAGACAACACGAGGAGAAAACATGGCTGAAACCATCGACGATATTTCCATAGACTGGACTGACGAGGACGGTGTCCAGAAGGTCCGCGAACTGAAGAAGGAAGTGCTGACCCGCGGGGCCTGGGCCACGGTGATGTTCGCCTACCAGGAAGTGGGGCGCGGCGAAGAGGAGTTCGGGCCGGTCAAGTTCCGCGTCGGGCGCTACCAGAAGCGCAACGGCCGTTTCTCCCCGCATTCGAAGTTCAACATCTCCTCGGTCAAGCAGGCCCGGCAGGTGGTGGATATCCTGCAGGCCTGGATCGACGAGTACGGTACCGAAGAATAAGGCCGGGGTGATCCATGACCGAACCATATGAGGTTCCCGGCTCCGAGCCCGATGTCATTGTCGAGGATCAGCTGCAGGAGCCCCGGCAGTTCAAGGTTTTGTTGCATAACGACGATTATACGTCCATGGACTTCGTCGTGGAGGTGCTTATGAATGTCTTCGGAAAATCCGAAGCAGAGGCCTTCGCCGTCATGATGAGCGTCCACGAGAAGGGAATAGGCCTTTGCGGGATCTATACGGCCGAGGTGGCCGAGACCAAGGTGCAGATCGTGCACCAGATGGCCAAGGCCAGATCCTTCCCCCTGCGCTGTTCCATGGAAGAGGTGTAAATGCTGAGTAAGGAGCTGGAGAGAATAATCGGCAATGCCGTGCGTGAGGTGAAGCTGCGCCAGCACGAGTTTCTGACCCTGGAGCATCTGCTCTACAGCTATACGCTGGACGCTTCGGGCCAAAGCCTGCTGGCCGGCTGCGGAATAGACATCGAGCGCCTGCGCAAGCAGCTGGTCCAGTTTTTCATGGACCATCTGGACGTCAACCCGCGCCCCGAGCACGAGATCGTGCAGACGGTCAGCGTGCAGCGCGCCATGCAGCGCGCCATCCTGCACATCCAGTCCGCGGGCAAGGGCCAGGTTCAGGCCGGTGATTTCCTGGCGGCCATGCTGGAAGAGGAAGACGCCTTTGCCGTCTATTACCTGAAGGCCCAGGGCCTGACCCGGCTGGCCGTGCTCGAGTACATCTCGCATCAGGTACCCGAAGGCGGGGGCGGCGACGAGGCCGAGACCCGGGAGGGCGGCAAGCAGAGCGCCCTGGAAAAGTTCACCGTGGACCTGGTGGCCAGGGCCCTGGAAGGAAAGATCGACCCTCTGGTCGGACGTGACGAGGAGCTCAAGCGCACCCTGCAGGTCCTGGCCAGGCGCAAGAAGAACAACCCCATATTTGTCGGCGACCCCGGCGTGGGCAAGACCGCCGTGGCCGAAGGGCTGGCCCTCAAGATCGCCCGCGGCGAGGTGCCCGAGCAGTTCGCCGAGACCCGCATCTTCGCCCTGGACATGGGCAGCCTCCTGGCCGGGACCAAGTACCGCGGCGATTTCGAGGCGCGCCTCAAGGGCGTCATCTCCGAACTCAAGGCCATGGACGGGGCCATCCTCTGTATCGACGAGATCCACACCATCGTCGGCGCCGGCTCCACCAGCGGCGGGTCCATGGACGCATCCAACATCCTCAAGCCCGTGCTGGCCTCGGGCGAGTTGCGCTGCATCGGCTCCACCACCTACGAAGAGTACAAGAACCATTTCGAGAAGGACCGCGCCCTTTCCCGGCGCTTCCAGAAGATCGACATCGTGGAGCCCACCGTGGCCGAGAGCGAGAAGATCCTCATGGGCCTCAAGCCCTACTATGAGGAATTCCACGGGGTGAAGTACCAGCCCTCGGCCATCACGGCCGCCGTGGAGCTTTCGGCCCGGCACATCAACGACCGTTTCCTGCCCGACAAGGCCATCGACGTCATCGACGAGGCCGGGGCCATCTTCGTCCTCTCGGGCGAGAGGAACCGCCGCAAGTCCGTCACGCGCCGCGACGTCGAGGAAGTGGTGGCCCGCATGGCCCGCATCCCCAGCTCCCGTGTCACGGCCTCGGACCGCGACCGCCTGGCACGCCTCGAAGAGGAGCTGGGTGCCCAGGTCTTCGGCCAGAAGGAGGCCGTGGAGACCCTGGCCCAGGCCATCAAGCGCTCCCGGGCGGGCCTGGGCAACGCCGAGCGCCCCCTTGGCTCCTTTCTGCTGACAGGGCCCACGGGCGTGGGCAAGACCGAGCTGGCCAAACAGTTGGCGAACTGCCTGGGCGTGGCCTTCGTGCGCTTCGACATGAGCGAGTACATGGAGAAGCACGCCGTGGCCCGGCTCATCGGCGCGCCTCCCGGCTACGTGGGCTTCGAGCAGGGCGGGCTTCTGACCGACGCCATCCGCAAGACGCCGCACTGCGTGCTGCTTCTCGACGAGATCGAGAAGGCGCACATGGACATGTTCTCCATCCTGCTGCAGGTCATGGACCACGCCACCCTGACGGACAACAACGGCCGCAAGTCGGATTTCCGCAACGTGATCCTGCTCATGACCTCCAACGCCGGCGCCCGGGAGATGAGCGGCAACGCCATCGGATTCCGGGCCGGCGCCGAGGAGGACCGCGGCCTGCGCGGCATGGCCGCCATCGAGAAGCTCTTCAGCCCCGAGTTCCGCAACCGCCTCGACGCCATTGTCACCTTCCATTCCCTGACCCAGGAGATCATGGAGCGGATTGTCGACAAGTTCATGGCCGAGCTGGGAGCCCAGCTGGCGGCCAAGAACGTGACCCTGGAACTGACCCCCGAGGCGCGCGCCTGGCTGGCCAGGAAGGGTTTCGACCCGGCCTTCGGGGCCCGTCCCCTGGGGCGGCTCATCCAGAAGGAAGTCAAGGACAGGCTGGCCGACCAGATCCTCTTCGGAGAGCTGGCTTCCGGCGGCGTGGTGCAGATGGGGCTGAAGGACGGCAAGGAGCTGGAGTTCACCTTCTCGCCGCGGTGAGCGCGCCATGACCGTCTTCGCCCTCAACGCCCAGCCCGCCTTCCCCGATCCGGCCCATGCCGACGAGGACGGGCTGCTGGCCGTGGGCGGGGACCTCTCCCCCCAGCGGCTGCTCATGGCCTACGGGCAGGGCATTTTCCCCTGGTACAGCGAAAACGCGCCCATCCTGTGGTGGAGCCCCGATCCCCGGCTCATCCTGGAACCCTCGAAGATCCATGTGCCCCGGCGCCTGGAGCGCATCCTGCGCCAGGGGCGTTTCCGCTTCACCCTGGACACGGCCTTCGAGCGGGTCATCACCCGCTGCGCCGACACGCCCCGGCACGGCGCCCACGGCACCTGGATCGTGCCCGAGATGCTGGCAGCCTACTGCCGCCTGCACGAGCTGGGCTTCGCCCACAGCATCGAGGCCTGGTCCGGGGACGTCCTGGCCGGGGGGCTTTACGGCGTGGCCATGGGCGGGGCCTTTTTCGGGGAATCCATGTTCTACGGCGAACCCGACGCCTCCAAGGCCGCCCTGGTGACGCTCATGCGGGCTCTGGACCGCGCGGGTTTCACCCTTTTCGACTGTCAGCAAACCACCGCGCACATGGTCCGCTTCGGCGGGTTCGAAGTGCCGCGGGTCGAATTTCTCTCCCGGCTGCGCACGGCCCTGGAGCTGCCTTTCCTGCGCGGGCCCTGGGGTCTGCGGGACAGGCGCCTGGCCTGCGTCCGGCCGGAAACGAACACAACGGAGCCGCACGATGACTGAATTTGTCCATGGAAACGAGGAAGACTGGGAAGGCCGGCCGAGCAAGTCCCAGCGCAAGCGCGACATGGTCGCCCTGCAGAAGCTCGGGGAGAGCCTCCTGGAGCTGGCGCCCGAGCAGCTGGGGCGCCTGAACCTGCCCGACGACCTGGCCGAGGCCATCCGCTTCCACCATACCCTCCGGGACAAGGAGGCCAGGCGGCGGCAATTGCAGTTCATCGGCACGGTCATGCGCCGGGTCGACCCCGAGCCCCTGCGTCAGGCCGTGGAAGAGCTGGACCAGCTGCGCTACCGGCAGGCCGAGGAGTTTCATCAGATCGAGGAGTGGAGGGACGCCCTGATCGAGGGCGATCGCGAGGTGCTCGCGGAGCTTGTCGGGCGCTTCGGGCTGGACCCGCAGCAGGTGGGACGGCTCGCGCGCCAGGCGGCCGCCGAGAAGGCGGCGGGCAAGCCGTCCAAGAATGGAAGGGCGCTGTTCCGCCTCCTGCGGCAGAGCTTCGAGGCTGAGGAGAGCCGGGATTAATCCCGGGCGAGGCCGGGATCCATGGGCTTGTGCTGGCTCAGGTCGTAGAGCCCGTGCACGGTGAAGGGCAGCGGGTAGCCCGGCACGATCTCGAAGCGGATGCGTCCGATGTCCTTTCCTTCGGGCATGGAACGCAGGGGCAGCAATCCGGCGGGCAGGGGGAAGCTCAGGACGTTGGTGGAGATGCGGGTCAGACGGTCGGCATAGCGGTTGGCCAGATACTCGACGATCTGGTCCATCTCTTCGGCGGTGAAGGATTCGAGCACGACCTCGCGGCTGTTGCCCCGCCCTCCCGGCTCAAGGTCTTCCTCCACGAGCAGTTCCCAAGGGTAATTCCCTTCCTCGGCGCCCCAGTTCGGACGGAAGAGGTGGGCGAGGACATCCTTGCGGCCCTTGAAGGTCCGGATGCAGATGGTGGCGACGTGCCCGCGCGGGCAGGGCGGCGGGGACTGCGGTTCCTTGCGGACTATCTCCATGAGAGCTTCCTCCGTGAACAGGCGTTTTCGTCAACTTCCGTTGATGCCTAGCATGGTTTGGGATCGGCTTCAATGCCGGCATGCCCGTTCTGCTTGAAATGATTCCGCTTCTGTGAAATGATTTTTCATCTGCCCGGCCGTCGCCCTAGGGAGTTGCCAGCATGTTCGCCCTTTTCCCACGCGCCCTCGTAACCATCCTGGTGCTCTGCGCCTCCGCCTCCGCGCTGTCTGCGGAGGACTGGCGCCCTCTGGCGCCGGGCCTTGAGTTGCGCGAGTTTCTGATCCCGGACCAGGAAGGCGACCTGGCGGGCCTGCAGGGGCATATGGCCGTGCTGCGCATTGATCCCGAGCGGTACGACCTGGCCCTGGGTTCGGCCCTGAACTCGGGGGAGATGTACAGCATGCAGGAGTGGGCCAGGCGCATGGGGTTCGCGGCCGTCATCAACGCCGGCATGTTCCGTTCCGACGACCGTCTGCGCAGCACGGGGTACATGCGGGACGCCCGGGTTACGGTCAACGCCTTCATCCACCCGAACTACGGGGCTTTTCTGGCTTTTCAGCCCCGGGACCCCTCCCTGCCCCGCGTGCGCTGGGTGGACCGCAAGGCCGACCAGGACTGGCAGGATGTCCTCGACATGTACGACGGCATCGTCCAGAATTACCGGCTCATCAGCCGGGACCGGGAGAACCTCTGGGAGCCCGGCGACCGCCGCCATTCCGCCGCGGCCATCGCCATGGACCGGGAAGGGCGGCTCTTGTTCGTCCACTGCCGGCCGCGGGTGTCCATGCACGAGTTCGCCCAGGCCCTCATCGAGCTGCCCCTGGACCTGATCGGGGCAATGTATGTCGAGGGCGGGGCGGACGCGGCCATGTTCGTGGACGCGGGCGGCTACGTAGGCCGTTTCGTGGGCGAGTACCAGTCCGATTTCTTTCAAGGCAGCAACCGTAATTTCTGGCCCGCGCCCAACGTGCTGGGCATCCGGCCCAGGTAGCCATTCACTGCGCCGCGCCCGCTGCGCGGCGTGCAGGTGCCCATGTCCCTC
Organism: uncultured Desulfomicrobium sp.; assembly: GCA_937872685.1. Lineage (GTDB taxonomy): Bacteria > Desulfobacterota > Desulfovibrionia > Desulfovibrionales > Desulfomicrobiaceae > Desulfomicrobium. Next base: position 13,335 of record CALMTS010000341.1, read on the forward strand.
TTCCATCTCGAATCCGAATTCATCCCGCGCGGCGACCAGCCCGCGGCCATCGACGCCCTCTGCGCGGGGGTCACGCAGGGCGTGCGCGATCAGGTCCTGCTGGGCGTGACGGGCTCGGGCAAGACCTTCACCATGGCCCACGTCATCGCCAGGACCGAGAGGCCGGCCCTGATCATGGCCCCCAACAAGACCCTGGCCGCCCAGCTCTACAACGAGTTCAAGGGCCTCTTCCCGCGCAATGCCGTCGAGTATTTCGTCAGTTATTACGACTACTACCAGCCCGAAGCCTACCTGCCGCACTCGGACACCTACATCGAGAAGGACTCGGCCATCAACGAGGACATCGACAAGCTGCGCCACGCCGCCACCCACGCCCTGCTGACCCGGCGCGACGTCATCATCGTGGCTTCGGTCTCCTGCATCTACGGCCTGGGTTCGCCCGAGTACTACGCCAAGATGGTCATTCCCGTGGAGTGCGGGCAGGCGGTCTCCATGGAATCCGTCATCGGCCGCCTGGTGGACGTGCAGTACGAGCGCAACGATTACGACCTGCACCGCGGCACCTTCCGCGTGCGCGGCGACGTGCTGGAGGTCATCCCGGCCTACGAACACGAGCAGGCCCTGCGCCTGGAGTTCTTCGGCGACGAGATCGACGGCATCTACGAGACCGACCCGCTGACGGGCGAGATCCTGTCCCGCGTGCAGAAGACCGTCATCTACCCGGCCAGCCACTACGTCTCGGACCGCGACAACCTGGTCCGGGCCATGGCCGATATCCGCGAGGAGCTGCGCCTGCGCCTCGAATATTTCCGTGAGCGCAACATGCTCGTCGAGGCCCAGCGCCTGGAGCAGAAGACGCAGCTCGACCTGGAGATGATCGAGGAGCTGGGCTACTGCAACGGCATCGAAAACTATTCCCTGCACCTCGACGGCCGTACGACGGGACAGCCGCCGGCCACGCTGCTGGACTATTTCCCCAAGGATTTCCTGCTGTTCATGGACGAGTCGCACATCTCCGTGCCCCAGGTCGGCGGCATGTTCAACGGCGACCGCTCGCGCAAGCAGACCCTGGTGGACTACGGCTTCCGCCTGCCCTCGGCCCTGGACAACCGCCCCCTGTGCTTCGACGAGTTCCTGGAGCGCATCGGCACGGCCGTCTTCGTCTCGGCCACGCCGGGGCCATGGGAGCTGGAGCGGGCCCAGGGCGTGGTGGTGGAGCAGATCATCCGGCCCACGGGCCTTATCGATCCGGAGATGGAAATCGTGCCGACGAACGGGCAGATGGACCACCTCATGGGCCAGTGCCTGGAGCGCATCGCGGCGGGAGAGCGGGTCATGGTCACGACCCTGACCAAGCGCATGGCCGAGGACCTGACGGAGTTCCTCCAGGCCCGCGGCGTGCGCGCACGATACCTGCACTCGGACATCGACACCCTGGAGCGCGTGGCCATCATCCAGGCCCTGCGCGCCGGGGAGTTCGACGTGCTGGTCGGCATCAACCTGCTGCGCGAAGGCCTTGATATACCGGAAGTCTCTCTGGTAGCCATACTGGACGCGGACAAGGAGGGCTTCCTGCGTTCGACCCGCTCCCTGATCCAGACCTTCGGGCGGGCCGCGCGCAACGTGCGGGGCAAGGTTTTGCTCTACGCCGACAAGGTGACCCGCTCCATGGCCGAGGCCATGGACGAGACGCGGCGGCGGCGCGAGCGGCAGTCCCTCTTCAACGAGGAGCACGGCATCACGCCGCAGTCCATCCGCAAGAAGTCCGAGAACGTGCTGTATGAGCTGCACCAGGAGATCAGGGCGCAGGAGCGGGCCGCGGAGCGCGGGGCCGACTACGACCCGGGCCCGGAGAATGCGGCCAAAGAAGTGGCCCGGCTGGGCCGCGAGATGCGCAAGGCCGCGGAGATGCTCGAATTCGAGGAAGCCGCGCGCATCAGGGACCGGATGAAGAGCCTGGAAAAACGCTATGGGCTGGACGGGTCGAGGGCCACACGATCATGAACACGTGCTCACTACGAAAGTCGCTGTTTAGCCGCCTGTTCCCCAGGTGCAACGCCGGACTGCGCGGTTTCACCGGCCTGTACCAGACCGTGAAGTTCCGGTTCGGCTCCTTTTTCCCGCTGGTCCTGGGTGCCGGATTCCTGCTGGCGGTGTTCGCCTACGGGATGTTCATCTTTCTGGTGGTCGAGGGCTGGAGCCTGCTGGACAGCTTCTATCAAGTTGTCATCACCCTCTCCACCGTCGGGTTCATGGAGCTGCATCCCCTCACGGACCGGGCGCGGCTCATGGTCTCCTTTCTCATTCTCATGGGCGTGGGCAGCTTCGCCTACAACGTGGGCGCCTTCACGCAGGTCGTGGTCGAAGGCCGGCTGCAGGATTTATGGGGGAAACGCAAAGTGCAGAAAATGATTGATTCCCTGGAAAACCATTACATCATCTGCGGTTACGGGCGCATCGGCGCGGTCATCGCCGAAGAGTTCCGCCGCGAGAACCTGCCCGTGGTCATCCTGGAAAAGGACCCCGAGCTGCTCTTCGAGCTGGAACGCGACAACCATCTCTTCCTGGCCGGGGACGCCACTACGGACGAGATCCTCATCGCCGCAGGGGTCAAGCGGGCCAAGGGCCTCTTCGCCTGCGTCAGCCAGGACGCCGAGAACGTGTACATCACGCTTTCCTCCCGCCAGTTCAACTCCGGGCTGACCATCATCGCCCGCGCCGACCGGCCCGAGTCCGTGGCCAAGCTGGAACGGGCAGGGGCCAACCGCGTGCTGACCCCGCACCAGATCGGCGGCAAGCGCATCGCCCAGGTCATGCTGCGCCCCACGGTCACGGATTTCATGGACCTGGCCACCCAGGGCCACAACCTGCAGATGGAGGAGATCCAGGTCCGGCCCGGTTCCGAACTGGTCGGCAAGAACCTCATCACCTCCGGCATCCGCCCGCGCTTCAATCTCATGATCATCGCCATCGAAAAGTCCGGCGGTAAAATGATCTTCAACCCGCACCCCGAGACGGGCATCGAGGTTGCGGACACCCTCATCGCCGTCGGCCCGCCCGAGAATTTTCCGGGATTGCAGGCCGCGTGCCGGCCAGGGGACGGCTTCAGCGTATGAGCCTGCCCCTGAATCTGCCCTCGGAGGCCGACCGTCTGGCCGAACGCCTGGCCGAGTACAACGAGGCCTACCGCCGCGGCGCGCCCCAGGTCAACGACGCGCAGTACGACCTGCTCATCGCGCGCCTGCGCGAGCTGCGGCCCGACCATCCCTTTCTGCACCGCGTGGAGCCCGAGACCTTCACGGGAAAGCGGGAAGTGCGCCATCCCGTGCCCATGCTCTCCACGGACAAGGCCTACACGCCCGAGGAACTCGAACGCTTCGTCAACCGGGTCGAGAAGGAGGCCGCCGAGATCGGGGTGACGGGCGTGCGCTACCGCGTCACGCCCAAGCTCGACGGGCTGGCCGGCAGGGATGACGGGACCTATTTCGTCACCCGCGGCAACGGCGAGAGCGGCTACGAGGTCAGCTCGGCCTTCGCCAAGGGCATGATCCCCCTGGGCGGCCGCGGGCGCGGCATAGGCGAGATGGTCATCCTGCAGAGCTATTTCGACGAGCATCTTTCGGACGCCTTCGAGCACCCGCGCAACCTCGTGGTCGGCATCGTGTCTTCGGATACGGTCAACGAGCTGGCCAAGAAAGCCCTCGCCGACGAGGCCGTGCACTTTGTGCCGTATTCCGAACTGCCCGGCAGGGTGGTGAGCGGGGCGGAGCTGCTGGCGCACATGGACGAGATCACGGAGGAGCTGTCCGCCCAGGTCGACTACCCCCAGGACGGCATGGTCGTGGAGGTCGTCGACGAGGACGTGCGCCGCACCATGGGCGCCACCAGCCACCACTATCGCTGGCAGATCGCGGTCAAGCGCAAGGGCGAGACGGCGGTGACCGTGGTGGAGGACGTGGTCTGGCAGGTGGGGCGAACGGGCAAGGTCACGCCGGTGCTCATGGTCGAGCCCGTGAACGTGTCCGGGGCGACCATCCGCCGCGTCACGGCCCACAACGCCGGTTTCCTGGAGAAGAAGGGCATGGGGCCTGGGGCGGAGATCGAGATCATCCGCAGCGGCGAGGTCATCCCCAAGGTGGAGGAGGTGCTCGTCCCCGCCCCGGCCGCGCTGCCGGAAAACTGTCCGTCCTGCGCAACGGCGCTGGTGCGCGAGAACGATTTTCTGATCTGCCGCAACGAACACTGCCCGGACCAGGTCGTGCAGACCATCGAGCACTGGTTCAAGACCCTGGGCAACGCCGACTGGTTCGGCCGCAAAACCGTGGAAAAAATGGTCGGGTCAGGGTATGACAGCCTCGAAAAGGTGTACGAGCTGGGCGAGGAGGATTTCCGCGCCATGGGTTTCGGGCCCGTCCAGTCGGCCAACCTGGCCGAGGCCGTGTACCTGAGCCGCACCCGCGAGGTCGAGGACTGGCGTTTTCTGGCCGCACTCGGCATAGAGGATCTGGGCAAGGGCGACAGCCGCAGGCTGCTGGAGAATTTCCGCCTGGAGGAGCTGCCGGAGGCGGGGGTTGAGCGCATCGAGGCCATTCACGGCTTCGGCGCCATCACGGCCCGCTCCATCGCCGCGGGGCTGGCGCGCCTGGCCCCGACCCTGCGCCACCTGCTGGGGCTGGGTTTCCGCATACGCTCCACGGGGGCGGCCCGGGAAAAATCCGCGGACAGCCCCTTGGCGGGCCGGCACGTGGTCTTCACGGGCAAGATGCGCGGTTCCCGCGAGGAGATGCAGGAACAGGCCCGGGCCCTGGGGGCCCTGGTGCAGAGCGCGGTCAACGCCAAGACCGATTACCTGGTCTGCGGCGAGAACGTCGGGGCGTCCAAGATGAACAAGGCCCGGCAGTTCGGGACCACCGTCCTGCAGGAAGACGAATACCTGCGCCTCGTCGGTGCGGGCGAGCAATCAAACACAGGAGTCTGACAATGAGCATTCCGGTCATCATCATGGGCGCCAAGGGGCGGATGGGGTCCACCCTGGTCAACCTGGCCACGGATTCCGACCAGTTCAGCGTGCGCGGTGTTGTGGAGCGGGCCGAGTACAGCAGTGGGCTGGAGCTTCTGGGCTGCCCCGTGGCCTATGACCTGCAGGACCTGCTGCCGTCCTGCAAGGGCGCCACGGTCATTGACTTCACGGCCCCGGAAGTGAGCCTCTCCACGGCCCGCAAGGCGGCCAGAACCGGCAATCCCGTGGTCATCGGAACCACCGGTCTCTCGGCCGACCAGCTGGCCGAGCTGGAAACCCTGGCCAGGGAGACCCCGATTTTCTGGTCCCCCAACATGTCCATCGGCGTCAACGCCCTGGTCCGCGTCCTGCCCATGCTCGAACGCATCCTCGGCGAGGCCTACGACATGGAGATCACCGAGATCCACCACCACCACAAGAAGGACGCCCCCAGCGGCACGGCCGTGAAGCTGGCCCAGGTCCTGGCCCAGTCGCGCGGCTGGAAGATGGAGGACGTGGGCAATTACGGACGCCAGGGCATTGTCGGTGCGCGTCCCCACGAGGAACTGGGCGTGCACGCCCTGCGCGGCGGCGACGTGGTCGGCGATCACACGGTCTATTTTTTCGGCCCCGGCGAGCGCATCGAGGTCACGCACCGCGCCCATTCGCGCGAGAACTTCGCCCGCGGCGCCCTGCGGGCCGCAGCCTGGCTCTCGGGCCAGAAAGCCGGGCAGCTCTATTCCATGGGCCAGCTCCTGGGGGCCTGACGTGGTCGATACCCTGCGGCGGGCCCTGGATCTGCTGGGCGGCGTGGTCCTGGGCAAGGACCTGCAGCTGCGCCTGTCCATGGCCTGCCTCCTGGCCCGGGGGCATCTCCTCATCGAGGACATCCCGGGCATCGGCAAGACCACCCTGGCCAAGGCCCTGGCCACGGTCCTGGGGCTGGACTTCAAGCGCGTGCAGTTCACCAACGACCTCCTGCCCGCCGACGTGCTGGGGGTCTCGGTGTTCGACGCGGCCGAATCGGCCTTTGTCTTCCATCCCGGCCCCGTGTTCACCAACGTGCTCCTGGCCGACGAGATCAACCGCGGCACGCCGCGGACCCAGAGCGCGCTGCTGGAGGTCATGGAGGAGCAGCAGGTCAGCCTGGACAACAGCACGCGCCTGCTGCCACGGCCCTTCTTCGTCCTGGCCACCCAGAACGCCCTGGACCAGGCCGGGACCTATCCCTTGCCCGAGTCCCAGCTGGACCGCTTCCTCTTCCGCATCAGCCTGGGCTACCCGGACCTGGACTCGGAGCTCGAACTGCTGGGCCGCAGCCAGCACGGGGGGCGGCCGGTGCTGCCCGAGGCCGTGACCAGCGCGGACGAAATTCTCGACCTCCAGGAACAGGTGGATCACGTCCGCACCAGCACGCCGCTTTTGCGCTACGTGCGCGACCTGCTGGAGTGGACCCGGGCGGGCGGGCGGTTCGTCAACGGCCTCTCGCCGCGGGCCGGCCAGGCCCTGGTCCGTGCCGCCCGGGCCTGGGCCTTCCTGGACGGCCGGGACTACGTCCTGCCCGAAGACGTGCAGGCCGTCTTTCCGAGCCTGGCCGTGCACCGGCTGCGCCCGGCCGGCGGCACGCCCGTGGACATGGCGGCCGTTCTGGAGGCGGTGCCCATCCCTTGATGGGCGCGGAGCGTTCATGGCTCTCCCACGGTTCATCCGGAACCTGATCCTGGCCCGCCAGCGGGCCGCCCTGCCCGCGCGCCTGACCCGGAAGCGGATCTTCATCCTGCCCACCAGGGCCGGGGCGGTCTTCGGGGTCTTCCTGCTGGCCATGCTCCTGGCCGCCATCAACTACACCAACAACCTCGCCTTCCTGCTGACCTTCATCCTCGGCAGCGTCGCCGTCGTCTCCGCCATCCACGCCTACGCAAACCTGGCGGGACTTGAGATCGAGCACGGGCGGCTCCTGCCCGCTTCGTGCGGCGAGGAGGCGCGGCTGCAGCTTTTTTTCCGCTCCGGAGGCCGCGAACGCAGGCGCGTAAGCGTGCGCGCCGGGGACGGCACGGCTGAAATGTCCCTGGCGGCGGGCGAGGGGCGCGAACTGGACCTCGGCGTGCCGACATTCCGGCGCGGCCTCCTGCCCCTGGGCAAGGTCGTGCTCGCCACCCGCTACCCCCTGGGGCTGTTCCGGGCCTGGTCGCCCCTCATCCTGCCCGTGACCGGCCTGGTCTATCCGCGGCGGCTGCCCGTGGACGCCCTGGACTGGCACCTCATGCTCGGGACCGGCGAGGACGGGGGGCTCGGCGCCGTGTCGTCGTCCGGGGAGTTCGGCGGCATCCGCCCCTACCGGCCCGAGGACGGGCCGTCGCGCATCTCCTGGAAGGCTTCGGCCAGGGGCGCGGGACTGTTCTCCAAGGAATACCGCGCGGGCGTGGCGCGGACCCTGGTCTTCGACTGGAACGAGGTCCGCGCCTCGGAGTACGAGGAGCGCATCAGCCTCCTGGCCGGCCTGGTGCGTGAAGCCGAACGCACGGGCCTGTCCTATGGCCTGCGCCTGCCGTCCCTGTCCATCGAGCCGGCCAGCGGGGCGGCCCACGCGCACCGCTGCCTGGAGGCCCTGGCCCTGCTCCCGGAGGCGCCGTGATCCACGACAAGCGCCGCTTCAGCGTGGTCCTGGCCGCCCTGGCCGTGGCCTTCGCCCCGCACCTCCTGCGCGTGCCCCTCTTTGTGGGCGCCTTCGTCTGCGCGGCCTGGGGCTACGCCCTGGGCATGCAGTACCGCGGCTGGGCCGTGCCGCCGCGCTGGCTGCGCGTCATCCTGGCCCTGGCCTGCCTGGCGCTGGTCTTCGCCTGGTACGGGCGTTCCTTCGGCCGCGACGAGGGGGTGGCGCTGCTGTCCCTCATGCTCGGGCTCAAGGCCATCGAGAGCAAGTCCGTGCGCGACATGCTGGCCCTGCTGTTCCTGGCCTACTTCGTGGTCGTGACCAACGTGCTCTATTCCCAGGGCCTGGTCATGAGCGCCTACATGATCTTCTCGGTCCTGGCCGTGACCGCGGCCCTGGTCCACCTGCATTCGGCCCAGGCCCGGCTGGCTCCGGACCTGCGGCGTGGGGCGGTTCTGCTGGCCCAGTCCCTGCCCCTGGCCCTGCTGCTCTTCGTCTTTTTCCCGCGCCTGCCCGGCGCCCTGTGGGGCGTGCAGGACGACCGCGACGAGGGGGTGACGGGCTTCAGCGACACCCTGGAGCCCGGCTCCGTGTCCAGCCTGTCCCTGTCGGCCGAGGTCGCCTTCCGGGTGGATTTCGCCGGCCCGGTTCCGGACCGCGACGCCCTGTACTGGCGCGGGCTGGTCCTGGACTCCTTCGACGGGGCCAGGTGGTTCCGGGCTCTGCCTTTCGAGCTGGCCGCCAGGGACGACGTGCTTCCGCCGGACCGCGTCGAGTACGCCCTGACCCTGGAACCCCACGGCAAGGAGTGGCTCTTCGCCCTGGACCTGCCCGTCGCGGCGCCGCGCGGGACCGTGCTGCGCTCGGACCGCACCCTGGCCAGCCTGCGCATGGTCCGCTCGCGCATGCGTTTCGAACTCGTCTCCGCGCCGGTGGCGGGCGTTTCCAGGGCGCCGGGCCCCGAATGGACGGCGCTGCCCGGGGAGGGCAACCCGCAGGCCCGGGAGCTGGCTTTGGGATGGAAGGCCGCAGGCCTCGGGACCCGCGCCATGATTGACGCCGCACTGGCCCTTTTCCGCGACGGGGGCTTCGTGTACAGCCTGCAGCCCGGGGCCATGGAAGGGGACATCATCGATCAATTTTTGTTTGCGTCCCGTAGGGGATACTGCGAACATTACGCCTCGGCCATGACCTTCCTCCTGCGCACGGCGGGTGTGCCTGCACGGGTGGTGGCTGGGTATCAGGGTGGGGAAATGAACCCCATGGGCGAGTATATGATCGTCCGCCAGTCCGACGCCCACGCCTGGGTCGAGGCCTGGGACGGGGGGCGCTGGCTGCGGGTCGATCCGACCTCGGTGGTGGCGCCGCAGCGGCTGGCTTTCGGCGCGGAGGCCGTGACCTCGCCCCAGGGGCAGGGCGTGGACATGCCCGGAGGGGCGCGCATCCTGCGCCGGGCGGCCCGCTTTTTCCAGCTGGGCTGGGACGCGGCCAACAATTCCTGGAACCAGTGGGTGCTCGGCTTCAGCCACGACCGGCAGCGCAGCCTGTGGCAGCGGCTGGGTTTCGACCCCTCCACCCGCGAGGGGGCCGGAAAGCTCGCCGGCCTGCTGGCCCTGGGCCTGGCCGTGGTGCTGGGGGCGGTCTTCTGGTTCATGCTGCGCTCGCGCCGTCAGCCCCCGGACCCGGTTGTCCTTCTGTACGCGCGGTTTTGCCGCAGGATGGAGCGCGCCGGGCTGCCCCGGGGCGCGGCCGAGGGCCCGCTGGACTACGCGTCGCGCATCGCCAGGGAGAGGCCGGAGCTCGGCCCCGCCGTCCGGGATCTCGTGGACGCGTATGCCGCGCTGCGCTACGGGTCGGGCGGGGATATGGATGTCTTCAATCGCCTGGTGGGCGAATTCATAGGGAGAAGGTTTTGATGGAAGAGAAGAAAGACGCCCTCGTGCCGGTGGAGAAGGGGGAAGAACCCGTGATCACCCCGGTCGAGGAGGAATACAGGCACGCCAAAAGCTATTTTCAGGAGTCCGCGGTGCAGGCGGCCAGGACCAACGCCGCCCTGCTCACGGTGCTCGGCCTGTTCGTGGTGCGGAGCGTGCGCTATGCCTGGGAGGCCCTCAGCCGTTATTTTCCCTGGCGCAGGAAATGAAAAAGGCGCCTCGCGGCGCCTCGTGTCAGCGGTGGCCCAGAATGCCGGCCTTGAATTTTTCGCCCGGCCCTGGCTTGGGGCCGATCCAACAGGCCAGCAGGGCGTCGTTGAAATCCTTGCCCTCGATCACGCCTTTGACCTGCCCGCGGATGCGAAGGGTCGTTCCCGTGGCGGGTGCATAGATGCACTCCAGGGTTTCGCCCTCGTTCATGGTCTCCATCA
>CALMTS010000342.1 GCA_937872685.1 uncultured Desulfomicrobium sp.
GGAAACGGCCTCTTTCACGCGGGACACGGCATGGCTGCGTTTCGACGTGGTCTTGACCGCAGGTTTGGGCGGACGTGCGGGAGTTTTCTTGGCGGTTTTGACGGGTTCTACAGGAGGCGGGACGGGCGCAGCGGGCGGCGCAGCTGCAGTCGCCGATGCCGCGGGGCGGGAAGGAGGCGCGACGATGTCGATCATGACGAGCCGGGCCTGGCCCCGCCGTATGTCCTGCCGCATATCCATCCCCAGGAGCACAAAGGCGTGCAGGCCGACGGAAAGGACAATGCAAAGCAGCAAACGGCCTGTCCTCCCAGCCCCGGCCTTGCCTGCCGTCTGCCCGGAGTTCCGGATGACGGATTCAGGAGAAGGGGTCAGCGAGGTGAACAATTCTGGCGAGTTCATGTTGTTCTTTGGCACGTCCGGTGGTAGTCATGATGTATCCGAAAACTCATCACAGGGAGACGGGTATGCGGACTATGCTCTTGTCCTTTATTTTCATGTGCGCGACCCTATCCACGGCCTTTTCACAAACCACCATAGGCATCATTCACAGCTATCACAAGGAATATGCCTGGGAACAAAGTCTAACCCGCGGACTTTTGAAATCCCTGCCGCGCGATGCTGCAATCCGGCACTTTTATCTCGACACCAAGCGTACCCTGCGGGAACACCATCAAGCCCAGGCGGACAAGGTCTGGGAGGAAGTCCGCAAACTGCGCTTCGACCTCGTCATCCTCTGCGACGACAACGCGGCCAGATTCATCGGGCCGCGGCTGAAGGACGGACCTGTCCCAGTCGTCTATGTCGGCCTCAACGGCAATCCGCGCGACTACGGCCTGTACCCGGCCCAAAACATCACCGGCGTGCTCGAACGCCCGCTTCTCAAACGCTCCCTGCACTCCATGTGCAAGCTGGTGAACACGGAGGACACCAGGGTGCTCGTCCTCTTCGATTCGGACGTGACCTCCGACGCCGTCGTGAACGAAGCCTTCCAGGGCCAGCCCCGTCTCGAACTGGGCAAGGTGCGGGTTGATCTCAAACAGTTCTCGGATGTCGAAAAATGGCGGGAGGCATTGCTCAATGCCAAGAAGGACGGCTTTGACACCGTGTACATCGGCCTCTACCACACCCTGCGCGACAGCAACAACGCGCATGTGCCCGAGGAGGAGGTGCTGGCCTGGGCCAACGCCAACACGCCCGTCCCCATCTTCGCTTTCTGGGATTTTGCGGTAGGCAAGGGCAAGACGATCGGCGGACATGTCCTGAGCGCCTACGACCAGGGTCTGGCAGCCGGGGAAATCGCCTGCCGGATCCTTGCCGGAACGCCCCCCTCCGCCATTCACCCCTACACGGCCACTGCGGGATCATACCGGTTCAGCGCGTACGAACTGAAGAGGTTCAATATCAGGCTGCCGGCCGGAATCCAGGCGCAGGCCGAAATTGTGCCCTGAGCGATCCGGACGTGATTGAAAACGCTCCTTGACCCCGAAGACGCCACTCAATACGGACATACGCCATGACCAACTTCGCACAAAAAAAACAGCTCATCCTGGACCATGAAAAAAAGATGGCCAGCAAACTGGCCGTTGGAGTGCTCGACAAGCCCAAACCGCCGCTGTGGATGATTTTCGTCCCTGTCTTCTTCGTCTTCTTCGCCCAGAAGATGACGCAGTACAAAAACGGCCTGGAAGACTTCGTCGAAAACTACCTCAAACCCCGCCGTCTGGCCCTCGACGCGGCGATGGAAGCCCTGGAGTCCGGATCCTCCGTGGACACGCCCCTGTTGCTGGAAAAGGCCGGCGCCATCCCGGAACACGCCCTGCCGCTGTTCGCTGAGTGGATGGACGTCCTCACGGACCACTACCGTACGCTCCTTGAGGCGCACGGCGGGTCGCCGGAAGCCCTGATCCGTGCGGGATACCGGACCAAGACGGATTACCTGCTCCAGTGCAACGTCCTCAACAGGGCCGAAAACGCCTTCAGCCTGTCGCTCATCCCCAAAATCGAGGGCGACACCCAGGACATCCAGTCCGTTGTCGAAAAAATGCACGCCCATGTGACCGAACTGCGCCGCCAGGAGGCGGACACGATCTATCCCTGAGCCGAAACCGCCCCTGTCCGCCCCGTGTGACGCCTCGGCCCGAAAGCCGGGCACGGCACACGGGCCCATCGCGCCCCCCGGCACTCACGAACTCAGAGCATCTCTTCCATCTGGGAGAAGAAATCTTCCCGCCCGAAAGCGGGAGCATAGTCCTTCTCAAGTTGATCCAGGCTCCCCAGGAACGCATCCCACCCTTCGATCTCTCCGACTTTCCGCTTGTCGCAAAAAATCTTGAAGCGGGTCCCCTTCGGACACTTGGTCATGTTGATCTCGAAGCTGCGCCCCGCGGTGTACACGGTCCAAAATGCGGACCAGCTTGTCCGGTCCCCTTCGGTCTTCTTGTACTTTTCGAAATAGGCTTCGAACAGTTCCACGATCCGTTTGTCATCCATCTTCGCCCCCCATGCAATTGAGTTCAAGGTATGTGGCAACGCGGCATGACCCGAAACAAAGCTCACAATGAATGCCCTACGTTGAATCATCCGCTTGCGTTTGCCCAGTCCCTGGAATATTGGTAGGACCAATTTCAAGGGAGCGCAACCGTGAGCACACCGCTGCATCAGAAAAGAATCTACGAAGAAATCACCCATCGCCTGCAGTCCCTGGTCGAAACCGGGGATCTCAAACCCGGCGACCGCCTCCCGCCGGAACGCCAGTTGGCGTCGCTTTTCGGCGTATCGCGGAACTCGGTGCGGGAAGCCATCAAAAGTCTGGAACAGAAGGGCGTGCTTGAAAGCAGGCCGGGGGCGGGCACGTTCATCACGGCAGGCAGCGAGGCGGATCTGACCCGCCAGTTCGGAGAAATCTTCGCGCAGGAAAGACACAGGCTGGGCGACATCTTCGAGCTGCGCCTGCTGCTGGAGCCGCAAATCGCCCATCTGGCTGCGCAGCGCATCTCCGCCCGGACCCTGAAGGAACTGCACGGCATCATGGAGGCCTACGACCTGGCCCTGCGGGAAGGACGGCCCGTCTACGAGATCGATCAGAGCTTTCATGACGCCATTGCGGTGGCGACGGAAAACTCATCCATCGTCCGCCTCATGGAAGAGATGCACGACATGCTCTCCGAGAGCCGGGACGAGGCGCTGCAGTCGCCGGCCAGGAGCCGCACGTCACTGGAGGCCCACATGAAAATCCTGGAAGCGCTCCGCCGCCGCGACCCCCAAGGTGCGCGCGCAGCAATGACGGAACATCTCGAGCACGCCAGGAACATCGTATTCACCTCAAAAAACGGAGAATGAACACATGAAGGAAATTCGCAAAACCGCCCGCGACCTGATGACCGGATACTGTCGCGTCTGCCCTGTCTGCAATGGAAAGGCGTGCGCCGGGGAGGTCCCGGGGATGGGCGGCCTTGGCACCGGGTCGGCCTTCATGGCCAACGTGCAGGCTCTGGCTGGCTACACCTTCAACATGCGTCTCGTGCACGACATAACCGAGCCGGACACCTCCACGTCCCTGCTTGGCCTCGACCTGGCCATGCCCGTCCTGGCTGCGCCCATCGGCGGAGTGTCCTTCAACATGGGCGGCAAGAGAACCGAGGAAGAGTATGTCGCGGCAGTCATCGACGGCTGCAAGCAGTCGGGCATCATCGGCTGCACCGGTGACGGCGTGCCGCCCTTCATCCACGAAGCCGGCTTCGCGGCCATCTCGGCGGCGGGCGGACACGGCATCCCCTTCATCAAGCCCTGGGAGGACGCTGAACTTTACGAAAAGCTGGCCAAGGCCAAGGATTCAGGCGCGTCCATCATCGGCATGGACATCGATGCGGCCGGGCTCATCACCCTCCGCAAAATGGGCCGCCCCGTCTCCCCGAAGCCCGTGGAGACGTTGCGCGAGATCATTGCCAAGGCGGGGGTCAAATTCATCGTCAAGGGCATCATGACCGTGGAGGATGCGAAGCTGGCACTGGAGGCGGGCGCCGATGCCATAGTCGTCTCCAACCATGGCGGGCGGGTGCTGGATCACACGCCGGGCACTGCGGCCGTGCTTCCGGGAATCGCGAAGGAAATGAAGGGAAAGCTCGGCCTCATCGTGGATGGCGGGATTCGCACCGGCGCCGATGTGCTCAAGATGCTCGCCCTTGGCGCGGACGCGGTCATGGTCGGCCGCCCCTTCAGCATCGCGGCCGTGGGCGGCCTGACCGAAGGCGTCATGGCCTACACGCAGACCCTGCGCACGGAACTCATGCAGGCCATGGTCATGACGGGCACTCGCAACGTCGCCGAATTGCCGGAAGACCTGCTTTTCAACGGTCCTCGGTTCTAAGGAAAGAAAAGGGCCGGATGGCCGGCCCTTTATCCCCTGTACTTCAACCCGGTCTCGTAAACGGGCAGGCCCCGCTCCGGAATCTGCTTGGTCCAGCATACCGCCACGGGATAGCGATCAAACTCACCGAGGGACGATTCCCTGGGGGTGTACCCTTCCAGCGACAGTTCCAGCTTCGCGCCCTGCTCGATGGGCGTGCGGGTCTTGAGGCACAGTCCGCCGTCCCCGTAATTGATCATTCTGGCGTAGTGCGTCTTGTGCTGCCCTTCGTAGGTGAAGCGGACAGGCACGAGACAATCCTTGCGAATGTGCGCACGTTTGTTGGCATTCATATCGACCCTCCTGCTGTTGTCCCGGACGTGTCTGTCCGGGAGCGAAACATCTTTATCGTACTTGTTAACCACTAGATCAAAACCTTCAAAGAGGCAATTCTCCAAAAACACCCTGGAAGCCACGCCACCTCGCGGGCCAGAGCCCGGTTTGCGCCCGAAAACGCCTGATATGGGCCGGCTACGCTGGAATCAACCCATCTGGCTGCGGAAATTCGCGACCGTTCATCCAGACTGGCGGGCAACAAGAAATGCCCATGTCGACTCTCGACCAGCCAAGTTTGCACGAGGCTCAAAAAAGTGCTTGCCATTTGCAGGCCCCCTCTATATTAACCGACTTCGCTTCGGGGGACACCTCAAGCGAACAACATGGCGAGGTAGCTCAGACGGTTAGAGCATGCGGCTCATATCCGCAGTGTCGGGGGTTCAATTCCCTCCCTCGCTACCAAATTTCAAGGCTCCGTTTTACGGAGCCTTTTTTTCGTCCTGAAGCCAGGACATCCTCCCGCGACCAGGCAACCACCCCTCCGATTCCCTTCCACGAGCCGCTACAGGCCGTAGCATGTGGCTTCCAGACCGATCACCCCACAGCCCCCCGCACACGTCAGCCAAACATGATGGATGCCTCCAACTTTCCAGAACGTCATGCGATCGCGCGGAAAATTCCATCGATTCTGCACAAGGCGCGGCAACACGTGAACAACTGAAACTATAACAGAAAAAAGATTATTGAAAAGCAATCGGAATTATGGAATAACAAAAAAAATCATTGAATAAAACAGAACTCCGACATTTGACTCGGTTCATTTTGGTGCATCATGGACAATCTGGAAAAAACAAACGCACGGAAAAGCACTAAAATTTCCTTCCGTACCGACGACACAACCCTCGCAAAGCTCAAGGCCGTTTGCCGGATCGAAAACAAAACCATTTCTTCACTGATCGAAGACGTGCTCACAGAACACGTGCTCTTGCAGGAGAACCCGCTGTCACTCCACGGTGAAAAACGGCAGTCCCCGCGAAAGCAATGTTCGATTTCCGCCGTGCTGTTTTCAAAAAACAACGGCTCGACGGTTTACAGAAACGGCACCATCGTGGACATCGCCCTGTCCTCGATGCAGATCATTCTGAGAAACACCCCCGACGGGACCATTTTCGAAAATGGCTTCCAGATTCTTTTTTCACTGCCGAACCACGAGCATCCGTTGCTCGTTTCCTGCAATTTCATCAGGGCGACGCACCTCCATGACGAAAGCATGATCGTAGCCCGTTTTGAGTGCACAGAAGCTCTCGAAAACAATATGTTGCAGCAGTTTCTGCTGACCAACACCATCACAACAGAAAACACCAGCAAGAAAAAACAACGTTGACCTGAGATAGTTGTAATTTCGCAAGGACAGGCATGATGGAGACAAAAAATCTGCTCAAGAGAAGAGTGTTGCGCGACGACGTCGCAGAGTACCTCATGGACGCGATCCTCAGGGGTGATCTCAATCCCGGCGACAAGATAGTTGAATCCAAACTCGCCCGGGAACTTTCCATCAGCCAGGGCGCCGTACGTGAGGCCATCAGGGACCTGATCGCCCAGGGTGTCCTGGAAACGGAGCCGTACAAGGGCACGAGGATCAGAACCCTCTCCAAAGAGCAGCTCAACGATTACTACGACGTGCGCACGGAAATAGAGGCGCTTGCGGTGCGCTGGAGCGTCATCAAGCATCAGTCAAGGTATCTCGACCTCGTCTTTCTCAAGAGTTGCGTCGACAACATGGCAATCTGCGTCGAAAAGAACGATACCAAAAACATGCGCAAGCATGACATGGCCTTCCACCTCGCCATCGTGCAGGGCGCCCATAGCGAATCCCTGGCCAAGGCGTGGCACTCCCTGGGGAACTACTATTGGACGTATATCGCCGTGTATTACGATCATGCCGCGTCCCTGCTCCAAGCCCAGGTGGACAAGCACCGCATGATGTACGAAGCCATCGCCAACGCGGACATCGGCGCCTACGCGCAGTGCGTCCGCGGCCATTACTTCGACGCGAACACGCTGTTTCCCGAAAAGAAACACGTGTGACCCGGGCGTCTTCCGAACGCTGAATCAAATCCCGTTTTTTGCGGGCTGAAAGCAAAGGCATGGAGTGCTGCGAAAGCGGCGTTTCATGCCTTCGCCGCTTTCGCATACTCATTTGCTGCGCCCGGACGCTCCGGAGTTCCGTGACGCAAAACAAAAAAGGCCGCCCGTTGAAAGGCGGCCTTTTCACTTGGAAGAAGCGGAATCGGGCTAGAGAATCCGGGGCTGGATGAAGATCAGCAATTCGGCCTTGGATTTGGTGTCGAAGGTATTCTTGAACAGCCAGCCCAGGCCGGGAACATCGCCGAGAGCCGGTATCTGGTTCACGCCGGTCGTCTCGGTGGTCTTCTGCACGCCGCCGATGACGATGGTCTCGCGATCGCTGACCATCATCTTCGTCTTGGTCGACTTGGTGTCGATATCGCGACCGTCGCTCTTGGGGCTGTCATCGCTGATCTCGAGGTCGAGGATGAGCTTGTTGTCGGGAGTGATCTGGGGCAGGACCGAGATCTTCAACACGGCTTCCTCGTATTCGGTGGTGGTGCCACCGCTTTCGGACTCGGTGGCCGTGGCCAGCTTGGTACCCTGCTGGATTTCAGCCCGGTTGTTGTTCAGGGTCAGAATGCGCGGCGAGGAAATGGTCTTGACCAGGTTCTTGGTCTCGCCGAGCTGCAGGGAAGCGTCCAGGGCGAAGAGATCCTCGCCAAGGAACTTGCCGATGGTGCCGCCGAGGGTAATGCCGTTGACGGTGTTGATGGCATTGAGGCCCGTTGAGATGAAATTCCCGCGCCACTGCTCATTGGGAAGGTTGGCCGTGGTCTCCGTCTGGTAGGTTGTCCCCCACTTCACACCGAGGCTGCGCTGGAATTCATCAGTGGCATACACGAGACGGGCTTCGATCATGACCTGGCGTTCGGCGCGGTCAAGCTTCTTGATGAAGCTGTCGATCCTGTTGAGGCTTTCCTCGGTATCGGTGACGATCAGGATGTTCGTGCGGGGATCCGAAGAAACCGACCCGCGGCCCGTCAGCATGGCCTTGACCTTGCCCTCGAACTCCGCGGCGGTGTTGTAATTGATCTGCATGTATTCGGTCTTCAGGGGGGCCAGGTTGCGCATGCTTTCCTGGGCCTGGATGGCCGCCTCACGCGCTTTCTGCAACTGCGCACGCTCGGCTTCGAGCTTGGCCACCTTGGCGATGCGCATGATGTTGCCCTTGATGACCATGCCAAGGTTCTTCTGCAGCAGCACGAGGTCCAGGGCCTGATCCCAGGGTATGTCCACAAGCTTCAGGGAGATGTTGCCGGAGATGTCGTCATCGAGGATGAGGTTGTAGCCGCTGATCTCGGAGATGAGCCGCAGGACCTGTTCGACGGAGGCGTTCTGGAGGTCGATGGAAATCTTCTCACCGGTGTAATTTTCCTTCATGCCCGGGAAAAGCGTGTTCAACTCCTGAATTTCGCTCTCCTTGTACACAGGCTCGCCGGCCGCGGCGTCGGCCTTGGCCGCGATCATGTCAGGCTGCGCGGTGCCGCCGGCCTTGACCAGGATATGCGTCTCGTCACCCTTGCGCAGTACCGAAAGGGCCGGATTCTGCGTGCCTGCGAAAAGCAGATAGGCGTTGCCGGCATTGTCGTTATAGGCCGTCACGTATTCCACGGAGGATCCGAGCTTGGTGACGTCGTATTTCTTGAGCAGTGAATCCTCGAAGCGGACCTTGCGGAAAACGAGTTTGAAGGAGTCGGCCTGCTCGGGCACAACTTCAAAAGGCAGGCTTGAATAGGTCACAACCTGAAGGGAACCGCTTTTCGGCTTGAAATTCAAGGAGGTGATGGTGTTTGTCGGCAACTCAGCGGCCACGGCTTCGTCGGAGACAAGCATCAGGCGGCCGAGGCTGTCGGACTGCCGGGAAAGAAGGAACTTGCTTTTGGAATTCAAAATGACGTTGAGAGCCTTGACCTGCCCTCCTTCCATCTCTTTTTCCATTTTGGCGACCAGGGCGGTCTGATTGAGCGGCACATCAAAATCCGTCACCGCTGGCGTGAAAAGAATTTTCACGTTCTGCGCACCATCAAAGTCCGCGTAGAGCTGGGTACCCGCATCGACTGGGACGTCGAGGATCGTCTTCCCGAGGGAATCGGACAGCACCGCTTCACGGGCAGTGACGGACGGGGCGTCCGGAGCTGTTCCGGTATCGGTGGAGGCAGGCTTGGAGTGTGTTGCGCATGAAGTCAGCACAACGATACAACTTAAAATTAAGAATCCAGATATCGCTCTGAAAATCTTCATAGCACTCTACTCCTTCTCTTGCCGCAATCTTAAATTAATAATTCTTTTTTTTGCTTCGCCGAATACGTCGATGACATCCTCTTCGACCACGAGTTGCTCGTTGCCGATGGATGTCACGACACCATCATAGAGTCCGATGGTCATCCCGGGGCGGATCAGGTAGCTCTTGCCGTCAGGAAGTTCGACCATGGCCAGGGAAACGCCTTCACCTTTGTTCAGAATGCCGATGAGCTTCAGGCTGTGGACATCGACTGTCTCCAAGGGAGTTGTCGCCTTTTTCTCGAGCTTGGCCTTCTTGGCCGCCTGCATGAGTTCATATTCGCGGATTTTGATGAACGAAACGAAGGGGTCGATCTTGTCCTTGCCGCTGTAGGGGGGGTACTGGGAGGTGATCCAGTCCGGAAAATCCCCTTCGGGAGCCCCTGTGGCCGGTGTCTGAGCGCTGGCCGCAACACAGAAGCAAAGAACCAGGGTCGGGAGTAAAAGTAGTGCTTTCATGTCATCTCGTCACTTTTTCTTTTTTTGTTGTTTTGCGGCTTCGCGCGCCTTGATTTCAGCTTCGGTCAGCGCCCTGTAAACCTGCAGATTGAGATTTGTTCTCAAATACTTTTCCGTCGGCGAAAAATCGGAGACGGGAGTGAAAGTGACATTCTGGATGCTCACCAGCCGATCCAGACGGGACAGCCGGTCAAAGTAGGTGACCAGGCGGTGAAAGGTTCCGCTGATCTGGAGCTGGATGCTCCTGGTCGCGTAAAATTCCCGGACCTGTTCGGGCCCGGGCTGGAAAAGGATGAACTCGACGTTCTCGTCACGGCCGAGTTGTTCGAAGGAGGCCAGAAGCATCTCCAGGGCCCTGGAATCTTCAGGCAGGAGCGTCTTGGCGTAGTAGAGCTCCTTCTTGCGCAGTTCCAGGCTGCGCCGCAATTCCGGCAGATTGGCGACCTGGGCCCGGAACATGGCGATGTCCTTGTCGAGCTTCTCGATCTCCTGCTTCGACTTGGCGATCTGCAAGAGCTTGTCATCCAGAACAAAGTACCAGTACGAGCCGTAGGCGGCGAGAGTCAGACCCAGGAATATCAGGAGCTTCTGCAGTCCGGACAACGCACCGAATTTCTTGAACACTGAGGATTTATCCATTTGTCGTTCCATTCGTATTTTTGTTTTCGAAATACTCCTGGGCCATCACGGAGCACTCGAAGGAAACCAGCCCGAGCCCCTCAATGGCGCGCCGGGAAGTCCTGCGAGTATCGATGTATTTGATGTATTTCGACAGCCGGAGCTTCTCCACGTAACTGGCGAAAACCTGGTTGTCGAGAGCGACTCCGCTCAAGGCAATGTTTCCATTGGCATTGAGCGTGAACGTTTCGAACCACATCTTGTTTTGCGGCATGTTCGTCACGATCTCGTCAATGAATTTGACGGGCAATCCCTGACGCAAACGGATATCCTTGATAATTTTTATCCTGCCTTCTATGTCTTTCAACTCTTGAATGACGCTATTCACTATCGCAACTTCTTTTTGCAAAAGTGCTTTTGTCTGTGTCTTTGCTGCGACAGATGCTTGCAACGTATTCAATTCAGATGAAAAATAATAATCTACTGCATAAACTGAAACGAGCATCATGACGATGCCCAATACAAAAAATACAGCGCTTTTTTCGATATTGGTTGACTTTGATCGTTTCTGCTGAGGAAGTAAATTAATTTTTATCATAATAAATTTCCAGTATTAAATTGCTCTCAATGCAAGACCAAAAGGAACAACCATTTGCGGACCAATTTCATCAAGATATTCTTTCTGAAATGCGTTGTTATCCACATAAACTTTACGGAAAGGATTATGATAGTGAACTTCCAGGTTCAATTCTTTCTGGAAAACATCACGAAGACCACCAAGCAACGCTCCTCCGCCTGACAAATACAAAGAGTCAGCAGGTGTTACGTTCGTTGAAGAAGAATGGTAAAAACCGATGAGTCGCTTCAACTCATCGCACCAATTCTTGAAAGTCTTGTTGACCGAGTCGGAAATGGCCTTGAGTTCCTTCTCGCCCAGGTCCTGCTTCCCGCTGAGCTTGATCCGCTCGGCATCCAGGCGCTTGAGGCCCAGGATCGAGGCCAGGGACTCCGTGACGGCCCTGCCGCCGAATGAGACCTCGCGCAAGAAGGCGGGCTGGCCCTTGTGATAGATGCAGAATACGCTCTGGGCGCCGCCGATGTCGAGGAGATAGACGGGCTTCTCCTGAAACTCGGGATAATTGTGTTCGAAGCTGTTGCACAGGGCGAAGGAGTCCACATCAATCACCGAGAGGGAAAGACCCGACTGCGTGACGACATCGCTCAGGTTCTGCACGACCTTCTTCTTGCTCGCCACAAGCAGAACTTCGTAACTCTTCTCTTTCTGTCCCGGCCCGAGAACCTGGTAATCAAGATAAACGTCGTTGATGTCGAAAGGAATGTACTGCCGTGCGTCCTTCAGCACCGTATCGCCGATTGTCTTCGTCGACTCGGCCTCGAAGGCGACCCGCTTTACGATGACCGCATGACCGGCCATGGAGGATACAACGACCTGATCCCTGAGCTGCATCTCGGACCAGAGCCCGTTGATCTTCTTGGCCGTGGCGGAATTGTTGTCCAGATCGCCGGGCTGCCATGGACACCGGGCCAAACTTTCCAACACCAGATCGCCTTTTCCCGGCCGAATCTTTACCATTTTCAGCCACTCGCTCCCGAGATCCAATCCGACGCCAGCGTTTTTCTTTGAAAAAAAACCTAACTTTTTCACAGTGTTATATCCTCAGTGTTTTTTCTCACGACTCAAAACCCTGCATTTATTCGTCGATACTTTGATAGCTAACACAAAACGCGTCGTCAAAGCAAGAAATAATGCGTAGAAAAACAATGTGCCGAATAAAGAGATTCTCGCATCTTGTTGCGCAATCCCATCACAAAAACTCCACTCTTTTTGTCTGCACGCATACTCACTCCATCCAAATATCCACGCATTGACTTCCTTGGTACGTCATCATTGAATACCTTCGCGCCTCATTCTACTCATCGCACACCTCAAGAAAATAGGCACGCAATGCGTACAGGCCCAAAAATCCGGGGCACGATTCACCACCGCGCAATGCATTCTCTTCATCGCAAACTTGCCCCTGAAGCCTGCCGCGTAGATTCCGCCGCCGGAATGAAAAAAGCCCGTTCCCAGAAGAAACGGGCATGCAATGAACCTAACAGTCCAGCTCAATGAATCAGTACCCCAGGACATGTGACATGCTTCGCGAATGCACAACCCGCATGCGGACGGCATGCGCCCGACCCGGGACGCCGGCGAAGGCCGTCCTAGACCCTGTCGAGATTGGCGAGCAGTATCTGCCCGAACTCAACGCACCCGACCTGCTGCGCCCCGGGCATCTGGGAGGCCAGGTCCACGGTGACGCGCCCTTCGGCGATGGCCAACTCCACGGACTTGCGTATACGGGTTGCAGCCTCGTGCCAGCCAACGTGGTCGAGCATCAGGGCGCCCGAAAGGATGAGGCTTCCCGGGTTGGCCAGGTCCTTGCCCTCGATGGTCGGCGCCGTGCCGTGGGTGGGCTCGAAGAAGGCCAGGTCGCCGCTCATGTTCACGCCGGGAGCCAGTCCCAGACCTCCGACCTGGGCAGCCAGAGCGTCGGAGAGGTAATCCCCGTTCAGGTTCGGCGTGGCGATGACGTCATAGTTTTCCGGGCGGATGAGCACCTCCTGGAACATGGCGTCGGCAATCCTGTCCTTGAGCACCAGGGCGCCGGGAGGGCAGCAGTCCTGCCCTTCGAGGACCAGGCGCCCGGCGAACTCTTCCGCGGCCAGTTCGTAGCCCCAGTTGCGGAAGGCGCCTTCGGTGAATTTCATGATGTTGCCCTTGTGGGCCATGGTCACGCTGCGGCGCTTCTGGTCCAGGGCGAACTGGATCGCACGGCGGATGAGGCGCTTGGAGCCCTTGGCGGTCATGGGCTTGATGCCGATACCGCTCTCCTCGTCCACGTTGGCGCCCATCTCGTCCCGCAGGAACGCGATAAGCCTCCTGGCCTCGGCGCTGCCGGCCTGCCATTCTATGCCCGCGTACACGTCCTCGGTGTTCTCGCGGAACACGACCATGTCCACCCGCTCCGGGTGCTTGACCGGGCTCTCGATGCCCTTGAAATACTGGATGGGGCGGATGCAGGCGAAAAGGTCCAGGGTCTGCCGCAATGTCACGTTCAGACTGCGGAAGCCCTTGCCCACCGGAGTTTCAAGAGGTCCCTTCATGGCCAGGTCAGCCCCCTTGAGGGCGTCCATGGTCTCCTGGGGCAGGTAGGAGCCCGTTTCGGCAAAGGCTTTCTTGCCGGCCAAAAGTTCAACCCACTCGAAACCGCGTCCGTCGCCGTAGGAGGCTTCCACCGCCCGGTCCAAAACCGGCCTTCCGGCGGCCCACACTTCCTTTCCTATCCCGTCGCCCTCGATGAAATATACCCTGCGCTTCATGTCTTCTCCTCTTCCGAATGAATAAAACCCCTCGCGGGGTTTTCGGATAGTAAAAGATTATTGATCGCGCAACAGACAAAAAGCGCCGCCGCCCCCTAGCTGAAGCAGACTTCCACCATGAGCGGGCCGTACTGCGTCTCGAACGGGATGGCCAGAACAGCGCTCGTGGACACGTGTCTGATCGTGTGCCCGGTCCCCGTGATGACGGAGGGAATGGCCCCTTCGAAAATCATGCCCATGCCCACGAGACCCTTGCGCGCCTGGCCGGAAATCATGTTTGTCATCTCGCCGACCGCATCGGTCACCGCATCGTTGATCTCGGTCTGCTCCTCATAGATCATGGCGCTGACAATCCCGAGAGCCGTTGCGGTGGTGAACGTCAATGACATGGTCCCTTTGCTTTTACCCTTGGGATTGGAGAACCCGATGACGCCGGTAATATCACCCTTGGCGCTCGCATCCTGCTTGACGAAAGGGGCTCCAGCCTTTGCCTCGGTCATGGCCATGGTTTGCAGCACGGACGTCGTTGCGTCCACAAACTGTGCGATTATCCCTTTGATCATATCATTCATAATAGTTCATCCGTTCATTGCCATGAAAGTTGTGGTTGAAAGAAACCGTACATCCGTCACTGCGACTTGACCATCAAATGGAAAAGAGTCTGTACATACTTGCCGGAAACAACGTCTGCAAGGGCGAAATGCGGCAAGTCTCCCCGCGCTATGGTTCCGGCGAATGCCAGCCACAGTTCGAGCGACAGGCCACCGAGGGCCGGGGCGAGGACTGTCTCCCACAACCTGCCCGCCTCATCCTCGTCCAGGGTGAAGGAGCGGCATTGCAGGGGTCGCCAGGAGAAAAGGATGCACCGCCCGTCCTCCAGCAGGGGGCAACGCGCGTCGGCGTCGGAGAGGCAGTACTCCTCGGCGCTGACCCGGCTGTCGGCCAGGCGCTCCCGGCGCGCCGTCTCCACGGCGCGGGCGATGACCTCCAGCCGCTTCTCGCTGGTCAGGGCCACGTTCATCTTCTGCGTGATGTACACGGCTTCGACCATGGTCAGCTGGATGGGCGTGCTGCAGCACCTGGCGTGGTCGCGTCCGCACATCTCCACGGCCCTGCCGGCCTCGGCGTCCACCCGCGACTGGAGGGCCTCGTAATCGCGGAAAAACGGGCTCAGGTCCACGGCCTTGTGCATCTCGAGCGACGGCTCCCGCACCGTCAGCTTGGGACTCTGCCGGCCGTATTTGCGGATGGTCCACCACTGCGCGAAATTCGCCGGCTTGGAGCGCAGGGTGCGCAGCTTGAACCAGGCCAGCTTGTGTCCCAGACCGCGGCGCAGGAGATAGGCATTGAGCACGGTCCCGGTGCGGCCGATGCCGTGCCGGCAATGGATGAGCACCTTCTTCCCCAGATAGATGGCCTCGTCGAGCCAGGCCAGGGCCTTTTCGAGTTCGGCCAGCTCGGGCGCCTCCTCGTCGGCCAGGGGCATGTGATAGACCTCGAAACCGGCGGCGCACTCGATGTCGTGGAGGTCGCAGAACTCCCCGCACAGGTTGAGAATGGCCCCGACACCCTGTTCGCGCAGGCAATCGAGCTGCGCGTGGCTCATGGGCGCGGCACCGACGGCCAACTGGTCCGTGACCCAGGTCGTTCTGTACGCCTCACGATTCATTGACGACCTCCGGGAAGAAGCGGTGCAGGAACGCGGCAGTTTCCCGCCTGGCCTCGGATTCGTCAGCCAGCCGCATGTCCATGAGCCGGGTCACGGCCAGGACCAGGCCCAGGACGCTCAGGGCCCCGGCCATTTCCGCGGATTCCAGTCGAGCCAGGGAGGCGTCGAGCATGTCCCCCCTTATGGCGGTCTCGTAGCCGAAGCGCTCCAGGATATCCCGCACGAAAACGAGCCGGTAGGCGCGCTGGTTCAGGGCCGCACCGCCGCCCTTGAAGCGGAACTTGACGTAGTTGGCTCCGGGCGCATCGCCGCACAGGGCGTCCACGATGGAAAAGTGGTACCCGAAGCGGATGTTCAGGTGCATGTATTCCCGGGAAATGATGGCATAGCTGGCCAGAATCCTGGAATCCATCCGGAACAGCCCGGAGCTGACGCGGTCGAACTCCTCCCAATCCACATGCAGCTGGCTGCGGTCCCAGGCCACACGGCCGTCGGACAGCCCCTCCCACAGCGCGCGCAGGGGCACGCTGTCCACGTGACCGACGTCCACGGGCCCCCTGTCTCCCGCCCCCGGGGCGAGCCCTCCGCCCAGGTCCAGGACATACATGACCAGCGGAAGATCCGTAAGCAGGCGGCGCGACCGCCCAAGCCCCCGCCCTCCCCTGCCCACCAGGGAGAACATCTCGGCCACGCTCTTCTCGTGGCAGAAACGGACCATGTCGTGCAGGGACCGGCAGCCCTGGGGCGTGAAATCCCCGCTCTCGGGATCGACCAGGCCGAGATGGACGGTCCTGGCCGCAAGCTCCGCGTTTTCGGTTCGGATCAGGGCGTGCATCCTCTCGGCGTCGCGGTTGCGCTCCATGACGCCCGGCAGGCACCCGGCGAAAATCTTCCCCGCGCCACCGTCCACGGTCACCACATCGCCTTCGGGCAGGACTCCGGCGCTGCACCCGACCACCACGGGCACGCCCCGCTCGCGCGCGACGGAGGCCAGATGGCTGGCCCTGCTCCCGCTGGCAGCCACGATGCCGGAAATCCGGTCCAGAAACTGTGAAAGCGCCGGGCGCAGGGACGCGGTCACCACCACGGACCCCGGCGGGATGGAACGGAAATCGGCCCCCGACGAAACGTGGTGCACCGGGCCGCAGGCCGCTCCCGGCGAGGCGCAGTCCAGGTCCTCGGCAAGGACGGACGCCGCGCCGGCCTCCTCGGCGGAGAAGGCCACCCTGTCCTCGTCCTGCTGCAGGCGCCGCGACTGCAGGATGATGAGCCCATCCGGGCCCATGGCCCATTCCACGTCCTGGGGCAGGCCGAAGACCCGCTCCAGGCGCATGCACAGTGCCCCGAGCTCGCGCAGGACCGCGTCGGTGACCACGGGGGCGCCCTCGCACGCGCAGCCCATGAGGATGTCCGGCTGCGCGTCCCGGCTCAGGTAATGCTTGCCCGGAGTCGCCGACCCGTCCACGAGGTTGGCGGCCAAGCCGCCCACCACGTACACGCCCACGGCCTTCCCGCCCACGGCGGCGCAGGCCGGGTCACGGGTGTAGACCACGCCCGCGGCCGCGGCCTCGACCATGGGCAGCACCAGCACGGCCATGGCCGTGGCGGCGTCCGTCAGGCCGTGCCGGACCCTGTAGGCCACGGCACGCGGGCAGTACTTGCCGGCCAGGACCCGCTTGTAGGCGCCCAGGATCTCCCCCGGGGGCACATCCAGTTCGCTGGCGTACTGCCCGGCGAAGGAAATCTCCCCGTCTTCGGCCACCGCGCTGGACCTGACGGCCAGCCTCCGGCCCTGCAGGCCGGCGCGCTCCACCGCGGCCATGATCCCGGCCGCGACCTCCTCCGGGACTTCGGCCGCCAGGATGAGCTCCTGCAGCTCCCCGGTCACGCGCACGATGGCGTCGTTGTCGGACAGAAAGACGTCCCGGAAGCGCTCCTCGACCTGCTCCTCCAGTCCGTTGTCGCGCAGATACCGGGCAAAGGCCGAGGCTGTGACCACGAACCCGGGAGGAGTCGGCACGCCGTTGCGGCGGGCCATGGACAGGTTGGAGGCCTTCCCCCCGGCCTGTCCGGGGTGGTCTGCGGCCTCGTCCAGGCTCAGCACGTAGGGCGGGCCGGCATAGGGAGGCGGCTCCGCGACCAGGTCCGAGACCTCGGCGACGATGCGCTCCAGGGCCTGCGGCAGGGCTTCGTAGTCTTTGGGGTTCATGAGGCACAGGCTGCCGGTCATCTCCGCGACCCGCTCCGACAGCCTGGCGACCAGGAAACGGATTCTGGACCTGTCCGCCGGGTCATGCCCGTAAAGGTGGTTGTCGAGGTCGGCGATGAGGTCCAAGGCCAGGGTGTCGCTGCGCAGAAGGTCCTTGAAATGGGCGTACTTCTCCCGGATGTGGCGGTCCGGGGCCAGCAGGCGGGTGAACCAGTGGCGGAGCAGGCGTGACGCGATCATGCAACCTCTCGGATATCAGGCCGGCGGCCCGCTTTTCAGGACTTCCTCGACCTTGGACTCCAGCTCTTCCTTGTCGATGGGCTTGACGCAGTACTCGCTGGCCCCAAGCTTCAGGGATTCCCGGGCTGTTTCCAGGGTTGGGTATCCGGTGAGCATGATGACCCTGATGGAGGGATCGTGCCTCTTCATCTCGGCCAGGACCTCCACCCCCGTCATCTTCTTCAGCTTGATGTCCAGGATGGCCAGGGCCGTGCCGCCCTTGGCCACGTGGCGGATGGCATCCTCCTCCTCGGTGAAGGCCGTGACCTGGTGCCCCTGGCGCTCCAGGATCCGCTTGACCAGCACTCCCGCATCGGAAACATCATCCAAGACTACAATTGACGCCATGCAATTCTCCTTGTTTCCCTGCGCCGGCCGCGCTTCCGCGGCCCGGCGCTCGTTCGCTTCGTGTGCGCTCCGCTCTCCGCCCCCCGCCGCTTCGAACGGCGGGCCGTCCCCCGTCAGGACAACGTGCAGTGATCCAGGGGAATGTCCACCGTAAAAATGGTCCCGGGCCCCCTGGTCGCCCCCGCGGGCAGGGGGGGCAGGTCGAAATCCTCGGGCAGCGGGCTCTCCACCCGGATGTCGCCCATATGGTCCTTGACGATGCCGAAGGACACGGACAGCCCGAGCCCGGTGCCCTTGCCCACGGACTTGGTGGTGAAGAACGGGTCGAAAATCTTTTTCGCCGTGGCCTCGTCGATGCCCGTGCCGCTGTCGGCCACATTGAGGGTGACGATGCCCTTGGGCGTCTTGAGCTTGGTGCTGACCACGATGACGCCGCCGCTTTCGGGCATGGCGTCCTTGGCGTTGGTCAGCAGGTTGATCCAGATCTGCTTGAGCTTCTCCGGGTCTCCGTAAATGATGGGGAAGCTGTCGTCGAGCCTGGTCACGATCTCGACATGGTCCAGGGCGAAGGAATGCCGCACCAGGCTCACGGATTCCATGACGGAGTTGTTGAAGCACATCTCGCGCTTCTCGGATTCGCCCTGACGGGAGAAGCCCAGGAGGTCGGCCACGATCTTGCGGCAGACCTTGGTCTGTTTCTCGATGATGGCCAGGTCCTGGCCGAGCTGGCTGTCCGGCGGCGCGTCCTCCTTGAGCAGCTGGGCATAGCCGAGGATGATGCCCAGCGGCGTGTTGATCTCGTGCGCCACACCGCCGGCCAGCTTGCCCACGGACTCCATCTTCTGGGCCTGGATGAGCTGCTGCTCGTACTCCTTGATGTCCGTGACGTCCCGGTCCATGCGCAACAGGCCCACGACCCGCCCGGACTCGTCATGCACCGGTATCTGGACCACATGGAACCATTTGGTCCCGCCCGGGGTCTCCACGCGCTCCTGCCGGTCCACGCGCTCGCCCGTGAGCAGCACCTCCCGGCCTTCGAGATTTCGGCGCTCGGCCTCGTCCTCGGGAAAGAGGTGAAAATCGTTGAGTCCCTGGATCTCCTCCACTTTCCTGCCCACGTTCTGGGCGAAGGCCCGGTTGCAGGTCTGGTAGATCATGCGGGTGTCCACCATGGAGATGAAATCGGGGTTCATGTCCAGCACGGTGGAGAGCAGCCGCTGCTGGCTGGTCAGGGTCTGCTCGGCCTCACGCAGCCCGCGGATGTGGTCGCGCAGGGTGAAGGCCATGAAGTCGAGGGACTCGGCCAGGTCCTGGATCTCGTCACCGACGCTCTGCAGGAACACGGGACAGTCCCGGCAGCTGGCGGGCTTGGGGCCCAGCTTGCAGGCGTGGCCGGCGCACTTGGTGTCAGGAACCAGCCAGCAACGGCGCACGCGGTCATGGTGGGCCGGGCAGCTTTTTTCTTTGCAGCTCATGATCTCCCAGCAGAAATGCTCTCCCGGGAGAACCGACAGGTTGTCCAGGCTCCCGCTGACCAGCTCCTCGGCGTGGGAGCGCAGCCTGGCCAGGCGGCGGGTCACGGTGCGGGCGAAGACGCTGCCCAGGGCCATGGCGGCCAGGAGCGCCCCGCCGAACATGGTGGCCAGGGCGGAGATGAACTGCTTGGTGGTGGCGCTCAGGCGCGACTTGGACAGCCCGACCCGCACGGTGCCGATGCGCTCGCCGGAGACCAGGATGGGCGCGGCGAAATCGTAGATGAGAATCTGCCCCGTATCGACGAGCTGGACGCGGACACGTTCCGCGTCGGCCACGGAATTGGCCCCGGTCAGTTCCACGGGGAATCCCTTCAGGAAGGAATGGGTCACCACGCGGTCGTCGGCGTTCAGGACAAAGGCATAGACCACGTCCCCCGTCTCCCCGACCATGTTGCGCAGGGCAAGGTAGTCCTGGGCCAGCAGGGGGTTCACCGCCCTCGCCGCCAGGCTCTCTGCCAGGGCGGTGCCGCGCAGCTTGTTCTCCGCGATCAGGGCCGAGGAGGTCATGCGGGCCACCACGGGAAGCAGGAAAAGGGCCATGCCGATGACGATGGCGATGATGCCGAGGTTGAGCTTGGTTTCGAATCTGAGACGGGAGAAACGGCCCTTCATCGGATGTCCCCGCTCACGTTCAGGCGCGTGATCAGGTCCCGGACGGAATCGAAATCCGCGTCGCGGGCGGGGACGATGCCCACCATGCCCGCAGCCGAGAGGATTCGTGCCTCTTCGGGCCTGCTGGCCTTGAGCGCCATGAGGGCCTTGGCGATCTTGTCCCGGGCCGAAGGGTCGAACCCCTTGCGCACGGAATAGACCCAGCCGGGATAGGGGCGCGTTTCGGCCAGGACCCGGATCTGCTCAAGGTCGATCTTGTCCCGCACCACGTCCAGGGTGCCCTTGCGGATGGTGCCCACATCGTACGCGCCCGCGTACACGGCCAGGACCACGGCCTCCTGCCGTCCTCCGGACCCCGAGGCGAAGGTGACCTCCTGGAAGTCCTCGCGGGTGATGCCGTGGTCGTAGAAGAGACCCATGGGATAGAGGTAGCCGCCGGCGGAATTGGGGTCCACGGCGATGAGCCGCTTGCCCCGGCAGTCCTCGAGGCGGCCGATGGCCGGGTTGTCGGCGCGCACGATGACCTGCCCCTGGAAGTCCGCCCCGGTGTCGGCCTCGACGATGCGTGCGAAGGCTTCGGAACCGAGGCGTGCGAGGGATATGTACACGAAGGGGTTGGTGAAGGAGATGTCGATCTCGCCCCGCTCCACCATCTTGATGTGCTCGGCGAAGGTGTTGGGGAAGATCTGGCGCAGGGAGAGCCCCGTCTTGTGCCGCAGATACTCCAGCAGACGCCGGTGGCGCTCGAAGGAGACCGAGTGGGAATACTGGGGCAGGTAGGCGTAGGTGATGGCCTCGGCCGTCCCCGGGGGCGAGACGCTCTCGACCCGCGACATGTCCACCTTCACCACGGGTTCTTCGTCCGTGCAGGAGGGCAGGCAGGCCAGCAGGAGCAGGAGCAGAAAACGCAAGGTCATGGACAGTCCCCTTGAAGAAAACCAGGATGCTTCAACCTCCTTACTTCAAAGGAAGACGGCGAACAACCACAAGCTTTGCGCGCAGGGCGTGTCGCAAGCCCGGGTTCCTCCCCCGCGCCTCCCCGCACCCAGATGCCGCGGGGATGGACATTTTGTTCAGATCATCCTGCCTCAAGGCTTGATGCATGCCCCGTGAAACTGTATTCTGGCCCAATAACCCCAACCATAACCACGGACAACGCCATGCACCCGCACTCGGTCAGAAGACTCGCCCAGATCGATTTCAACATCCCCGGCATCAAGAACGTCGGGATGGAGCTCATGAAGCTCTTGAACGTCCCCGAGCCCGACATGGACGCCATCGCCCGCACCATCGAGCTCGACCCGGCGCTCTTCGGCTCGGTCCTGGCCTGCGCCAATTCGCCCCTCTTCTGCGGCATCTCGGAGATCATCGACCTCCGGGTGGCCATCAACAGGCTTGGGCTCAAGGAGATCCGCCGCATCGTCTTCCACGTGGTCCTGGAGTCGGCCTTCCGCTCCGACAACTCCGACATCAACAGGCTTCTGCGGGCCATCTGGTCCCAGAACCTGGCGGTGTCCCTGACCATGCAGCGGCTGGCGACGGAATGCCCGGCGGTCAGGGCCCTGCCCATGGATATGGTGACGCTCATCTACCCCCTGGGGCTCATGCACGTCATCGGCATCCCGGTGCTCATCATCAACAGGTACGACGTTTTCTCCAGATTCATCCGCGAGGACATGCGCCGCCCCCTGCCTGACATCTACGCCCGGGAGCGCGAGCTCTTCGACGGGTTCGACCACTTCGAGCTGGGCGCGGAACTCATCAAGCGCTGGGGCTTTCCGGATTTCGTGCCCGAGGTCATCGCCACGTACAACCTGCCCGAGCCGCCCCTGGACAAGGACACCCGAGTCCTGCACTCCCTGCTGCGCCATGCGCGCCACCTGACCCAGGAGTGGGGCTTCGCGGCCCTGCCCACCGCCCCGGAAGGGTACTGGCTCGAAGGCAACGTGTTCGACCTCGACGGCATCGATACCCAGGCTCTGGCCGACGATGTCAGGGACCAGATGGACAGGATCGTGAAGATGTTCTCCTGAGCGAAGCTCACTGACACGAAAAGGCCGCCGCACCCCGAAAGGATGCGGCGGCCTTTTTTGTGCGCCGCGGAAAGCGAAATGCGCTAAAACCTGTAGGTCAGGCTCAACCCGGCCATGTGCGCCTGGGCGTCTTTCCTGGTCAGTTCGATGATGTTCGGATCGTCGGACCTCGCTTCGTAGTCCCGATCCTTCATCCACAGGTAGCCGTAGGACACGTCAACGGTCCAATCATCGAGAAATGTCCAGCCCGCCCCCAGGGTCACGATCTGACGGTCCGAGCACGGCACGGCGAAATCCTCGTAGTCGTCGTTGACGGGAGTCTGGTCGTAGACATAGCCGCAACGCAGGTCCAGGGTATCCGTCAGGGCATACTCGGCGCCGAATTCGAAGCGCCATGCGTTGTTCCAGCGCTTGTCAGCACTCCTCTCGCCTAAAATCTCGTCGTACTCGATGACCAGTTCTTTGTAGGAGCTCCATCTTGTCCATACGGCGTCGAACTCCAGACTCAGACGATCCATTGGCTTGACCATGACTCCCATGGTCACGGACTCGGGCACGGGTTCCGTACCCGAGACACCGATTCTCGATTTGAGCCCCACATCAGATGGACGGACGCTCCCCTTCTGGTTGAACTCAGCATCGCCATCCACCGTAAGCTGGATTTCGCTGCGCCACAGTACGCCGAAAGCCAGCCAGTCGAAAGGCCGGTAGCGGGCCGCCAGGCTCATTCCGTAGCCCCAACCGTCGGCCTCGATCTGCTGCTGAATATCGGCAGGACCCGGATAGGGGCCGTTGGCGTCCATATACTTGTCATAAGTAAAATTGAGGTAGGTCATGTCCAGGCCGACAGCCAGGGAGAAGGCATCGCTGAACTTCATGGCCAGGTTGGGCGTGAAGCTCACGGACTCGATGCCGGCATGGGAGCAGTCGTAACGCCCAGCCCAGGTATCGGGATCGTCATAGTCCGTCCCCAGCCCCACGCGGGAGAACATGCCCATGCCGAACCAGTAGTTGTCCGAGAGCTGGCGGGTGTAATACATGGTCGGCAGGGGCCAGACGTTGTCTTCAAAGTCCATGCTCTCCAAGCCGGCCTCGTGTACATCCATGGTTCCCGTCGGGGCCACGGCCGTAAGACCGATCTGGAACTGGTTCCCCGGCAGGTCGGTGATGGACGCCGGATTATAGGCCACGGCCGAAGGGTCCGCATCCCGGGCCACCATGGCCCCGCCCAGGGCAT
>CALMTS010000343.1 GCA_937872685.1 uncultured Desulfomicrobium sp.
ACGATTTCCTTCTTGGTCGGACGGATGGCGCCTACGGGGCAGGCGGCAACGGCCAACGGGATTTCGCACAGGTTGTCCAGCCACTCGTGGTCGATGACCGGAGGTTTGCGGTGGTAACCCAGGATGGCGATGTCGGAGCAATGCACGGCACCGCACATGTTCAGACAGCAGGCCATGGAGATGCGAACCTGAGCGGGCATGCGCATCTGGCCGAACTCTTCGAACAGTTCGTCAAGAACGACCTTGACGGTACCGGAAGCGTCAGTGGCCGGGGTGTGGCAGTGGACCCAACCCTGGGTGTGGACGATGTTCGTGATGCCGGCGCCGGTGCCGCCAACGGGGAACCTGTGGCTGCCGCCAGACTGCTTCTGAGAGTTCAAATACTCTTTGAGCTTCTTGGCTTCGTCCAGGGTGCCGACCATGAATTCGATGTTGTTGCGCGTGGTGAACCGCAGGTGTCCGCCGGCGAACTTGTCGGCGATGGCGCAGATTTCACGAATATGACCGACGGTCATCAGGCGGGAACCGCCACAGCGTACGGTGTACACTTCGTCGCCGCTTTCGGCCTTGTGCATCAGGATGCCGGGCTCGCAGATTTCATGCCACAGCCAGGTGCCTTTGTTCTTGGCGATAACCGGAGGAAGGAAATCGGAAAAATGGCGCGGGCCAATATCCGTAATCCTGTTTTCCATGGGTTTTTCGGGATTGTATCCGGAAGAAACGAAAGCCATTGTGGACCCCCTTCTTATCTCTGATGGTGTTTACGGTAATCCGCGATGTCGCGATCCCAGCCGCCCTCAACATCCTCTTCCTTCCAGAAGATGTACGGGTTGTGACGGGGTTCCATAACGTGCTGCGGCACAGGAGTCAGGCCGACAGCGGCAATGGCCTTGGCCAGACCCTGACGCTTGATGAGTTCACCAAGGCGTTCACGGTTCTTGCCTTCTTCCATCCACCATTCCCAGATACCTTCGATGATTTCCTTGATTTCGTCGTAGGGCTCCTCGACCTTGATGAAGGGCACGAGCAGGGAGCCCATCTGAGCGCCGTCCAGGATCGGAGCCTTGGCGCCGACCAGGATGGACAGGCCGCGGTCATTACCGATGCGCAGAGCGCGGGGCATGACGTTCAGACAGTGCATGCAGCGGGTACACTCACGGTCGTTGATCTTCAGCTTGCCGTCCTCGAGCCACATGCACTCGGTCGGGCAGAGGTCGATGACTTCCTTTTCGATGTCGAAAGCGCCCCAGTCCTTGCCGGCGTGAGCGCCGCCGTTGGGCTGGATTTCGCCACCGACGTAAGCGGCAACGGCTTCCTGGTCGATGCGGATTTCATCGCGCCAAGTGCCGATGAAGGACATGTCGGAACGGGCGATGGAAGCCACGCAACCATTCGGGCAGCCGTCAAACTTGAACTTGAACTTGTAGGGGAATGCCGGACGGTGCAGCTCGTCCTGGTATTCGTTGGTCATCTGGTGGCAAAGTTCCTGAGCGTCGTAGCAGGCCCATTCACAGCGGGACTCGCCGAGACAGGCGGCGGGGGTACGCAGGTTGGAACCGGAACCGCCGAGGTCGGTGTTCATGTTGTGGGTCAGCTCATAGAAGATTTCTTCCAGCTGAGGAGTCGTGGTGCCAAGCAGAACGATGTCGCCGGTGGCGCCGTGCATGTTGGTCAGACCGGAACCGCGCATTTCCCACAGGTCGCAGAGCTGACGCAGGTATTCGGAAGTGTAGTACATGCCGGAAGGCTGGGCCACACGTACGGTGTGGAAGTGGGCCACGCCGGGGAACATCTGGGGCTGATCGCAGTAACGGCCGATAACGCCGCCGCCGTAACCGAACACGCCGACGATGCCGCCGTGCTTCCAGTGCGTGGTGCCGTCCTTGTAGGACAGTTCCAGGATACCGAGAAGGTCATCGCAAACGTCAACGGGAATCTGGAATTCCACGTTGTTCGCGTTCTTATGACGTCTCTCGGCTTCCTCCTTGATGTCCGCCACAAAACTCGGCCACGGACCGCTCTGAAGCTGATCCAGCAACGGGGTCGCATGTTTAGCCATTACACATCCTCCTTAAAAGATTAGACCGTGCACAGTCATCGCGCTCAATTTTTTAGCGCGACCCTCAACCTCGTAACAATTTCAGCAATTTCCAAAAAATTCATGCTCGTGAATCTTCGTACAATGCCAGCGCTTTGTCAACCTGAATTTAGTCGGCCATCGCCTCTGAACGAAGAGTCTACCGGTATTGCGCGATTTCTGCCAGGACCTGCGACTCGACTTCGAAGCCCGTTTCCATGGCCTTGTCGAAGTACATTATCGCCTTCTTGGGTTCGCCCTTTTCCAGATAGGCCAGACCGATATTGTTGTAGGCCGGTCCGAACATGGGTTCGAGTTCGACGGCCTTGGAGCACTGCATAATGCAGCCGTCAGGGTCGCCCAGCGCGAGGTAGGCGCTGCCAAGAGTGGTATGCGCCTGGATGAACTGCGGATCCAGGCTGATGGCCTTCTTGAGGGCCTTCACCGCCTTGTCGGGGTTTTGCTGCTGCATGTGCACGAACCCGATGTTGCCCCACGGGACGGCGAAACGGGGACGGACCTCCGTTGCCTTCCTGTTCATTTTCAAGCACTCGTCGAGGTCGCCGCGGTGCATGGCCAAGCCGCCAAGCTGGACATAGGCCTCGGCGATGCCAGGCTCGATGGAAAGCGCTTCCTCGAATGCCTTGCGGGCCTCTTCCAGATTTCTTTCTGCGACAAGGGAGACGCCCAGATTGTACATGAGCGCCGCGGAATCGGGGTTGTCGTTCAAGGCCGCCTTGAGAGCTGCAACGCTCTTCGGGCCGTAATCAGCATGTTTTTTCATAAAATGAACACCTACGGCTTGTAATCGTTGATATCGACATTGTGCTTCTTGAGTTCTTCGGCATACCACAGGGCAAACTCGAACATTCCGATGTACTTCTCGTCGCCGTTGACCATGCCGAGGCACATCTCCAGCACGCCGGAACCATAGGCGTTGCTGTATTTTTCCGGCGCATGCTTCTGCAGATACTCACGGACCAGTTGTTGCGTGGTACGCCGCGTCCCGTCGGTACGCCACTCGATCGGGTCCTTGGGCTCGGCGAAAGGGTTCCAGCGATCATACCCGATGCGGTCGACGAACTTGCGTCGGCGCGGGGACATCCCTTCGTAGATGGCTTTCTTCTGAGCTTCGTGTTCATCGGTCATAACGAACGGTTTATGCATTCTCGCCTCCGGCGGATTCTGTCTGTGCTTCCCCTTCCCGCTCTTGAGACACCCCGAAAAATTCATCCGAATACACAGTCATCAGGGCGGAAGAGACAGGGACATGCATGACGCGGAAATCAGCGTACTGGGATCCCACGGCATCAAGAATCCGGTTGCTCAAGCCTATCAGCATGTCCTGGATGCGTTCGAGTTTCACCGCAGGATAGGACTTACCGGGTTCGAAACCGGACAGCCCGCAGGTATGGGACTTGCCGCCAATCTCAAGAGGGATGCCGTAAATGCGACAGGTAATGGGGCGGTAGGCATACAGGGCGCAGGTATCCGTCTGGTCAAGCAAAGGGCACCGCAGGCGCTCCTTCGCGGTGCGCAGCAAAATTTCGGAATGCTCGACCTCTTCGGCCTCCCGCGAAGCCTTCTTCTTGAAAACGTACGCCTTGCGGTCCGCCTTGTCGGCTTCGATCAAGATTTCGTTTCTGCGCGTCTCGTCGAGTTCGGAAAATCTGGAATTGAGATACATGGCTTCGACGAGGGTCAGGTCGAAAAGGGCGTGACAGCAATCGCTGCAACCCTGGCGGCACTTCACTTCAGCGGCGAAATTGCCTGCAACCTTTTGGAATACGGCGTCAACCTGAGCCACAAGCGCTTCATACTCTTTGAAAAACTCTGAATAATCTGGGGTCA
>CALMTS010000344.1 GCA_937872685.1 uncultured Desulfomicrobium sp.
AGATGCGCCGGAAGATGAGCTCTCCCTCGCGGCCCGCGTCCGTGGCGTTGATGACTTCGGTGATGTCGTCGTCCAGGAGGAAATGGCGGATGATCTCGTACTGCCTGGCCGTGGACGGCAGGACGCCCAGGGTGAAGCGCGCCGGGAGCATGGGCAGCTGCCCCATGGCCCAGCGTCCGGCCCAGGCCTGATTCTGCTCTGCCGGTTCGGCGATGTTGACCAGGTGCCCCACGGCCCAGGTGACGACATGCCCCGGGCCCTGCAGGCAGCCCTCCCCACGCCCTTTGACGCCAAGCACCCCGGCCAGTTCGCGGGCCACGGAGGGCTTTTCGGCGATGATCAGCGTTCTGGGCACGACGGACTCGCGGCCCGGTTGCGGGCGGTGCGGAATGGATGGTTGTTTGCGGTCATGGCGAGGCTAGGTACGAAAAAATCCCCGCGCATGCAAATGCGCGGGGACCATGCGGGCATCACACCATGCGGGCTCAGGCGAACAGGTCCGGGCGGCCGGCGATCTTGCGCACCAGCTCGCGGTAGTCCTGGGAGCCGTGGGAGCCTGGGGCGTATTCAAAGATGGTCTTGCCGTAGGCCGGGGACTCCGAGAGCCGGACGTTGTAGCGGATGGGCGTGCAGACGTACTCGCCGTAGAGATCCTTGAGCCTGTCCAGGATGGCGTCTGGGTTTTTGATGCGCTTGTCCAGGAAGGTGGGCAGGATGTAGTTGAGGGTCACGTCGGCCCTGTACTTCTGGATGGACGACAGGCTCTTCAGGAATTCGACCAGCCCCTGCAGCGTCATGACTTCCAGGGACACGGGCGTGATGAGCTCGTAGACGTAGAAGAGGACGTTGACCGTCAGCGGGTCCCACCCGGGGGACGTGTCCACGATGACGAAATCGAAGTCCTTTTCGATGGGCGTCAGGGCCTCGCACAGGGTGAGTTCGCCGCCGAAGTCCTTGCGGTCGATGATGCGCTTGATGCCCGCCAGGGACCGTCCGCCGGCCAAGAGCCACAGGTTTTCCCGGGCCTGCACGATGGTCTCGGCGGGCGGAAGCTCGCCCGTGACCAGTTCCGTCAGGCCGGCCTTGGGCTTCATGCCCAGCAGGTAGGCGGCCTGCCCCTGGGTGTCCGTGTCCACCAGCAGCACCTTGAAGCCCGCCAGGGCCAGCCCCGCGGCCAGGTTCACGGAGGTCGTGGTCTTGCCCACACCGCCCTTGCTCAGGGTCACCCCTATCCTGCGCGTCTTGGGCTTGGGCGCGTCCTGCGTCGCCGCCGGCTCGAACAGCGGGAAGCGGTGCCCGCAGGCCCGGCACTGGGCCACGGTTGCGCCCGCCGGAATCTTGGATTCGTCGACATTATGCTCTTTCTTGCACTGCGGACAGATCACCTTCATGAACAGCCTCCGCCGTTACCCGATTTTTCCGAGAATGTTTTTGACCAGGGGGCTTTCGAGGCCTTTCTCCTCGATTTCCCGAAGCAGTTCGTTGACCGCGTGGTTGACCAGATTCGACTTGGACGCCTTGGACTTGGAACCGTTGGGAAGCAGGCGCATGAGAATCTCCTTGGCCTGGGTCAGGCCGTCGAAGACATCCTCGCGCAGGTAGTGCGTGGTTTTCTTTTTGCTTCCGGACTGCTTTCGCTTCAGGGGCAGGAGTTTCGCGCTTGCCCTTGCGCTCGGGAGCTTCGGGGGCAGGCAGGCGTGGATGAGGGCGTCAAGCTCTTCCAGGCCGGCCACCGGGCCCAGGGCGTGATCCCCCTTGAAGAGTTCGCCCAGGATGTCGCGTTGCTCGCTTGCACTCATGTCCGGCTCCCGCTTCACGAAGATTTCTTGACGGTGCTCAGTACGGAGGTCTTGATCTCGGAGATGACCCGAGTCATCCAGTCGATGTATCCCGAATCGTGCGTGTGGATGATCTCCATGCCGCAGATGAGGGAATCGCCTTCGTAGGCCGAGATGTGCACGACCCTGACATCGACCAGGAAGGTCCTGTCCGGAAAGGTGATCTGCACGCTCTCCAGGACGCTGCCGACGCTGAAGGCGTCGGGGCTTGTCACGGCGAGGCCGACTCCGTACATGGAGAGGTCCTTGACCGCGTGCTGCCGCCCGCCGTGGTTCAGGGTGACCAGCCCGTGCGGGATCGGCACGCGGAAGGACTTGCGCACGACGTGCTTGCTCTCGCCTTCGCAGGCGATCAGCAGGCTCGGGTCGTCCCCGGTGGAAGCTGTTTTGCCGGCCTGCCCATCTTGTCCAACCTTGCTGTTCATGCAACACCTCCGGAAGCCGTGGCTGGGAAAATTGTCCGTACACCGTCGCCCCTCTCGATCAGTGCGCCGCAGTACGGGCAACGAGTGACAACGTCCTATCATTGCCCTTGATTTCATTGAAAATCAATCCCTCGATGGGGCTGAGGCAAATCCGGAAATACGCGTTTTATCCCCTATTCACTCAGAATTCAGGCTCAACATGTACAGAATAAAAATAATCTGCGTCGGTAAAATCAAGAAAAAATATTGGCTGGAAGCCATCGCGCATTACGCGAAAATGTTGACCCCCATGATGCGGATAGATGCGTATTCCGTCAAAGACTGCCCTCACGCCGAAGGTGAGGAAAGAAAAAGGACCGAATCCGCCCGCATTCTCGAAAAAGTCGGGCCCAGGGACACCCTCGTGGCCCTGCACGAAACAGGGGCACTCATGAATTCCCGGGAGTTCGCCGCCTTTGCGCGCCCCCTGTTCGAGAACCCGCAGGGAGAGTGCTGCTTCGCCATCGGCGGCGCCCTGGGGCTGTCGCCGGAGCTCCTCGCCAGGGCCGATTCCCTCTTGAGCCTGAGCCCCATGACCATGCCCCACGAGCTGGCCCAGGTCGTGCTCTACGAGCAGCTCTTCAGGGCCATGACCATCATGGCCAACAGGACGTACCACTACTGAGGGGGCTGCCCCGCCCAGGCCGGCGTGGCGGTCCGCCGTCAGCTTCCGCCGGAAACCTCCCTGAACCCGATCCCGTGTCCCCGAAGCCCCCGGCTCAGGTCTTCGCAGGCCGCTCCCAGCAGCTCCTCCCTCTCCCCTGCCCCGCCGCCGGTGACGGTCAGGGTGATGTCGAGCTCCGGGTTCTCGCCCACGGTGGTGGCCAGGGATTTGATGTAAACCCGGGGGTGCCTCGGCACCACGCTCCCCAGGACCGGCTCCAGGAGGGACTCGTCGTTGCAGAGCACGCGCAGGGTCCGGGACAGGGAGCCTCCGGCCCCGAAGGTCGCGTCCATGAATTCCCCCAGGGATGATTCGATGATCCCCTTCAGTTCCGAAGGCACCCCCGGCAGGGAGATGACGGCCGTGCGTCCCGTGCGCAGCAGCACCCCCGGCGCGGTGCCGCCGGGGTTGAAAAGCGGCTCGGCGCCCGCGGGCAGCCAGGCCATCTTTTCCCGCCCCGGGTTGAGCCCGCCCTGGGCCATGACGCCCATGGCGTGGAAGCGGTCGTACTGCTCCCGGACCATGCGCAGGGCGTCCGCGTGCAGCTGCAGGGGCAGTCCGGCCCCCCGGGCCACGGCGGACAGGGTCAGGTCGTCGGCCGTGGGGCCGAGGCCGCCGGAGGTGAAAATGACGTCCGCGCCGCGCGCAAGGGCGAGCCGCACCTCGGACGCGACCTCGTCCAGGTCGTCGCGCAGCATGGTCGCGCGCGCCACGTGCCCGCCGCGGGAGTTGACCAGCCGGCACAGCCAGCTGGTGTTGGTGTCCTGGATGTCGCCGATGAGGATTTCGTTGCCGATGACCAGGATCTCCACGATGGCCGAATATGTCATGCCTTCCCTCGTTTGCGTCTTGAATGCCCTTTGCACGGAACTCTCCGCCGTCCCGTATCCCGTCTCCGAAACACCCTCATACCTGCGGGTCCCCGTTCCCGACAACAAAAAAGGGAGCGCCCTGAGGCGCTCCCTTGGATCCGATGAGTCGGCCGGTCGTGTTATTTGACCTTGCCGGCCTTCCAGGCTTCGATGAGCTTGTCGTAGTCGACGGTCTCGCCCTTGGGCTTCTCGTTGTCCAGCTTGGCCTTGGGGGCGCCGGGCTGGTCGAGCCAGTACTTCTCGTCCCTGGGCTCGTTCAGCTTGGGTCCGCATTCGCCCTGCACACCTGCGCGCTCCAGGCGCTCCAGGATCTTGTCCTGCTCGGCGGCCAGGTTGTCCATGGCGGTTTCGGGGGTGACTTCGCCGGAAACGGCCTCACCGATGTTCTGCCACCACAGCTGGGCCAGCTTGGGGTAGTCGGGCACGTTGGTGCCGGTGGGCGTCCAGGCCACGCGGGCCGGGCTGCGGTAGAACTCCACCAGGCCGCCCAGCATGGGGGCGCGCTCGGTGAAGGACTTGTCGCGGATGTCGGAGTCGCGGATGGGGGTCAGGCCGACGTGGGCCTTCTTCAGGGACGTGGTCTTGGCCACGCAGAACTGGGCGAAGAGCCAGGCGGCCTTGCGGCGGTCAACCGGGGTGGACTTCAGCAGGGTCCAGGAACCGCAGTCCTGGTAGCCGAGCTTCTGCCCTTCTTCCCAGTACGGGCCGTGGGGAGAGGGAGCCATGCGCCACTTGGGCGTGCCGTCCTCGTTGACCACGGGGGTGCCCTTCTCGACCATGGAGGCCGTGAAGGCGGTGTACCAGAAGATCTGCTGGGCTACGTTGCCCTTGGCCAGGCTCGGCAGGGACTGGTAGAAGTCCATGCCCAGGGCGCCGGGAGGTGCGTAGAGGCGCAGCCAGTCCATGTACTTGCGCAGGGCGTACTTGGCGGCCGGGCCGTTGGTGGCGCCGCCGCG
>CALMTS010000345.1 GCA_937872685.1 uncultured Desulfomicrobium sp.
CACCATAGCGGAGATCGGCGCGAACGCGGAGGGCGGGAACGCCTATCCGGTCCTGGTCAGCCTTGACCAGGGCCAATCCTCGACCAGTGGCGTGCTGGTCGGCGCCGCCGCAAATGTCGAATTCGCCGCTGCGGCGGACGATGGCAGCCCTGTCTTCCTGGTCCCCCTCTCCGCCCTGGCCATGAACGACATGCCCCGCCTCTCCGCCGCAGGAGGCACTGGCGGACGGGCCCCGATATTCGTCTTCCTGCCCCGGGAATCCGCTGTCTCCCTGCGTCTTGTGGAAGTGCGCGATTTCAGCGGCAACATGCTGGCCGTGACCTCGGGACTGTCCGAAAATGACGAGGTCGTCGTGGCCGGGGCGAGTTTCCTCAAGGACGGCATGGCCGCCAGACGATGGGAACCCGAAACGCCGCGCGAGGACATCGTCTTGTCCGTCTCCACGCCGTCGCCCAAGGCAGGGGAATGACGCCATGAAAATGCTCGTACGCGCGACCATCGGCCGGGCACGCCTGACCGTCTTCCTCCTGCTGCTGACCATCGTCGCCGCGGCAGGCGTATTCTTCAGCCAGGCCCGCCAGGAAGACCCGGAAATCACCATGCGCAAGGCGCAGGTGGTCGTGCGTTTTCCGGGCCTTTCGCCGGAACAGGTCGAAAAACTGCTCATCAAGCCCGTTGAGGATGAAATCAAGACCATGCCTGAGGTCAAGAGCATCGAGTCCACCGCCCTCAGCGGAATGGCCATCATCCTTCCTGAACTGGGCGACGAATATTTCGACCTTGAACCGGTCTGGAGCCGGCTCCGCAACAAGATGGCCGACCTGGAACCCAGGCTGCCCGAGGGCAGCCAGGGCATCGACGTCAACGACGACTTCGGCCGGGTCGCCGTCGTGACCCTTGGCCTCACTGGCAACGGCTTCACGCCGGCGGAACTGCGCTGGACGGCCAGGCAGGTGCGCGACAGGATCACGGCGCTGCCCCTCGTCGCCAAGGTGGATCTTTACGGAGACCAGACCGAACGCATCTGGCTGGAGATGGACCCCGTGCTGCTCAACCGCCTGGGCCTCGACCCTTCGGCGGTGGTCGGCGAACTGCAGCGTCAGAACGTCATCATCCCGGGCGGCAGCGTCGTCGCCACGGGCATGAAGATCATCGTCCAGCCATCAGGGGACTTCAGGTCCGTCGAGGAAATCCGGAACGTCTCCATCCCGCTCCCCGGGGACGGGGGGCTCGTCTACCTTCGCGACCTGCTCGAAGTGCGGCGCGGGTATGCCGAACCGCCTGTGGCGCCTGCGCTGCTGAACGGTGCTCCGGCAGTGGTTCTCGGCATTTCCATGGTCAAGGACTCCAACATCACGGAACTCGACCGGCAGGTCCAGGCTCTGCTCCCTGAAGTGAGGGCCGAGCTTCCCCTCGGGATGACGCTGGCCGTAATCAACTACCAGCCGCAGCTTGTGGCCGAAGCCGTGGCCGGAGCCGTCGAAAACCTCTGGCAGACCGTGGCCGTGGTGCTTTTCGTCGTCATGCTCTTCCTCGGGTGGCGCACGGGGCTCATCGTCGGCACCGGGGTGCCGCTGACCATCATGGTGGTGCTCGTAGG
Source organism: uncultured Desulfomicrobium sp. (assembly GCA_937872685.1). Taxonomy (GTDB): domain Bacteria; phylum Desulfobacterota; class Desulfovibrionia; order Desulfovibrionales; family Desulfomicrobiaceae; genus Desulfomicrobium. The sequence continues at coordinate 1,601 of CALMTS010000345.1, forward strand.
CATGTCCATCTGGGGCATAGCCATCCACCGCATCTCCATCGCGGCCATCATCGTGGCCCTGGGGCTCCTGGTGGACAACGGCATCGTCGTGGCCGAAGACATCCTGCGCAGGCTCGCCGCCGGCGACGACCGCCTGCGCGCCGCCGAGGACTCGGCCGCTTCCCTGGCCCTGCCGCTCCTCGTCAGCTCCCTGACAACAATACTGGCCTTCCTGCCACTCATGCTGGCCCGCAACACGTCGGGCGAGTTCCTGGCCTCCCTGACCCAGGTCGTCATCCTGGCGCTTTTGGCCTCATGGGTGCTGGCCGTAAGCGTCATCCCCGCCCTGTGCTACTGGTTCCTCAAGCCCCCCAGCGCGACATCCGCCGGGGAGGCGAAACCCACCGGCGCGGCCTACGCTGCGTATGAGCGCTGCCTGCGGCTTGCACTACGCCACCGCGGCCTCTTCCTGGCCTGTGTCGTGCTGGCCCTGGCAGGTTCCCTGGTCCTCATGGGACAGGTCCGGCAACGCAACATGCCGCCTTCGGAGCGCAACCAGTTCACCATCTACCTCGCCCTGCCCGCAGGCACGGACATCCGCGAGACAACGGACACTGCCGGGAGGCTGGCCGCATTTTTGTCCGACCCCCGCAAAAATCCGGAAATAGTTGATAATGTCGCATATATCGCTTCAGGAGGCCCGCGTTTCTTCCTGGCCTTGCAGCCGCCCGACCCCCTTCCGCACTCGGCATTCTTCGTGGTCAACGTGCAGGACTACACGCAACTGCCCGCAGTCATGGCCCGCGCCGAGGACTACATGTCCGCACAGCTGCCCGAGGCAAGGGGCCGCTGCGAAACACTGTTCCTGGGGGCCTCCCCCATCGGGACTGTCGAGACACGCGTGACGGGGCCGGATATCCGAACCCTGCAGGTTCTCGCCGAGGAGGTGAAGGACCGCTACCGGGCCGTCGAGGGTATCGTTGGCCTGCGCAGCGACTGGGAGAACCCGATCCTGAGCCTGCGGGTGGAGATCAATCAGGATCTGGCGGCCAGGGCGGGGCTTTCCAGTCAGGCCATCGCCCGCACCCTTTCGTCCGTCCTGGACGGGTATGCCGTGACCGACTACCGCGAAGGGGAGAATGTCATCCCCGTCGTCATCCGGTCGGGCTCTGAGCGCAGGACCAACCTTGAGACCCTGCGCAGCATGGAATTTTTCTCCGAAACGTCGTCACAGCCGGTGCCGTTGACGCAGGTCGCCCGCCTGGAAGGCGTGGTCGAACCGAGCCAGATCCGCCGTCTGGACCAGCGCCGGACCGTGACCGTCGCGGCCAGGCACCCCGGCATGGGCTCAGCAGAACTCTACTCCGAACTGGCGCCGAAGCTGGCGGACATCGAACTGCCCCCGGGATACGCCCTGGGGCCGGCGGGCGAGATCGCCGACGCCGCCGAATCCCAGGGGGAGCTATTCCGCTACGCTCCGCACTGCCTGCTGGGCATGCTCGTGCTGCTGCTCTTCCAGTTCGACTCTTTCCGCAAGACGGCCCTGGTCATGTCGACCATCCCGCTCATCATCGTCGGGTCGGTCCTGGGGCTGTACCTCTTCCGGGCGCACTTCGAATTCCCCGCCCTGCTGGGCATCTTCTCCCTGGCAGGCATCATCATCAACAACAGCATCGTCATGATCGACCGCATCGCCCAGGAGCGCGAAGCGGGCCTGGGCGTCGACGAATCCGCCGTCTCCGCCGCCATCTTCCGGGTGCGGCCGATCCTCATCACAACGACGACGACCGTGGTCGGCCTCATCCCGCTGGCCCTGCTCGGCGGGGAGTTCTGGTACTCCATGTCCATCGTGATCATGTGCGGCCTGAGCGTCGGCACGGTGCTGACACTGGGCTTCGTGCCCGTCGTCTACTCGCTGCTCTATCGGGGGTGGCGGTCCACCGGCACGCCGGGTCCGCAATCCTGACGCCCTGTCCGCCGAGGGACAGGCAAACCCTTCAGAACGGGAAATCATCCCGGCCTTCGCCCGGGATTTCGACCTGTCGCACCACCGGCTTCCTGGCGCGTTTGTGCACGGCGTTGCCCTCCACGAAAATGGC
>CALMTS010000346.1 GCA_937872685.1 uncultured Desulfomicrobium sp.
AGGGTGAAGCGGACCCCGTCGCGCTCCACGCAGGCACGCTTGTCGCCGGGGAACTGGATGCAGCGGCCGATGCCGCGCTCGGTCCACGCCTTGTCCAGGAGGAGCAGGTGGCCGGCCAGGGCCTGGCCTGGGCCCATGGAATCGAGGGCATGCTTGAAGATGCGGAGCCTCAAGGCCGTGTGGACGCCGAGGGCCTGCGCCTCCAGGAACAGTTCTCCGGGCTGATCCGGCAAGGGGGGGAGCATCTGCGCCCAGTAGTCCTCGTCCGCACGCGCCTGGGCCCATAACTGCCGCAAGGCCCGGGCCAGGGCAGGGTTCTCGCGGCGCAGAAGGGGCAGAACGTCGTGGCGAATCCGGTTGCGGGTGCGGTCCGTGGCGGCGTTGGAAGGGTCTTCGCACCAGGTCGCACCCACGGCTTCGAGGAACTGGTGAAGTTCATTCTTTTCCCAGTCGAGGAGGGGCCGCAGCAGGCGGCGCGCGGGGTCGGCGCCGGCCATGCCGCCCAGCCCCGGCCAGCCCGTGCCGCGCACCAGGCGCATGACGATGTCCTCGGCCAGGTCGTCGGCGTGGTGGGCCGTGACGATCCAGTCGCACCCATGCTTTTCCCGCACCGTCTCCAGAAACGCGTAGCGCAGGTTCCGGGCGCACTCTTCCAGACCTGGGCCGCCGGTTTCAAGGGCCGCCGGCACATCGAGCCGGGCCGTCTCCAGCGGGATGCCCAGATGCTCGCATGCGGCGCGGGCGTGCTCAAGTTCGTTTTCGGATTCCGGGCGCAGGCCGTGGTGGGCATGGGCCGCGACGAGGGTCAGCTCCAGCGGTCCGGCCAGCAGGTGCAGGATGTGCAGGAGGGCCGTGGAGTCCAAACCAGCGGAATAGGCCACGGCCAGGCGTGCGCCTTTGAGTTCGACGCCCAGGGTGTCCCGGCAGAAGCGCGGGACGCACAGGCAGCGCCGGGCCAGGGGGCGGGGGAGGTCCTGCAGCCGCACGGCGGCCTCAGAGGGGGATGTTCAGGTCTTTGAGCAGGTTTTCCAGATAGGAGACCATGTGCTCCTGCTGCTCGGGCGTGGCGTAGGCGATGCAGGCGCAGCGCAGGATGCGTTTGGCCCGCACCAGCAGTTCCAGCTTGACCCAGTCCCGCCCGGTTTCCACGGCCATGTAGAAGGGGCCGCATTCGGGGGCGTGTTCCTGCTGCATGGGGGTCAGGAGGCGGGGCGGGAGATTGAAATGATAGAGGTGCTCGATGCTCTGCAGCTCCTGCTCCTTGAGCCAGGCCTCGAGTTTCTCCATGTCTTCCGGTGTGATCTCGTCGATGAGGAAGGAGCGCATGTGGTGTTCCCCTATTGTCCGCCGCCCTTGCGGTCCAGGTGGGCCTCTTCGGGCACCGTCTCCTCGTCCAGGTTGAACATCCTCCGGGCATTGTGGATGAAGCGCTGGGCCGAGCCCTCTTCCTGGGAGCGGCGTTTCAGGTAGCTGATGGGTTCATGGTAGATCTTGTGGCACAGGGATTTGGCTAGGCGTTCGAGCACGGCCACCATCTGCGGGTCCGGGTCGGGGCCCAGCTGCTTGATGGACTTGCGCAGCTCCTTGCGGGCGATGCGTTCCCCCTGGTCCAGCAGGGCCACGATGGTCGGCTGCAGGGCCAGGCCGTCGCGCCAGCGCATGAAGGCGCCGACTTCCTCGGCCACGATGCCGCGGGCCTTGCCCGCCTCCTGCTGGCGGCCGGCCAGGTTCTCCTCCACGACTTCCTTCAGGTCGTCGATGTCGTAGAGATAGACGTTGTCGAGGACGTTGATGTCCGGGTCGATGTCCCGGGGGACGGCGATGTCGATGAAGAAAATCGGGCGGTTGCGGCGCTGGCGCAGCACCTCCTTCATGTCCTTGGCGCGGATGATGGCCGTGGGCGAGCCCGTGGAGCTGATGACGATGTCCGTCTCCAGGAGGGCCTGGTGCAGGTCTTCGAAGGGCATGGGGCGGCCGTTGAACTGGCGGGCCAGCTCCTCGGCCCTGGCCAGGGTGCGGTTGACCACGGTGATGTCGCGCACGCCCGCCGAAAGCAGGTGCGTGGCGGCCAGTTCGGCCATCTCGCCGGCGCCGATGAGCAGGGCGCGGTGGTTGGTCAGGTCGGAGAAGATCTTGCGCGCCAGTTCCACGGCCGCGTAGCTGATGGACACGGCGCTGGAGGCGATGGCGGTCTCGGTGCGCACACGCTTGGCCACGGAGAAGGCCTTGTGCAGCAGGCGGTTGACGATGACCTTGGCCGCGCCTTTTTCCACGGCGTTGCGGTAGGCCGTCTTGAGCTGTCCCAGAATCTGCGGCTCGCCCAGGATCATGGAGTCCAGGCTGGCGGCAACGGTGAAGAGGTGGTCCACGGCCCTGTCGCCGGTGTGGCAGTAGGTGTGGTTTTCCAGATCGCCCTGGGGCTGGCCGCAGTGGTCTGCCCAGAAGCGTAGGACCCTGGCGCGGATATCGGCGTCGCTGTCGCCGACAACGAGGAATTCCACACGGTTGCAGGTCGATAGGATCATGGCTTCGGACACGGCTCCCGTGTCGCCGACCAGGCCCGTGGCCACCGGATCGCAGTCGCTCAGGGCGAAGCGTTCACGGATGTCCACGCCTGCGGTCTTGTGATTGAGTCCGACGAGATAGATTTCCTGATTCATGAGCGGTGGTGATCTTTCCTAATGATTACGGGCGGAAACTGTGGTGCGTGGGCAGCAGGAAGTTGACCCCGACCATGGACACCAGACAGAGCACGAAGAGGACGATGGCCGTCTTGGCCGGCTTGCGGCCCCGCCAGCCCAGCGCCGTGCGCTGGTGGAAGAGCGCGGCGAAAAGTGTCCAGATGACGATGGAGATGAGCTCCTTGGGGTCCCAGCTGATGACGCGCTTCCAGGTGAAGGAGGCCCACAGGAAGCCGGACATGAGGCTGATGGTGTATAGAGGAAAACCCACGGACACGGCCCAGTGGTTGGCGCGGTCGAAGGTTTCCAGCGACGGAAGGTCCTTGGAAAAACCGGGCATCTTGGCCTTGGTCTTGATGATCTTTTCCAGATGCAGGTAGGCCACGCCGGCCCCGAAGGCCATGGTGATCAGCCCCAGGGAGACGAAGATGGTCCCGACATGCAGGCTGAACCAGAGGGCGCTGAAGTGTTCGGGAATGGCCAGGACCTGGGTGCGTACGGCCAGGGACGAGGAGAAGAGCACCAGGGCCAGGGGCGCGGTGATCATGGCCAGGAAGTCGTGCTTCAGGCGGCTCCACAGCACGAAGAAGACGAGCACGAAGAACCAGGCCAGAAGGCTCATGTAGAACTGGCCCTGCTGGAGGTTCACCGCGCCGATTTCGATGAAGCGGACGGCCAGGTCCACGGTGTGCAGGGCAAAGGCCGCGACGGAGGTCCACACCGCGATGCGCTTCAAAAACGCCCGGCGCAGGACCAGGCCCAGCGGATAGGTGATGGAGCCGGTCAGGTACAGGAGGGCAATGAGCAGGTCAAACAGTCGGGAAGCAGTCATCGCACCATTCTCCGATTCTGGGGTGCAGGGGTGCGGGCAGCACGGACTGGAGAAGCTCCAGGCATGCGGCCCGGTCGTTGGTCTTGATCAGTTCCGCCAGGGGTGAGGCCGCCAGGGCCCTGAAAACCTCCCGGTTTTCGCCGCTGCCGTGGCCCAGGGCCAGCAGGGCGGATCTGATGCCGGCCAGCAGCCGGGTCAGGGCTTCGTATTCGGCGCCGTAGCGCTGCTCGATGTCCTGGCGGATGACCCGGGCCAGGGCCGGGCTCGCCCCTCCGGTGGACACGGTGATGGTCAGGTCGCCGCGCGTGACGCTGGCAGGCAGGACGAAGCTGCCCGCGTCGGGGTCGTCGGTCATGTTGCACAGCACCCCGCGGCGGCGGCAGGCCTGCCCCACGCGGGCGTTGACCTCGCGGCTGGACGTGCAGGCGAAGACGAGCTGCGCGCCCTCCAGATCCGTGTCGGCGAAGGGGCGTCGTTCATACGTCAAGTTGCCGTGGCTGGCAAGGAGCGCGGCCAGCCCGGGCCCGGGTGGAGCCGGGTCCACGACGGCGACGAGGGCCGGGGAGCAGGGCAGCAGGCCGTGGACCTTGCGCAGGCCGACCTCGCCCGCGCCGACCACCAGGCAGCGCATTCCCGTCAGATCGAGGAGCAGGGGGTAATACCGCATCAGCGCCGTCTAGCAGAGCCGGCCCCGCTTGTCCAAGGCCGGTGGCGCCATGGTGAAGAGGCCCTGATAATCCGGGGAGTTCTGGACTTTTCCGGGATTTTCCCGGATGAGGGGGCATGAACTCGTACGACTCCGGAACCCCCGCCAAGGGCGGGCCCCAATTCCTGGTCATCCAACTGGCCCGCTTCGGCGACCTGGTTCAGACCGGGCGCCTCATCGCTTCACTGCAGGCCGAAGGGCAGGTGCACCTTTTGGTGGACCGTTCCCTGGCCGGACTGGCAAGCCTGGTCTATCCCGGCGTCACGGTCCACGGCCTGGCCGCCCACGGCGTGCACGGCCCCGGCATCCTCGGCCTGGCGCACACGGATCTGGAAGGTCTTGCGGGCCTGGAGTTCCACCGTGTGTACAATCTCAATTTTTCCGGACAGAATTTCGCCCTGGCCGGCATGTTCCCGGCCCGCTCGGTGCGGGGCTACAGGCAGGAGGCGGGGCAGCGCCTCGTGGACTCCTGGCCGTCCCTGGTCATGCGCTGGACCCGTTCGCGCGCAGAGACGGGCCTGAACCTCGTGGACGTGTGGGGTCTTTACGCCGAACAGCCCCTGTCGCCCCGGAGCGTCAACCCGCCCGCAACGCCGCGCGGCGGGGGGCTCGGGGTGGTCATGGCCGGGCAGAACGCGCGGCGCTCGCTGCCGGCGCAGGTTCTCGCGCCCCTGGTCCAGGCCGCCTACGGGCGCGTGGGCCGCGGACCCGTCACCCTGCTCGGGGCCGGGGGGGAGCGGCGGGCCGCCAAGGAGCTGACCGCCCTGCTGCCGGCCTCCCTGCGCGGGCAGGTCCGTGACCTGGTCGGGCGGACGGGGTGGACGGAACTCTTCGATGCGGTGGGCGGGCTGGACCTCGTCCTGACGCCCGACACCGGCACCATGCACCTGGCCGCCAGGCTCGGGGTGCCGGTGCTGGCCTTTTTCCTGTCCTCGGCCTGGTGCCACGAGACGGGCCCCTACGGCGAGGGGCACCTCGTGCTGCAGGCCACGACGGACTGCGCGCCCTGCCTGGAGACGGCGCCGTGCCCCCATGATATCGTCTGCCGCCGGGTTTTCAGCGACCCGGCGCTGCTGCGCTACGTCAGCGGCCGCACCACGGGCGAGCCGCCCCGGGGGTGCGCGGTCATGGCCAGCGGTTTCGACAGCCTGGGCCTGACTTTTTCCGCCGTGGCCGGGCGCGATGCCGGGGCCGGGCGGCGGCGGACCTTTCGGGCCATGGCCGCGGCCTGCGCCGGCGTGGCTGCGCAGGAGGCGGGCCTGATGGATGAATCCTGGATGCTGGAGCGGGACTGGATGCTGCCCCAAACACTGCGAGGTCGAGCCCATGAATGAAACCCGGCGAATCCTGCTGGTGCTGCCCATGTACGGCGGCTCGCTGCCCGTCGGCCGGTATTGCGGAAATGCCCTGCGGGAACTGGGGCACATGGTGGAGACGTTCGAGGCCCCGGGCTTTTACGGCGCCTTTTCGGCCCTGAAGACCCTGCGCGTCGGCACCGACCGCCTGGACTACCTGGAGAACAGCTTTTTGCAGGTCGTGTCCCAGGCCATCCTGGCCAAGGTCGAGGCCTTCGCCCCGGACCTGGTCCTGGCCATGGCCCAGGCCCCGCTCTCGCGGCAGGCCCTGAAGCGCCTGCGGCGTGACAGGGTGCCCACGGCCATGTGGTTCGTGGAGGACCACGAGGTCTTCCCGTACTGGCAGGCGTTCGCCCCCCTGTACGACCTTTTCGCCGTGATCCAGAAGGGCGAATTCCCCCGCAAGCTCGCCTAGGCCGGGCAGCCCAACTCCCTGTACCTGCCCATGGCCGCCGACCCGTCCGTGCACCGGCCCCTGGAACTTTCGGCCGTCGAGGGGCGCCGTTACGGGAGCGAACTGTCCTTTGTGGGAGCGGGCTACCCCAACCGCCGCCTGGCCTTCCGGCAGCTGACGGGCTTCGACCTGCGCATCTGGGGCAACGACTGGGACGGCGAGACGGTGCTGGCCCCCTGCCTGCAGCGGCAGGGCGAGCGCATCGAGACCGACGAGGTGGTGAAGATCTTCAACGCCTCGGCCATCAACCTCAATCTGCACTCGTCGGTGCGTCCGGGCGTCCTGGTGGGCGACGGGGACTTCGTGAACCCGCGCACCTTCGAGCTGGCCGCCTGCGGGGCGTTCCAGCTGACGGACCGGCGGGAGCTGCTGCCGGAACTCTTCGCCGAGGGCGAACTGGCCCTTTTTTCCGACATGCCCGGGTTCCTGGAAGCCATCGCTCACTACCGGGCCCATCCCCAGGAACGGGCCGCAATGGCGGCCAGGGCGCGGGCCCGGGTGCTGGCCGAGCACACCTATGCGCACCGCATGCAGACCCTGCTGCGGCACGCGGAGCCCCTCATGTCCGCGAAGCGGCCCCTTGCCGCGCAGTGGCAGGACGAGATCCCGGCAGACCTGCGCGTCGAGCTGGACGCGCTGCTGGCCCGCCTGGGCCTGGCCCCGGGCGTGTCCTTCGACGACCTGGTCTGGGCCGTACGCAGCCGGCAGGGGGAGCTCGACCGTCTGGAGACGGCCATCCTCTTCCTCGACGAATGGAAAAAACAGTATGCGGGCCCGCGGCCCGGCAAGGAATCATGAAATTAGGGCTTGCTTCGCGTTTCACCCGCAGGTAGGCATCCAGATTCCACGAAAGCATCAGAAATACGCATCAGACCGGAGTTTTCATGCACAAACCATCCATCGGCCTGTCCCTTGAGGGACTGCCCTTCATCTTTCTGACCACCGTCGCCACCCTGACCTTCGCCGTGCTGGACTGCTGGTTCATGGCCACGCTGCTCCTGGTGGCGCTTTTCTTTGTCCTCAATTTCTTCCGCGACCCCGAGCGGGTGGTGCCGCAGGAACCCGGCGCGGCCGTGTCTCCGGCCGACGGCAAGGTCATCAAGGTCCAGACCATGCGCGACCCGCTCACGGGCGAGGACCGCACGGCCATCTGCGTGTTCATGAACGTCTTCAACGTGCACGTGAACCGCATGCCCGTGGCCGGGCGCATCGCGCGCATCTCCTATTTCGGCGGGAAGTTCATCAACGCCTCCTTCGACAAGGCTTCCGAGGACAACGAACGCAACGCCGTCCTGGTGGAGGACGAAGACGGGAAGATGTGGACAATGGTCCAGATCGCCGGACTCATCGCGCGGCGCATCATCTGCTGGGCCGAAGAGGGCGACAGCCTGGCGCGCGGGCAGCGTTTCGGTCTGATCAAGTTCGGTTCGAGAGTTGACCTTTACCTGCCGAGTGACTATGAATCGGTCGTTCGCATCGGTGACAAGGTTTTTGCAGGCCAGACAGTCTTGGCCCGCAAAAAGCGGTAAGAACCATTTTTCAGGATACGATGGACCACCCAAAGCCCAAACACCGGGGATACTACCTGCTCCCCAACATGATGACCCTGGCCAGCCTGTTGACCGGGTTTTTGGGCATGTTGTGGTCCATCGATGGCCGTTTCGAGATGGCGGCCATCGCCATCATCGTCAGTTGCGTCTTCGACGGGCTGGACGGGAAGCTGGCCCGCCTGACCAATTCCGCCTCGGATTTCGGCGTGCAGCTCGACTCCCTGGCCGACCTGGTGGCCTTCGGCGTGGGCCCGGCCATCATGATCCACCAGTGGACCACCCACGAGTTCGGCCGCCTGGGCATCATGGCCTCCTTCCTGGTCATGGCCTGCGGCGCCCTGCGTCTGGCCCGCTTCAACATCCAGACGGGCAAGATCAGCAAGAAGTTCTTCATCGGCCTGCCCATCCCGGCCGCAGCCTGCACCCTGGCCACCTTCGTGCTGTTTTCCTCCTACATCCCCGAAACCATGACCGACTGGATCCCCCGGATCACCCTGGGCCTGGCCTTCCTGGTTTCCATTCTGATGGTCAGCAACGTCCGCTATGCGTCCTTCAAGGACACCGAAGTCATCCGCGTGCACCGCTTCAGCGCCACCGTGACCGCGTTGCTGGTTTTCGTCCTCGTCGCCTCGGAGCCCAAGCTCCTGAGCTTCATTTTCTTTGTCTGCTACATTATCTCCGGCATCATCTACTCTTACTTTATTCTGCCCCTACGCAGAAAGTCCTTCCTACGAGAGTCTTCTCACAAGATCTCGTAAAGGAACACGCAACCCCCTCATCATCGTTTGCAGGAAACGGCTTTTCCGGGCGCTCAGGCGGCCCAGAAGCAATCTTTATATTCAATCGATTATCAATTCTATATCACAAAAAGGAGATCAGCCATGTCCGACCGTATCTACATTTTCGACACGACCTTGCGTGACGGCGAGCAGTCCCCGGGGGCGACCATGAACACCAGGGAGAAGGTGCGTCTGGCCCGCCAGCTCGAAAGCCTCGGCGTGGACATCATCGAGGCCGGATTTCCGGCGGCCAGCCAGGGAGACTTCGAGGCCGTGCAGGCCATCGCCGCGGCAGTGCAGAAGTGCCAGGTGGCGGGCCTGTGCCGGGCCCTGCCCACCGACATCGACCGGGCCTGGGACGCGGTCAAGGGCAATCCCCAGGCGCGCATCCACACCTTCCTGGCCACTTCCGACATCCACATGAAGTACAAGCTGCGCAAGGAGCGCCACCAGGTCCTGGAGATGGCCGAGGCGGCGGTCAGGTACGCGGCGTCCAAGACATCCAACGTCGAGTTCTCGGCCGAGGACGCCTCGCGTTCCGACTGGGCCTTCCTGGCCCAGGTCTTCGAGCGGGCCATCGCCGCGGGCGCCACGACCATCAACGTGCCCGACACCGTGGGCTACACCCAGCCCCAGGAGTTCGCGGAGCTCATCAAGTATCTGCTCGAACACGTGCCCAACAGCCACAAGGCCGTCTTTTCCGTGCACTGCCACAACGACCTGGGCCTGGCCACGGCCAACACGCTGGCGGCCCTGAAGGCCGGGGCGCGGCAGGCCGAGGTGACCCTGAGCGGCATCGGCGAACGCGCCGGCAACGCCGCCCTGGAGGAGGTCGTCATGGCCATGGAAGTCCGCAAGGATTTCTACCAGTTGACGACGAACATCGAGCGGGAGCAGATTTTCCCGTCCACAAGGCTCTTGTCATTGATCATCGGTCAGCCTATACCCCCCTACAAATCGATTATCGGTGCCAACGCTTTTGCGCACGAATCCGGCATTCACCAGGACGGTGTGCTCAAGAACCGGCAGACATACGAGATCATGACGCCCGAGTCCGTGGGCCGCAAGGAAGAGGACATGGTCCTGGGCAAGCATTCTGGCCGGGCCGCCTTTGACAAGCGCCTGAAGGACCTGGGCTACCGCCTGGACGAGGAGCAGCTCGGCGTCGTCTTCACCGCCATGAAGAAGCTGGCCGACCGCAAGAAGGAGATTTTCGTCGAAGACCTCGAAGCCGTGGTGCTGGACGAAATCTTCCGCATCCCCGACAAGTACCGCCTGGAGTACCTGAGCGCCATCAGCGGCAACATGGCCATCCCCAACGCGGTGGTCAAAATGTACATCGACGGTGAGGAACGGATCCTGTCCGATTTCGGCACGGGCCCCATCGACGCCGTCTTCAACACCCTCGGCAAGGTGGTGGGCCGCAGTCCCAAGCTGGTCCGCTACTCCGTGAACGCCATTACCGGCGGCACCGACGCACAGGGCGAGGTGACCGTCAAGATCGAAGAAAACGGAAAAACCTCGGTGGGCCGCGCTTCCGACGCGGACATCATCGTGGCCAGCGCGAAGGCGTACCTGAACGCCCTGAACCGCCTGGCCAAAAGACAGGAGGACACCATATGCGCCAGACTTTAGCCCAGAAGATACTGCAGCGGCACACGGACCAGCCCATCACGGGGGACGGACAGATCGTCCAGTGCCGCGTGTCCCTGGTCCTGGCCAATGACATAACCGCGCCGCTGGCCATCAAGTCCATGCGGGGCATGGGCGTGAAGCAGGTTTTCGACAAGGACCGCGTGGCCCTGGTCTGCGACCACTTCACCCCCAACAAGGACATCGACTCGGCCGAACAGGTCAAGGTCGTGCGGGACTTCGCCCGCGAGATGGACATCACCCATTACTACGAGGGCGGAAACGTCGGGGTGGAGCACGCCATCCTGCCCGAGTACGGTCTGGTGGGCCCGGGCGACATCGTCGTCGGCGCCGACAGCCACACCTGTACTTACGGCGGCCTGGGCGCCTTCGCCACGGGCCTGGGCAGCACGGACGTGGCCGCGGCCATGGCCCTGGGCGAGACGTGGTTCAAGGTGCCCGAGACCATCCGCGTCAACTTCACGGGCACGCTGCCCGAGCATGTCGGCGGCAAGGACCTCATCCTCTTCACCATCGGCCAGACCGGCGTGGCCGGGGCCCTGTACAAGGCCCTGGAGTTCGGCGGCGAGGTCATCGACAACCTGTCCGTCGAGGCGCGCATGACCATGGCCAACATGGCCATCGAAGCCGGCGGCAAGGTCGGGCTCTTCGCGGCCGACGAGAAGACCCTCGAATACTGCCGGGCCCACGGCCGCACGGGCGACGAGCCCATCGCCGCCGATCCCGGCGCGTCCTACTGGAAGGAGATGACCTTCGACGTGTCCTCCTTCTCGCCCCAGATCGCCTGTCCGCACCTCCCGGACAACGTCAAGCCCGTGGAAGAGGTTTCGGACGTGCGCGTGGACCAGGTCGTGCTCGGCTCGTGCACCAACGGCCGCATCAGCGACCTGCGCGAGGCCGCCAGAATCATCAAGGGCCGCAAGGTGGCCAAGGGCGTGCGCTTCATCGTCATCCCGGCCTCCCCGGGCGCCTATTCCATGGCCCTGGACGAGGGCCTGCTGCGCATCTTCCTCGATGCCGGCGCCATCATCAGCCCGCCCACCTGCGGGCCGTGCCTGGGCGGGCACATGGGCATCCTGGCCGGCGGCGAGCGCTGCCTGGCCACCACGAACCGCAACTTCAAGGGCCGCATGGGCAGCCTGAAATCCGAAGTCTATCTGGCGAACCCCGCCGTCGCCGCGGCCACGGCCGTGACCGGATACATCACGCACCCGGGCACGCTGGGTTGAAGGAGGAACCATGAAATTCAAAGGAAAGACCCACGTCGTGGGTGATCATATCGATACCGACGCCATCATCCCGGCCCGTTTCCTGGTCACGTCGGACACGGCCGAACTGGGCAGGAACTGTTTCGAGGGCCTGGAGGAAGGCTGGGTCAAACGCGTGACCAAGGGCGACATCCTGGTGGCGGGCGACAACTTCGGCTGCGGCTCCTCCCGCGAGCACGCCCCCCTGGCCATCATCGGCGCGGGCATGCCTGTCGTCCTGGCCAAGAGCTACGCACGCATCTTCTACCGCAACGCTTTCAACATGGGCCTGATGCTTCTCGAACTGGGCGACGACATCGCCCGCATCAAGGACGGCGACGAACTGGAGATCGACGTGGCGGCAGGCAAGATTCACAACCTGACCAGCGGCGAGACCATCGGCTTCAACCCGGTGCCGCAGTTCATGATGGACATGCTGTCCGGCGGCGGCCTGGTGGAATACGTCAAGCGCAAGGTGGCGCAGTAGGGCGTGATGAAGTGCGGATTGCCGCCACAGCAAAGCCGTCATTGCGAGCGGAGCGTGGCAATCCATCTTCGTGCCGGGTTGTTGCCACAAGTGGGAAAGGCATGGATTGCTTCGTCGAAGACTCCTCGCAATGACGTTATCACAACTCCGTCATTGCGAGCGGAGCGCGGCAATCCATCTTCGTGCCGGGTTGTTGCCACAAGTGGGAAAGGCATGGATTGCT
>CALMTS010000347.1 GCA_937872685.1 uncultured Desulfomicrobium sp.
TGCGGGCTACGACATCGTGGACGACCTGGACGGGGTGCTTGGGGAGTTCGACAGGGTCGTCGGGCTGGAGCGCCTGCGCGCCGTGCATCTCAACGACAGCCTGAACCCCCGCGGCGCGCGCAAGGACCGGCACGCCTGCATCGGCGAGGGGCACATCGGCCTGGAGGCCTTCGGGCGCATCGTCAATCATCCGAAACTGCGGGATCTGCCGTTCTATCTTGAGACGCCCAACGAACTGCCCGGCTACGCCCGGGAGATCGCGCTGTTGCGCGGGATGCGCAAAGAGTAGGGCGGAACGCGTTGCGTTCCGTGCGGGCTCCGGGATATGGGGTGGCGATGGCCGGGGTTCGGAAGGCCCCCCGGTTTTCCCGGCCACAATCACAACTTGCGGGGAGGCGCGTGTGAGCTCCGACATTCCGATTCTCATCGTCGACGACTACCCGACCATGCGCAAGACCATCGGCGACGTCATGCGCAGGTTCGGCTTCACCAACATCTCCTATGCGGAGGACGGGCAGATGGCCTGGGACATGCTGCTGGAGAACCGCTACGGGCTCCTGCTTCTGGACTGGAGCATGCCCAGGATGTCGGGCCCCGAGCTGCTCAGGCTCATCCGCTCCTCGGGCGGCGAGTTCGCCGACGTCCCGGTGCTGGCCATCACCGCCGAGGCGGACAGACAGACCATTGTCGACGCCGTAAAGGGCGGGGTGGACGGCTATATCGTCAAGCCCTTCCTGCCCGAGACCCTCGCGGCCAAGCTCCGCGAAATCCTGTCTTCCAGAACGACCCGGCGCTGACGCATCGTCAGCGCGGCAGGCGCACCGAGACCGTGACCTCGCCGCCCCCGCAGGTCATGGCGATATCCCCTCCATGGGCCCTGGCGATGAGGCGGGCGGAGTAGGTCCCAAGCCCCGTGCCCCGCGACTTGCCGGCGGTGGCGTACTTCTCGAAAAATCTCTCCCGCAGCCGGGGCGGCACGTCCCCCGTATTGACGATGTCGATGCGCACCTCCTCCGACAACTCCATGCGGACGCGCACGGTCCCTCCGTGCGGCGAGGCGTCCAGGGCATTGCCCACGAGGTTGGCGAGCATGGAGTGGCAAAGCAGCTCCTCGCCCCTGTAGGGGACTCGGGCGCCCTCCTCCCGGCCGTCGACGAGGAGCTTCAGGCCGATGCGGCGCATATCCGCCGTTTCGGAAAACCCGGCCAGGACCTTGCGCGCCACGGTTGCCAGGTCCATGTCCTCGGGCGCGAGTTCGTAGCTGCCCCGCTCCATCCTGAAGAGCGTCGTGGACAGGTTGATCATGGCCATGAGCGTGTAGCCCGCGTCCTCGATGCGGCCGAGCATGTCCCGCTGCGCGTCGGTCAGGTTGTCGTCCATGAGCAGGAGCTGCGGCAGGATAATGACCGTGCCCAGCGGGGACTTGAGGTCGTGGCGCATGATGCGCTCCACGTCCTCCTTCAGCCGGGCCGCCTCCCGCAGGGCGATGTGGTTGCGGACTCGGGCCTTGACGATGCCCGGGTTGAAGGGCTTGGTGATGAAATCGATGGCGCCGAGTTCGAGCCCCCGGGACTCGGCCGCGACATCGTCCAGGGCGGTGATGAAGATGACGGGGATTTCGGCGGTCCGATCGTTCCCTTTCAGCCTCTCGCAGACCTGATAGCCGTCCAGACCCGGCATCATGATGTCCAGCAGGACAATGTCCGGCGGGTCTTCCTCGATGCGTCTCAAGGCCTGACCGCCGTCCGAGGCGGTGATGATGTCGTAATCGTCTTCGAGGAATTCCCGCAGGACGAGGACGTTGATCTCGGAGTCGTCAGCGATCAGTATGCGTGCGCGTTTCGTTCCCGTCATGGTCCGCTTCCTGGGGTCAGGGATGCCCGAATTCGTCCCGCAGCCGCGCCAGGGCCTGCAGTTCCCTGCGCTCGTAGGCCGCCCTGTCCAGGAGGGTCGGCTGTCCCGTGGGCGGCACGTCGTGGTGCATGTGGCGGTAGATGTCGAAGTTCCCGCAGGTGTGGCCGCGCACGTGCATGTCCCGGAACCACCCGCAGCCCACGTCCAAGATCTGCTTGCCCACGTTCAGGATGGCCCCGAAGGGCGTGACGCGCCCGTGGGGCACGGTCAGGGGGCGGGCCTTTTTCATGTCGATCAGGGCGCACCATTCGTTCACCCTGCATTCGGGCAGCGGCCAGGGCTGGCGCACGAAGCAGTCGTGCATGCGCGGCAGGTGGTAGGCCCGCATGAGCGAACCCTCCGGTGCGCGGACTTTTCTGTACAGGTTCTGCAGTTCGTCGAATGACGGGCGGTATTCCAGGTACCGGTCCGGGCCGCATTTGCCGGTGAAGGCCGCCGGGCAGTACCAGCACTGGCCCACATGCCCGATGGCGATGCGGTCGCCGATGCCTGCGAGCATGGCTCCGACCACGTCCCCATGGAAGTGCGTGTCGTTGTGGATGACAAGGATGTGGTCCTTGTCCGTGTTTTCCCATCCCCACTGATAGCGGATGGCCTGGCGGTAGGCCTTGTCGCCGAGTTTCTCCGGTTCCAGGGCGAAGCAGTAATGCCAGAGCTCGGGGCGCAGATAGGAAATCTTGTCCTTGAGCCGTTCAAGGACGAAGCCATGGCGGCCGGTGTGCACGTCGATGTCGAGGTCCTTCGTGTTTTCCTCGACGAAGTAGATGCGGTCGATATGGCGCCCGCTGGCGCGCTCCAGGGTCAGCAGGGCCAGGGCCGTCTGATAGGGCTTGCCGCAGACGTTGATGAGGACGTCGATCTTGGTGCTCATTTCCGTGACTTCCGGCGCAGGGGCCGCAGGCCGTATGCGCAATTGGTGGTGCTGGACGGTTGCAATATCGCGGGACCTTCATACACAACGCGCGGAAGCGTCAAGGCGGCGAGCGCCGGGAGAGGGACGGTTGCGATTTCTCGGCGCGGCACGGGGACGGGGCAAAACAAAAAAGCCGTCATTGCTGACGGCTTCGTTGTTCGGCATTCAAGTGGATTTTTTATGCGTTTTTTGTTGGTGGAGCTGATCAGGATCGAACTGACGACCTCTTGAATGCCATTCAAGCGCTCTCCCAGCTGAGCTACAGCCCCATAACGCGAAGCCGCCTTTTGATATAAACGGTCCGACCTGTCAACAGGAAAAATTGTCATACGCGCAAGTATGGCGCATGAGGGGACTCCCTGATAAGGGGGCTTGTCTGACGCGCATTTTTTGGCGCGCGTCACGTTCGAACAAACGGCGGAAGCCGCGGCCCCGGACTTGTGGCGGCGCGGCGAACCCGTCGAGGAGCAAACAATGAAATCGTTCTGGAAGATACTTGTGTGCGCGCTGGCCGGCCTTGTTCTGGCGTCGCCCGCGCAGGCGCAGGAGACCTCCCCGGAGTGGGAGATCGACATGGACCATTCGACCGTAGGTTTTCGCATCCGTCATATCGTGGGGCAGGTGCCGGGCGTGTTCGCCCGGTTTTCCGGCGAAGTCGAATTCGACCCCGGCGCTCCGGAGCGGAGCCAATTCTATATCCTGGTGGACAGCGCAAGCGTGCATACGGGCGTGCCCGAGCGTGACGAGCATCTGCGCAGCCCTGATTTTCTGGATGTGGAGCGCTTCCCGAGGATCATCTTCTCCTCCAAGCGGGTTTTCCGCGAAGACGGGGATACCCTCATCGTCGTCGGCGACCTGACCGTCCGGGACGTCACGTCCGAGGTCCGCGTGCCTGTGCGGGTCCTGGGCGTGGCGGAGCATCCGTTCAAGGACAAGATGCCGGACACGAAGGTCCTCGGCCTGCACGCGGCCTTTTCCATCAACCGCCTGGAGTTCCATGTGGGCGAGGCCAAGTGGACCCAGATGGGAGTCATGGGCGAGACCATCGACCTGACTATCGACATGGAACTGCTGCAGCGCTAGAACTGTCCAGCCCGGCGGGACGCCGGGCCCCTTCGCACCACGAGGAAGCATGGACAGTCTTGAAATACATCTCGACCACGTCGACGTGGACCTGGGCACCGCCCGCATCCTGCACGGCCTGACCCTGACCCTGGCGGGGCGGGAGCATTTTGCGGTGATCGGCGACAACGGGGCCGGCAAGACCACGCTCCTGCGCCTGCTGGTGGGCGAGCTGTGGCCGTCGCAACGCAGCGGCGGTTCGCGCGTCTACCGCCTCTTCGGCGAAGAATCCGCCTCGCCCATCGGCATCCGGCCCCATGTGCGCCTGGTCACCCCGACCATGGCCGACTGGTACCAGCGCCACGACCTGCGCGTGCCCATCTGGGAAGTCATCTGCGCCGGACTGCGCAACACCCCCTTTCTCTACCACCCGCCCACCGAGGCCGAGCGTGAGCAGGCCCGCTCCCTGGGGCTGGAGATGGGTCTCGGGCTGGTCCTGGACCGGCCCATGCGCGCCGTGTCCACCGGCCAGGCCAAGCGGGCCCTGCTGGCGCGTGCGCTCATCGCCGAGCCAAAGCTCATGGCCGTGGACGAACTGACCCAGGGGCTGGACCGGCAGGGCCAGCTGCGCCTGCTGGATGCCCTGAACCGCATCGCGGACACGGGCCGCACACGGCTGCTGGTCAGCGGCCATGGGCTCCTGCCGGTGCCCGACGCGGTCAAGGGCCGGATCTATCTCGAACACGGCCGGCTGGCGGAGAGGCCATCGCGCGTGCGGCCCGGCGCGCTGGACCTGCCGGAGCGGGAGGCAGAAGTGGTGCGGCCGGAGACGGTCGTCGAGCTGCGTTCCTGCTCCGTGGTCATGGACGGCCGCGCCGCCGTGGACAACCTGACCTGGACCGTACGCAGCGGGGAATGTTGGGGCGTGCTGGGGCGCAACGGCGGCGGCAAGTCCACGCTGCTGCAGCTCGTGACGGGCTACCGACGGGCCTGGCCGGGCGGCGAGGCGTCCTGGTTCGGACGCACGGGCCTTATCCGCATGTCCGAGATCAGGGGCCGCATCGGCATCCTCGCCCCGTGGATCGGTGAACGCATCGAGCCCGGAGCCACCTGCCGCGACGTGCTGCTCTCGGGCCTGTGCGACGGCCTGGGCGTGCACCGGAACCTCGCCGCGGAGCAGGTCGAGGGGGCCGAGGAGCTGGCCATGTCCTGGGGCATGGCGGACTGGCTGGAAAGGCCGCTGTCGTCCCTGTCGTACGGGCAGGCCCGGCAGGTCATGCTCGCCCGCGGCGTGGTCCATGCGCCGGAACTGCTGGTTCTGGACGAACCGTTCTCCGGTCTCGACGCGTCCTGGCAGGCCCGCATGGTCGAGCTGCTGTCGGACTGGGCCGCCCGGGGGCGGACCCTCATCCTGGCCACCCATTCCCCCGAATTCATGGACGATCTGCTGACCCACGGCCTGATCCTCGATCAGGGCCGCTGCGTGGCGGCCATGGAGTGGCCCCGGCTGCGCGGGACTCCGGCCTTCGCCGCCCTGTTCGCGGAAAACCGGGAGCGGTGCGCCGGGTCATGAACATCGTCTGCGTGCATCTGGCCCTCGGCCGCGCCCTGTCGGGCCTCGGCCACACGGTCCTGGATCTGCGCCCCCCGGCCGGACAGGTGCGCATCGCCCCGCTGCTCGGGGATTTCAGGCCCGACCTGCTCATCCAGCAGGAAACCCTGGGCCCCCGCACCCTCATCGCCGACCTCCCCGCATTGGACTGTCCCAAGGTCTTCTGGTCCATCGACACCCACCTGAACAGTTTCTGGCACCGTTATTACGCCAGGCTCTTCGATCTTTTCTGCACCACGCAGAAGCACTGGCTGCCGTGGTGTGCGGATGCAGGGATCGCATCCTCCCTCTGGCTGCCCTGGCACGGCGTCGCACGCGAGCGCGTTCCCTGGGAGCGTCGTCTGGAGGGCATGGCCTTCGTCGGACGGCTGACGGCGGAGCGGCCTGTGCGCTCCTGGTTCGTGGACTGCCTCCGGGAATCGGGGGAAGTCCGGGTGCGACAGGATCTGGGCTTCTCCGACATGCTCGCCTTCTATGACCAAAGCCGGCTGGTGCCCAACGAGTCCATTTTCGGGGAGGTCAATTTCAGGCTGTTCGAGGCCGCTTCGTGCGGGTGCGCCGTGCTCAACCCGGCCATTCCGGGCCTGGAAGAACTGTTCGCACCGGGCGAGGAGGTGGCCGTGTACCGCGACGGGGCGGAACTGTCGGCCTGGGTCAAGCGCCTGCAGGGGGACGGCCTGCTGGCCCGGAGCATGGGCCTGCGCGCCTGGGAGCGCGTTCGGCGCGAGCATCTGCCCCGGCACCGGGCCGAGACGCTGCTGGGCGCCGTCCAGGGTCTGCCGCAGGGCGCGGCGTCGGGGCCCGCGGGTGATGTCGCCTGGTGGCTGACCCTGCATCAGCTGCGGGAAAGCGGACGGCTGGCCATGGATGGCGCGGCCATGGCCCGGGGGCTGGCGAACCTGCCGGTGACCGACGAGGTGCTGGCCGTGCTGCTGCGTCTCAAAGCCGACGAAGGGCGGGACGAATTTCTGCGGCTGGCCCTGCCCGTGGTCCAGACGAAACAGTACGAGACTAGCCAGGACGTGAACCTGGCCGGGAGCATGGGGGCGCTCAGGTTCGGGGACTGCTCCCTGGCCCGCCTCTTTTTCCTGCGTACCGTGCGGCACGGGGCGCCGGCCGCTTCGGACCCGGGGTACACGGCGCTTTCCATTTGCCTTGCCTGGGCCAGGGAGCTACAACGCACGGGGCGGATCTCCCGGCCGGGGTTCGTCTTCAACCCCGCGAAGCACTTGCCGGCTTCGGCCCTGGAATGTCTGGTCCTGGCCAGCGAAAGCGCCCCGGACAATGCCGGCGTGTACCGGGAGATGGCCTCGCTTCTGGCCCGGGACAGCGGCTGGGACGGGCTGCGGCTCAAAGCGCTGTCATGGCTTTCCCTGCGCGACCGCGGCAACTGGCGGCTGGGGCTTGAACTGGGCGTGGCCGACTGCCGCGCCTTCCGCGTCCGGCAGGGTCTGGAAGAAATCATGACGGCCCGGCACGAGGCCGCGCGGCAGGGGCAGGAGGAGCGGTTCCTCAGGGCCCTGGCGGCCCGGGACGAGTCCGGGCGCATCGGAGCCATGCTGGGCTCCGGGCCGGTTCCGGCAACGAATTCAGCTGACGAATAAGGCGGATATGCTCGAAACACTGCGCATTCGCAATCTGGCCCTCATCGACGACGTGGAGCTGGAGTTCTGTCCGGGCCTCAACGTCCTCACGGGCGAGTCCGGCGCCGGCAAGTCTTTCATCCTGCGCGCCCTGGATTTCATTCTGGGCGAGCGCATTTCCGCCGACCTGGTTCGCCCGGGGCGGGAGAAGGCCCTGGTGGAGGCCGTGTTCCGCCTGGAAGGGGAGGAACTCTTCCTGCGCCGCGAATTGGCCTCCAAGACCGGGCGCAGCCGCCTCTTCATCAATGACGACCTGGGCTCCCAGGAGCGCCTGGCCGAGCTTCGGCCGCGTCTGCTGATGCACACCAGCCAGCACGGCCAGCAGCGCCTGCTTTCACCCGAACACCATGTGGAAATCCTGGACGCTTTCCTGCCCGACCAGCTCGTGGCGGCCACGCAGCGCGCGGCCCGCGAGAGCCTGCAGGGCGTCCTGGCAAGGCGGGCCGAGGTCGAGCGGCGCATGGCAGGGCTCATGGACCGGCGTGAATTTCTGGAATTTCAGCTGGCCGAGATCCGCAAGGTCGATCCCCGCCCCGGCGAAGAGGAAGAGCTCCTGCGCCTGCGCGAGGAAGGGCGCCGCGCCGAGCGGACCCACGTCCTGGCGGACGAGGCCCAGGGGATCCTCCTCGGCGAGAACGGCCTGCAGGACATGCTGACGACCCTGGAGCGGGCCCTGGCCGGGCTGGCCGAATCCGACGACGGCCTGCGCGAGCACGCGCAGGAGGTCGGCCGCTTCCGGGACGGCCTGGCGGACATGCTGCGCGACCTGCGCGGCGTCGGCGCGCAGCGCGGCGGGGAGTTCGACGCGGAGCAGGTCGAGAAGCGCCTCTGGGAACTGCAGCAGCTGCAGCGCAAGCTCAAGCGGCCGCTGGAGTCCATCGTGGCCCTGGGTGAGGAGATCGAGGAGAACCTGTCCTTTCTGGATGCCGGCGGCCTGGAGCTGAAGCGCCTGGAGAAGGAGGAGGCCCTGGCTGCGGCCGCCCTGCGGGAGGCCACTGCGGCTTTGAACGCGGCGCGTGAGGCCGCCGCCACCGAGCTGACCGCAAACCTGAAGAGCGAACTGGTCAACCTGGGCTTCTCCGAGCACCTGCGCGTGCTCGTGGAGTTCCGGCCCCAGGCGATCCATCCCGGCATCGAGGAACTGCGTCCCCGCTTCCTGTGGGTGCCCAACCCGGGTCTGGACGCCCAGCCCCTGGACCGCATCGCCTCGGGCGGAGAGCTGTCGCGTTTCCTTCTGGCCGTGGTCAGCCTGCGCTCCAGGGAGCAGTTGCCGGCCCTGCTCTTCGACGAGGTCGATTCGGGCATCGGAGGCCAGACCCTGATCAAGGTCGCCGAGCGCATCCGCCTTCTGGCCACGCGGCAGCAGGTCATCCTCATCACCCACTGGCCGCAGCTGGCCCGCCTGGCCGACGAACATTTCGCCATCCGCAAGGAAGTGCACGACGGAGCGACCTACACGCTCTGCGCCAGCCTCTCCCCGGCGGAGCGGCAGGCCGAACTGGCCCGCATGGCCGGCGAGACGCCGACAACAGCAACCGATTCAGGACGCATGTCCGGGAACAGCATATGAACATGAACAACAACGTCTGCCAGGATCTGACGGTCCTCTCCTGCCGGCCGACCGGCGACCCGTCCCTGGTCAATCTCGTCCTTTCCTCGCCGGGGTGGACCTGCCGGCCGGGGCAGTTCGTCATGCTCAGGCCCTCCGGCTGGGGTCCGGAGCTGATCTGGCCGCGCCCCTTCTCCGTGTGTGACGTGTCCGAGGACGGCCTGCGCATCCTTTTCCAGGTCGTGGGCCGGGGCACGCGCAGGCTGGCCGCCCTGGCGCCCGGCGACACGGTCGCGGTGTGGGGGCCCTTGGGGCGCTGGTTCCGCATCGACGAGGACCGTCCCAACCTGATTCTGGCCGGCGGCGTGGGCATAGCGCCTTTCGTCATGCTGGCGCGGCGGGACAGGACGGACAACCTGTCCATGCTCTTTGGCCACCGTCTGGGCCTCGAGCACTACCCCTACGGCGAGATCGCCGCCCGCATCGAAAGCGAAGCCATGCAACAGAAGACGCCGGCCGACATCGCGGACTTCGAGAAGGTGCTGGCCGGGCGCATCGAGGCCCTGGCCGGGAAGGGGCAGGTCCTGGCCTGCGGGCCCGAGCCCATGCTCAAGGTGGTCCGCAAATATTGCCTGCAGTTCGGCACGGACGGCCAGATTTCCCTGGAAAACCGCATGAGCTGCGGCGTGGGCGCCTGCCTGGGGTGCGTGGCCAAGACCATTTCCGGGGATTTCGTGCAGAGCTGCGTGCATGGCCCGGTTTTCGACGTGCGCGACATCGAGTTGGGGGCATAATGGACCAGACAGTCAATCTCGGGTCGCTGACCCTGGCAAACCCGATCATCACCGCCTCGGGCACCTTCGGATACGGCCTGGAATTCATGCGGTACGGCGACCTCTCCAAGCTCGGGGCCCTCTGCCTGAAGGGCATCTCCCTGGCCCCGCGCGAAGGCAACCCCATGCCGCGCATCGCCGAGACGCCGTGCGGCATGCTCAACGCCATCGGCCTGCAGAACGTGGGCGTGGAGAAATTCCTGAAGGAAAAGCTGCCCTACATCCCGGCCGGAGCCACCCTCATCGCCAACCTCTACGCCCAGACCCCAGAGGATTTCGGGGAACTGGCGGCCATATTCGCCGGCCAGGACAAGATATCCGCCCTGGAGATCAACATCTCCTGCCCCAATGTGCGCGAGGGCGGGGTGCAGTTCGGGCAGGATCCGCTCATGGCCGCCGAGGTGGTTGGGGCCGTGAAGAAGCGGGCCGGCGCCAAGCCCGTCATCGTGAAGCTCAGCCCCAACGTCACCGACGTGCGGGTCATCGCCAGGGCTGCGGTGGACGCCGGTGCGGACATGCTTTCCCTCATCAACACCCTTTCGGGCATGGCCGTGGACATCCGCACGCGCAAAAGCCGCCTGGCCAACGTGGTCGGCGGGCTGTCCGGCCCGGCCATCAAGCCCGTGGCCCTGCGCATGGTGCATCAGGTGGCGCAGGCCGTGAACGTGCCGGTCATCGGCATGGGCGGCATCACCTGCGCCGAGGACGTGCTGGAGTTCATTCTGGTGGGCGCGCACGCGGTCCAGGTCGGGACCCTGAACTTCATGCGCCCCGACAACGCCTTCCGGCTGGTGGAAGAGGTGCGGGCTCTGGCCGAGTCCCTGGGGATCGGGTCCTGGGATGAGTACCGGGGGACGCTCAAGGTTTAGCAGGGCTGGCTCAGGGCCTTTCGGCGTCGAGCCTGCCTGAAAACGGATCGTTCCGGAATTTCGGAGGAAGAATGATCAAAAGATTCTGCGACATCTGCGGGGTCGAAATCCAGGGGCTCAAGGACGGGATCTACGAGGAGCGCTACGCCCTGGTCATCGAGGACCCGGGCAACCTGACCCGTCTGGGCGGACAGCTCGGCAAGATGAACCCCGTCATCGAGATGAAGCTTCAGAACTGCAACAACACGGACCTCTGCCGCGAGTGCCTGGAAAAGATCCTGATCAAGGAGTTCCACCGCCGGGCCAAAGGCAGGGAATAGGCCTGGCCGGAGCGCGATCGGCGGCGATCAGGCCGCCTCGTTTTTACGCAGCACCGCGCCGTAGAAGAATTCCCCCGGATTGTCGCCCGGATCGCTCTGCGCCTGCCGCAGGCATGTGAATTCCGGGTGTTCGCGGGTGAAGCCCGCGATCTGTCCCTCGTTTTCCGCGGGGTTCAGGGTGCACGTCACGTAGGCCAGGCAGCCTCCGGACGGGAGCAGCTCTGCCGCGGCCCCGAGCATTTCCCCTTGCAGTCTGGCCAGGCCCGCGCAGTCCGCCCGGGACCGTTTCCATTTGATGTCGGGACGGCGCGAGAGCACTCCGAGACCGGAGCAGGGCGCGTCGAGAAACACGGCGCGCGGCGCCCGGCGCAAGGGGAAGGGGCCCTGGGCCGGAGCCCGGAACGCGGGCACGGGCAGGCCGGTCCGGGCGGCTTCGCCGCGCAGCTGGCGCAGGCGGAAGACGTTGACGTCCGAGGCCCAGACCTCCTTGCCCATCTCGGCCATCAGAAACGTCTTGCCCCCGCGGCCGGCGCAGGCGTCCAGCACGGGGGCGGGCCAGTGTTCCACACCCAGGGCGTCCATGATCCTCTGGGCTGCGAGGCTCTGCCTGGTGGCCGCGCCTTCGTTCACGGCATCGTTCAGAAAGTCCGGCCACTGGGTCAGGGCGAATCCCCACGTTGTTTGTTCCGTGGCCAGCGGGGCGAGTTGTTCGCGAAGCTCCCCGGCACGCGGGTGCAGGCGGTTGACCCGCACGCCCAGGGGCGGAGCCTGCAGGGTGGCCTGCAGAAAGGCCTGGGCCTGCTCCTTGCCGTAGGCGTCGAGCCACATGCGGGCCATCCACTGCGGGCAGGAGCACCAGGCGGCCAGAAAGTTGTCGTGCCCCGCGGTCTTGAGCTGGTAATACTCGGGATGGTGCACGGCGCGTCCCAGCCGCAGGAGGCTGCGCAGCACGCCGTTGGCCACCTTGCCCATGGTCTGGTCCAGACGCTCGCGCACCAGGCTCACGGCCCAGTCCAGGGTGGCGTACTCGGGGATGCGGCTCAGAAAAAGGAGTTCGTAGGCGGCCACGCCCAGGATGCGCTTCAGGACCGGCGAGGTCCGGAGCGGATCCCTGAGCAGCTGCGCGAGGATGAAATCGATGCGGCCGCGCAGGCGCAGATAGCCGTAGGCCAGCTCCGTGGCCAGGCCCTTGTCCGGCCCGGCTGCGGAGGCCGCGGTCAGCACGTCGTCCACGGCGGCCTGCACGTCCTGGTTGTTGTCCAGGGTGCGGCGCAGGATGTCCATGGCCAGGTGGCGAGCCGAGGGTGTGCTCATGCCAGAAACTCCTTGATGGCCCACTCGACCTTGTCCAGGGCGACGTCGGTGTCCAGGCAGGGGCCGAAGGGGCGGGAGTTCAGGATGCCGTAAACGGGCAGCGGGTGGGTGTCCTGGATGCCGCTGGCCAGGTCGCGCTCGCAGGCCACGGCGATGATGAGCTTGGGCCGGTGCTGGACCACGATGCGCCGGGCGATGGTACCGCCCGTGGCCACGGCAAGCTTGATGCCGTATTTGTCGCGCAGGTTCAGCAGGCCCGCCAGGGCGCATTCGCCGCAGCGCTTGCAGTTGTCGATGTCGTAGGTCAGCCGGTACTTGCAGCGGCTGTTCTGGATGCAGTGGGGCATGAGCAGCAGAAGCCTGTCGGCGGGGTAGCGGTGCCCCTCGCCCCGGACCAGCTCGTTGTTGACCTTGATGAAGGAGGCCCGCACCGTCTGCTTGGGGATGCCCACCACGCGCCCCAGCAGGGTCATGAGCGGCAGGAAGAGCTTGACGGTGATGCCCCGCAGGCGTTTGGCGAAAAGCACGGGGCGGCCCAGCAGGATGTTCAGGACCAGGGCCAGGGCGGCCCAGCCGATGGCCAGGATCAGAGCGACGGTGATGACGCCGAAAATCCAGGGCGCGGCGGGGTGGATGGTGGTCAGGCCGACGAAGGGGATGATCCACAACAGGGCGATGAAGGCGCAGAGAACGACCGACGAGCCGGTAATGAGCCCGATGAAGACGCGTTTGCGGGTCTGGAAGGAATCCCGGATTTCCTGTTCCAGGGGGCTTCTATCCGGTTTTTCTCTCCTGGGTCTTGGCATGTGTCCTAGTCACCTGGGCAGGCCAGGTCGGGTTTGAGCAGATGTTCTCCCGAGCACCGGCTCAGGTAGCCGCAGTAGAATTCGCGCCCGCCCAGAGGCTTGCTGCCCGCGGGCTTGACGGTGGGCACGGCGTAGAGCCGGTCGGAGCAGGCGATGAGCACGCTGTCTCCGGCCACGCCGTAGATCTCGCCCGGCTGCACGCCGTCGGGCAGGGGCTCGCCCATGGTCCCCGGGTGTACGGTCAGGCGCAGGGTCTTGCCGGGCATGCCGTCCCAGTCGAACCAGGATCCGGGCCAGGGAAAGAGGCCGCGGATGCGGTTGTGGACGGTCAGGGCCGGCTGGTTCCAGTCGATGCGCCCTTCTTCCTTGGAAAGCTTGGATGCGTAGGTGGCGCGGGCGTGGTCCTGGGGGATGCGCACCAGGCGGCCCTGGTTCATTTTTTCCAGGGCGTCCGTCAGAAGGCGCCCGCCCATGTCGGCCAGTTCGTCGTGCAGGCTCTGGGCCGTGTCGTCGATGCCGATGGCCAGGCTCCGCTGCAGCAGGATGTCGCCCGTGTCCAGGCCGGCCTCCATGCGCATGATGGTGATGCCGGTCACGTGGCGGCCGTCCATGATGGCGCGCTGGATGGGTGCGGCGCCGCGGTATTCGGGCAGGAGGGAGGCATGGACGTTGATGGCCCCGAGCCGGGGAATGTCCAGCACGGACTGGGGCAGGATCAGCCCGTAGGCGGCCACAAGCAGCAGGTCGGGCGCCAGGGCCGCGAGCTGGTCCACGTCTGCCTGGTTCTTGAAATTCAGGGGCTGGAACACGGGCAGCCGCGCTTCCATGGCCAGAAGTTTCACCGGGGGCGGGGTGCAGACCTGGCCGCGTCCGCACGGGCGGTCGGGTTGGCAGTACACGCCAACGACCTCGCAGCCGCCCCAGTTCAGCAGATGCCGCAGGGAGGCCGCCGCGAAGTCCGGCGTGCCCATGAACACGACCCTTAGTCTTCTTTCTTCTCTTTGAGCCATTTTTTGAGCTTTCTCTCGTACAAGGTGCGCTTGAGTTTGCTGATCTTGTCGATGAACAGCACGCCGTCGAGGTGGTCCACCTCGTGTTGCAGGCAGATGGCCATGAGGTCGTCGGCGTCCATTTCCACGGGGTTGCCGTCCAGGTCCGTGGCCGAGAGGTGCAGGCGTTCGGCGCGGGTCACGGTGGTGCGGTACCCGATGACCGACAGGCAGCCTTCCTCGGAATCCACCTCGCCTTCGAGGTTGGACAGGACCGGGTTGACGAAGACGCGCAGGTCCTCGCGCTTTTCCGGCCCGCTCAGGTCGACGGTGATGAGCCGGATGCTCTCGGCCACCTGGGGCGCGGCCAGGCCGATGCCCTTGTCTGCGTACATGATCTCGGCCATCTCGGCGGCCAGGGCGCGTATTTCATCCGTGATCTCGGTGACTGGCGCAGCTTTCTTCGCCAGCACCGGATTCGGATAGGTCACTATTTTTCTCGACATTTTCTCTACTCTTTGGGCTTTTCCCGCAGGCGCAGGCCCAAATCGCGCAGTTGGGTGTTCTCGACCGCCGACGGGGCCTCGGTCATGAGGCAGGTCGCCTTCTGGGTCTTGGGGAAGGCGATGACGTCGCGGATGGACTTGGCTCCGGTCAGGAGCATGACCAGCCGGTCCAGGCCGAAGGCGATGCCGCCGTGGGGCGGTGCGCCGAAGACCAGGGCGTCGAGCAGAAAACCGAATTTGGCGCGTGCCTCCTCCTCGTTGATGCCGAGGGCGGAGAACATGTGCTGCTGGGTCTCGGGGTTGTGGATGCGGATGGACCCGCCGCCGACCTCGGTGCCGTTCAGAACCAGGTCATAGGCCCGGGCCACGGCCTTGTCCGGATCGGTCGCAAGGGCCGCCATGTCCTTGGGCGCCGTGAAGGGGTGGTGCATGGCTACCCAGCGCTTGGCCTCGGGGTCCCACTCCAGGAGCGGGAAGTCCGTTACCCACAGGGGCGCGAAGTCGCCTTCGGGGATGAGCCCGAAACGCTCGCCGAGCTTGAGGCGCAGGTTGCCCAGGGCGCTGTTGACCATCTCCGGCGCCCCCGCCTGGAAGAAGACGATGTCGCCGGGCACGAGGTTCAGGGCCTTGGTCAGGCCGGCGCGTTCGTCGTCGCTCAGGAACTTGGCGATGGGGGACTGCCAGCCGTCCTCCTTGATCTTGATCCAGGCCAGGCCCTGGGCGCCGTAGATTTTGACGAATTCGGTGTAGTCGTCGATCTCCTTGCGGGAGAGTTCGGCACCGCCGGAAACGGGCAGCGCCTTGACCAGCGCGGCCGAGGCGAAAAGCTTGAAGTCCGAGCCGCGCACGATTTCCGTCACGTCCGCAAGCTTGAGGCCGAAGCGGACGTCAGGCTTGTCCACGCCGTACTCGGCCATGGCCTGGGCGAAGGTCATGCGCGGCAGCGGCAGGGGAATCTCGCGCCCCAGGGCTTCGCGCATGACGCGGGCCAACATGCCCTCGGCCATCTCCATGACCTGCTCCTCGTCCACAAACGACATCTCGATGTCGATCTGGGTGAACTCGGGCTGGCGGTCGGCGCGCAGGTCCTCGTCGCGGAAGCACTTGACGATCTGGAAGTAGCGGTCCAGGCCGCCGCACATCAGGAGCTGCTTGAAGAGCTGGGGCGACTGCGGCAGGGCGTAGAACTGGCCCTGGTTGACGCGGCTGGGCACCAGGAAGTCGCGGGCGCCCTCGGGGGTGGACTTGGTCAGGACCGGGGTCTCGATTTCCAGGAAGCCCAGTTCGTCGAGATAGCGGCGCACGGACTGGGACACGCGGCTCCTGAGGATCAGGTTGTCGGCCATGGCCTTGCGGCGCAGGTCCAGGAAGCGGTACTTCAGGCGCAGGTTCTCGGACACGTCCACCCGGTCTTCGATGGGGAAGGGCGGGGTCTTGGCCGCGTTCAGGAGCTTGAACTCCGTGACGTAGATTTCGATGGCGCCCGTGGCCAGCTTGGTGTTGACCATGTCGGCGGGGCGGGCGCGGACAATGCCCTTGATGGCCAGCACGAATTCCGTGCGCAGGACGTGGGCGCGGGCGTGGGCGTCAGGCGCGACTTCGGGGGAGAACACGACCTGGGTCAGGCCGTGGCGGTCGCGCAGGTCGATGAAGATGAGGCCGCCGTGGTCGCGTCTGTACTGCACCCAGCCCATGAGGCAGACTTCCTGCCCCAGTTGATCCGTTCCGAGTTCGACACAGGTGTGGGTCCTGCGCCAGCCGCCCAGGGAGTCCATGTCGCGTTCCGTGTTTCTGTCATCCATTATATGATCCTCGCTTGGGTACCATAAGCTGCAAACATGTTGTGTAAAGGTCTAGGGCTTGCGAAAGCCCAGGGCCTGCTCCAGGTCGTCCTGCCCGATGGTCTTC
>CALMTS010000348.1 GCA_937872685.1 uncultured Desulfomicrobium sp.
TAAGTTTCGCCGACACCGTCAATGGCAACCAGGCCCTGCTGGACGGCATCACCGCTCTGAAACCCTGCGGCGTGGGCGTGTCCGCCGCGCAGCTGGCCGATGACGCCGCCATGCAGAAGTTCGTCAAGGACGTCTTCTACGACGAGGCCGGCGGCGTGGACCCCTGCTCACTGGACGACGACGGCGACGGCGTCGACAACTGCAAGGACAAGTGCCCAGACACCATCAAGAGCCTGGCCGTGGATGCCGACGGCTGCCCGATCCCCGAGATCATCCGCCTGAAGGTCAACTTCGACTTCGACAAGTCCGACATCAAGCCCCAGTACCATCAGGAACTGGCCGATTTCGCATCCTACATGAAGCAGCAGCAGTCCTTCACCGTCGTCGAGATCGCCGGCCACACCGACTCCAAGGGCTCCGACGAATACAACCAGAAGCTGTCCGAGCGCCGCGCCAAGGCCGTGCGTGACTACCTGGTCGCCAACTTCGGGCTGGACGGCAAGCTGTTCACCGCCGTGGGCTACGGCGAGAGCAAGCCCGTCGCCAGCAACGACACCGAAGCCGGCCGCGCCGAAAACCGCCGCATGGAAGCCGAGCTGAAGGGCGTCTTCAAGAAAAGATAAGAGTTCCGAAAAAATTGTGCCGGTCGGCTTGGTTAAGGGCCGACCGGCACAGTGTCCGCAGCTTCATTCCATCCCTGCGTCCTGCAGGGCCGCTTCATCCCGCCGCAACTTCGAACAGGTGAAAACGCCAGGGGCCCAGGTCCACGAACAAGCCCCCTTCCAGCATCTCATCCCCGCTCCTGTCGAAGGATTCGCCGGCAAGCGGATCATTCAATCGCCATCGCCGTCCACGCAGGTTTTCCCAAGGCAGATGGATGCGCGCCTGCGACCTTTCGCTTGAGAAATTGACCACCGTGACAAACCGCTGCCCATCCCCATCCCAGCACCAGGCCAGAATGTTGCGGCAGCTCCGGTTGTCGGGCCAGCCGCTGCCTTCGCACAACCTCCAGCTGCCGTTGCGGAACGCATCGCGGGACGTCGCGCGCAGCAGGCGGCCATAAAAGTCCGCAAGGCCCTGATCGGCCGGCTCCTCCGGTCGTCGGGCGAGGAAAACGGGCAACCGGGTCCTGCGGCCCTCGAATTGGCCTTCGTGCAGCAGCCTGAAACCCGGCAGGGTCATGATCGCCACCGCCGCGGCCCGCCCCCTGTCGCCGGGAAAGGCTTCGGCAGCCCTGGGCTCGTCATGGTTCTCGATGAAGCGGACCATCCCTTCCTGATACGCCGCATCAGCCAGGAGATGCCCGCGCACGCTTTCGGCGCCTTCGTGCTCCATGCGGTCATAGAGCCGCTTGTCGTAGCAGGCGTCGAAGCCCTGCTGCTGCAGTTCCCACTCCAGATCCCAGTAGGCCTCGGCCAGGAACCTGAATTCCGGCCATTCGGCTTTGACCGCGGGGATGAGGGCCCGCCAGTAGTCCTCGTCCGGCCGCGCCCCGGCCCGCTGCCCCCAGGTGCGGCCGAAGACGTCGCCGAGCATGAGCATGGCCATGTCGCAGCGCACGCCGTCGCACTGCCCGGCGATGTCCAGGACCGTCTCCCTGGCCGCCTTCCTGAGGCCGGGGTCGAAGGCGTTGAGCTGCAGCACGTCCGGCCAGGCCGGGAAGAAGGGGTCCCGGCCGCAGGCGAACACCCCTCCCTGCACCTCCATGAACGAGGCCGGGTCATTTTCGACATCCGACGCCTCGCCGCGCACAAAATACCCGGGATGTTCGCGGACCCACGGGTGGTCCGGGGCCACGTGGTTCGGCACGAAATCGAGGATCAGGCGCATCCCGCGTTCCGCCAGGGCCCGGCGCGCCGCAGCGAGGCCGGACGGGCCGCCCAGGCGTTCGTCGACCTGATAGCCACGCACGCAATACGGCGACCCGACGTTGTCCGCCGGCTTGAAATCGGGCAGGGCCCGCGCGAAGTCGGCGAGAAGCCCCTTGTTGCGAAGGGAGATGGTGATCCCGGCCGGGCTGCGCTCCCAGACGCCCATGAGCCAGACCGCGTCAACCCCGAGCAAGGCGACGGCCTCCCACTCCTCAGCCGGCACCGAGCCGAGGTTCACCGGCCTGCCATGCCTGCGTTCAAGCTCGCCCAGCCAGACCCAGGTGTTGATCTCGTAGATGACGGGATGCTTCGGCCAGGCTTTCATGATCCCCCCTCTTTGCCCGCGGCTCTGGCGAAGCCCCCGGCAATGCCGCCCTTGAGGGCCGTATCGGGGTCCAGCAGGCCGTAGAGCTGTATGGTTTTGGCCACCAGGCCGGTCCAGCCTGTCTGATGGCTCGCGCCGAGCCCCGCGCCATTGTCGCCGTGAAAGTATTCGTAGAAGAGGATGTGATCCCGCCAGTGCGGATCGTTCTGGAATTTCTCCGTGCCGCCGTACACGGGCCGACGTCCAGCATCGTCCCTGGTGAAGATCCGGCCGAGCCGGTCGGCGATTTCCCTGCTCACTTCGAAGAGGTTCATCATCCTGCCGGAACCTGTCGGGCACTCGATTTTGAAATTGTCGCCATAGTACAGGTAATAGTTCTGCAGGGCCCGGATGAGGATCACGTTCACGGGCATCCAGACAGGGCCGCGCCAATTGGAGTTGCCGCCGAACATGCCCGTGTTGGATTCCGCCGGCAGGTATGCCACCCGGTACTCCTGGTCCTGGGTGTAAAAAACATAGGGGTTGGCTTCGTGGAACTTCGAGAGGGAGCGGATGCCGTAAGGGCTCAGAAACTCGTTCTCATCGAGCATCTTGGAGAGGATGCGCCGCAGCCGCTCCTCGTTGACCAGGGCCAGGATGCCCCTCTCGGCCTCGCCCAGATGGCCGGGGCCCGTCTTGTGGATGGAATCCAGGAGCTCGGGCATGCGGGCCAGGCGGCGCATCATCTGCTGCAAGACGCCAGGGATGCTCTCCCGCTGCCTTTTCTCGATGATCGTGGTGGCGCACAGGGGGAGCAGGCCGACCATGGATCGGACCTTGAGCCGCTGGCTGCTCCCGTCGGGCAGGCGCAGCAGATCGTAGTAGAACCCGTCCTCCTCGTCCCACATGCCTTCGTCTCCGGGCCGGTTCATGGCCGCTGCGATAAAGGCGAAATGTTCCAGGAACTTGTAGGCCATGTCTTCATAGTTGGGATCCATGGCGGCCAGTTCCACCGCCATCTCGCACATGGTCTGCGTGAAGAAGGCCATCCAGGACGTGCCGTCGGCCTGCTCGAGGTAGCCGCCCGTGGGCAGGGGGGCGCTGCGGTCGAAAACGCCGATGTTGTCGAGGCCCAGGAACCCGCCCTCGAAGACGTTCTTGCCGAAGCGGTCCTTGCGGTTCACCCACCAGGTGAAGTTGAGCACGAGCTTGTTGAACGCCGTCTTGAGAAATTCCATGTCCGCCTTGCCGCGCAGGGCCAGCTCGGTGCGGTGCAGGAAGAGGGTCGCCCAGGCGTGGACCGGGGGGTTCACGTCGCTGAAGTTCCATTCGTAGGCGGGCATCTGGCCGCTTGGGTGCAGATAGGCGCCGCGCAGCATGAGCCGGAGCTGTTCCTTGGCGAAATCGGGATCAGCGATGCTCAGCGGCAGGGTGTGGAAGGCCAGGTCCCAGGCCGCGTACCACGGGTACTCCCACTTGTCCGGCATGGAGATGACATCCTCGTTGAGCATGTGGAACCACTCGGAGTTGCGGGAACTCTTGTAGCCGGTGTGCAGGGGGTGCGAGTTGTGTTCCTCCAGCCAGCTGTCCCCGTCGAAGAAATAGAACTGCTTGCTCCACAGCATCCCGGCGAGAGCCTGCCGCATGA
The DNA here is from genome assembly GCA_937872685.1 of uncultured Desulfomicrobium sp. Taxonomy (GTDB): domain Bacteria; phylum Desulfobacterota; class Desulfovibrionia; order Desulfovibrionales; family Desulfomicrobiaceae; genus Desulfomicrobium. The sequence goes on from CALMTS010000348.1 coordinate 3,824, forward strand.
CGGCGGCCGCGTCCTCGCCCACCGCCGGAGGGGTTACGGCGGCGTAAAATTCGTCAGCCTCGCGAATCCTGGCCGCAAAGACTGCCTCAAACTCTTCCCCGAAGGCGGTGGACGGCCGGCCTGCGGATTTCCCTCTCAAACGCAGGCGGACGGTGACGGACCCTCCCGCCTCGACCGTCCGGTGGTAATGCGCCGAGGCTTTGGTGCCCTCCTTGTCGGGATTCACGGCATCGGATTTGCCCTGCACCACGCAGTCGTTGATGCCGTCCTTGACGTATGGAGATGCGTTGGGGCGGCCCGGAAAGAGCCGGTCGTTGTTGGTGGAGTTGTCGGTGAACAGGAGCGGCGCGCCGCCTTCGCAGGAAAGCACGAATTCACCCAGCAGGCGATGTGTCGCCACGAGTGCGCTCTCCCCGTCCGGGGCATCGATCTGCCGGAGCTCCGGCTTCTCTGGGGCCCGGTTGGCCTCGGTGATCCAGGACGCCCAGTCGTTGCGGTACCACAGGGTCGGCAGGAGATGGAGCTCGGCCGTGTCCGGCCCCCTGTTGAAAGCCGTGACGCGCACCAGGATGTCCTCGGGACCGGCCTTTGCGTACTCCACGAAAACATCGAAGTAGCGGTCGCCGTCGAAGACGCCGGTGTCGAGCAGTTCGTACTCCATCTCTTCCCGCGAGCGCCGTCCGTTGGTGCGGACAAGGTCCTCATAGGGAAAGGCGGCCTGCGGGTATTTGTAGAGGCACTTCATGTAGGAATGGGTCGGCGTCGAATCGAGATAGAAATAGTATTCCTTGACGTCTTCGCCGTGGTTCCCCTCGCTGTTGGTCAGCCCGAAAAGGCGCTCCTTGAGAATGGGGTCCCGCCCGTTCCATAACGCCATGGCGAAGCACAGCCGCTGTCTGTCGTCGGAAATGCCTGCGATGCCGTCCTCGCCCCAGCGATAGGCTCGGGAGCGGGCGTGGTCATGCGTGAAAAAATTCCAGGCATCGCCGTTTTCACTGTAATCCTCCCGGACTGTCCCCCACTGCCGCTCAGAGAGGTATGGTCCCCATTTCTTCCATTGAACGCCTTCTTCTCTCGACTCTGCAAGCCTGATCTGCTCCGCATTCATGGCACACCTCGGCCCACTTCAGGGCCATCATGGCATGGTGAAAAACTCCCCCTATCGGTTTCTGCCGCCACAACGACGAATCAAGACAATTTTCGGTCAAGCCAGTGAAGAGACCGCTCCACAGGAACGCGACGAAAACGCGTCGTCCCCTTTATGCATCCCGCCCTTCATGACGGGTGAACGCGGGAGGCCCCGACGTTTTCAGTGCCGAGAGTCATGAGGACACACTTGTAAACGCCCCACGAATCTTACCATCCTGCGGAGCATGGGGCTCCCCGCCCCTTGAGGCGTGAGGCGGGGCAACCCCGGACCACGGCAATTTCCATATGCAGATGAAACCCGACCAGCCGTTCCTATTTCGGAGTTTGCTGCCCAGCCTCATACCCCCGTGTATAAGCATCTTCCTTGGACTTCTCGTGCTGATCGTAGAGATACCCACCAGCTGCGCCGGCCGCCGCGCCGATGGCCAGACCCATGCCCGTGTTCCCCGCTATGGCCCCTGCAATGGCGCCGGCACCTGCGCCTATGGCGCCTCCGCTCAAGGTGCGCTGCTGGGTGCTCGACATCCCGGAACAGCCCGACAGTCCGATACCGGCGACGAGACAAAAAACGAGAACTCTTTTTTTCACTGCTTACTCCTTTCTTGTACGTGTGCAACTGGGATCACGCTTCCACCACAGCGAACCAGCCCGGCTTATCAGGCATGCATCACTTGGTGCAGGGCCACTTTTCCATCAGGAACCTGAATTCCGATTCAACCGGCTTCTCCTGCATGTACTGAGGATGCTCCTTGGCCCACTCGATAAACATGGTGATCGCCTCGTTTCGGGTCGGCGGGTTCTCGGGGAAGCAGACGAGTTTCACCCCGTTCGGCCCGGCGGCAGCGGCAGCGTAATACTGGAAAGCCCCAACCAGATACCCGTGACAGAAATTCACCGCCTGGTGGTACAGTGGATCCGTTTTGGTCGCCGTACAGAGGTTCAGAAGGTTCTGCGTCGTTTCCGCCACGAAGTCCTTTTCCGTCACCGACGCACCGGCAAGAACTGGAAACAGAAGGCATGATGCCAGATACGCCGCGAATGCTTTTTTCTTCATGTCAGACCTCCCCATAGGTTGTTGAATTGTGTCCAATAGAAGCTGATCAAAACGCGTACCAAGTCCAATGCGGACAAAGCATCATCAATATCCGTCCGATATCACAGGACGATCTCCGAACATAAAAAAGAGTGGCATAGATTGGGGCGCACAGTTCGAACCGGAGAGCGCAAAGCGAGGCGAAATATCAACCACCCAGCCTTCTGAACTCTTGGACAAGCGCTGAGGCAAGGATGCCGATGAAGGAACGTCAGGGAGGACATGTCAGGCGAGCGGACACGGAGGCACAATTCTGGAGGGACAAGGCTCTGCAAGGTGGCCGAATAAACCAAATAACATACTGATATAGATACGAATAATATTAAATCAAAGGAACCATCGAACTCCGCCTGCACGGCCCGGACAACGAGAAAAAGGGACACGGCCATGGCTCTGGCTACAAAACTGCATCGCCTAGGGCTTATGGGAGGACGGCAGGTGGGTATGCTGGAAGGAAAGCAGAATGGACTACCGGAAGGTCGACAGAAGGTCCTGCAGCGCCAGCTAGCCAAGGACTTCGGCGGCTCCGTCCTGGACAGCCGCGTGCTGGATCTGCTGCGCTTCGCAACGCAGGACGAACTCGGCACCAGGTCCGAGCGCATCCTCGACGCCGCCACCCTCGACCACGTCTTCAGCGGATAGAGACCAGACTGGCTCGACAGGCCTGCACACGCCCGGCCCTCCGTGACAGGCCAACAAAAGAAGAGGGAAAATTTATTGAAGATAAAAAAAGGACCTAGATTTTACATCTAAGTCCTTATTTTTTTGGAGCCAGGAAAGAGAATTGAACTCTCGACCTACTGATTACGAATCTGATTTCGTACTTTCCCATTAAATCACAAATCAACACTTTTATCTTGATTTACCAGGTAGTTCAGCTTAAATTAGCGTCACGATGTGTAACACAATATACCCCAGCCTCATCCTTTTTTGGGGGACAGATGGGGGACAACTTTTTCGAGAACACGATGGCGCATAAGTGGTTTCAAACCAAATATGAAGGGATTCGTTTTAGGGAACACCCTTCGAGAATGTTCGGGATTCGCAAGGACCGATATTTTGTTGTAAGATATCGGGTTGACGGAACTCGCAAGGAGGAAGCTCTCGGCTGGGAATCTCAAAATGATTCCCGCAATAAAGACGGATCAAAAATAACAATGCTCGAAGTTGCCCGAGCAACCTTGGCCAAATTGAAGGAAGCCCACAGAACAGGAGAAGGCCCGGGCACACTTGCCGATCAACGTCATCAAGCAGCCCTCGCAAAAGAGGAAGTCGAACGGCAGCGAGAGATAGAAAAAATCAAAAATGTCACCCTCGCAGAATATTGGCCGATCTATTTAACAAGCGCGAAGCTTCTTAAAGACGAGACAAAGAAAAAAGCCAAATCCTGGCAGGTCGATGAAGGCATCTTCAAGAATTGGCTTGAACCAATACTTGGAGACACTCCGATTAAAAATATTGACGTCGATCAATGGGACCGCCTTATGGGAGCCACAGTCGATGCGGGGCTTTCACCGCGGACGCGCCAATATATCGCGATGGTTCTTCGTCAGTGCCTGGGGCATGCCTATACGAGAAAACTCATTCCTAATCCACCTCCCGCAGCTCGTGATGTAGGAGCAACTATTGGAAAAGGTGGAAACCGACGAACCCGCGCTTTATCTACACCAGAATTACAAGCTATTCTTAGGGGACTAGCTGAACGAGACGCACTAGCGTACAGCTTGACTTATTTTTGCGCACTAACAGCTTGCAGATTTAGCGAAGCAGCTAACCTTGAATGGAAAAACATTGACTTAGCAGTTGGGCAAGCGACTTTCCAAAATACTAAAAACGGGACCCACCGAACAATTCCTCTCCCTCCATCGTTGATCAAACATCTTTCGGAACTTCGTAGCCTAGGGCGTATCACTGGGCCTGTCTTTTTAAATAGTACAGGCAAACCATATACACAGCCACCTCAACCTTTTCGGGATGTTGTCGAAGCATTAGGCCTAAATGAAGGTCGGGAAAAACGCGACAGAGTTGTATTTCACACGTTACGGCACACAGCTGCAACACGGCTTGCTCAAGCGGGGACATCGCTGCCTGACCTGCAAGCACTTGGCGGATGGAAGTCTCCAATAATGGCATTGCGGTATGCTCATGACGACGACAAGTCCAAAAGGCAAGCGATGGCCGCCTTGGACACTATGGCCAGCGCAGAATCACCCGGTCTGTTATTGTCATTTTATCTGCTATTTGCGATTGGAATGGTCTCGTCGCCA
>CALMTS010000349.1 GCA_937872685.1 uncultured Desulfomicrobium sp.
GGCGCGTCGGGAAAGTGCAGTTCGCGCTTCAAGAATCCCCGCACGCGCAGGTATTCGCTGATGTTGTTCTCGCCGCGCAGGACCATCTCCCAGCCCGGGCGTTCCATGACCACCAGCACCGGGATGCCCTGAAATCCCTTCATCTTGAAATAGGCCCTGGCCGTGCGCACGGTCTGGCGCAGGTCGTCGGACACGGGCACGGGGTCGATGGCGTCCAGGCTTTCCACCCGCAGGATTTCCAGGAAGGGGTTTTCCTTGCCGTCTTTGGTGGCCAGGACCGTGGCCAGGCGGTAGAAATCCTCCTCCTTGTTGTCCGTGCACGCCAGATGCCATTTGCCGGGCAGGGTCTGGGCGTTGATGGACAGGTTGGCCAGGATCTTGGAACAGTGGTCGCAGTGCAGGCTGAAGAAGAGGACGTGCTGGGGCGCGTTGTCCGGAGCCGTCTCCCAGGTCGTGAAGGGCGTGTCCAGGATGGACGGCGGGACCACGTTCAGGTCCAGCACGGCGTTGGCCGCGAAGCCGCCGCACCAGACGGCTATGCCCAGGAACACGGTCAAGAGCGTCCGCCGCACCCAGGAAAAGAGGCACAGGGTGACGAAGAGCATGGCCCCCACCGCGATGCACAGCAGGCATTTTTCCTTCAGGCCCATGAACTGGAAGCCCAGGATCGCACCGTCGAAGGCCAGGGCGCCGAAGAGCAGCAGCGTGGCCGAACCCCAGATCCACCTCCTGTCGTAGCGCCCGCCGAAAAAGGCCAGGGACCACAGGAACCAGAAGAACGCCGCGCCCATCTTGATGAGGTTGCCTTCGCCGAAACGCACGTATTCGCCGACCACGTCGCAGGACGAGGTGGTGCAGAAGGAGGTGTGGCGGATGGCCTGCATCCAGACCTCGGCCGAGAGGAACGAGGCGGCCAGGAAAAGGAAGCCGAGAAGCGAGTAGCGTGAGACCTTGGACATGACAAACTCCCGGTTTGATGATGGGTGTTTGTGTAACGCGGCAGGGGGTTGCGTCAAGCGTCAGATCGGCCCCGCGCCGCCCGGTCATTTGAGACGGATCGAATGCTTCTTCAGGAGTTCGTAGAGCCTGGCGCGGGAGAGGCCCGAGCGTTCGCACGCGGCCGTGACGTCGTTGGCGCACAGTTCCGCCAGTTGGCGCATGTAGCTTTTTTCGAGCTGGCCGACCACGGTTTCCCGCGCGTCCCTAAACGGCGGCAGGTCCCCGCCGGGGGCGAAGGGCAGGGAGATGGCGCTCCCGGCCTGGCCGGGTTCGATCAGGACGGGCTGTTCCTTCCCGGGTTTGGGCCTGAAGGCGTTGCGGGCGATGCTGATGCGCAGGTCGATGGGCAGGTGGTGGCTGTAGAGGCTTGGCTCGTCCATGGCGTTGTCCACGGCCACGGCGATGGCGTTGACGAATTCACGCACGTTGCCCGGCCAGTGGAAGGCGCGCAGGGCGTCGAGGAATTCCGGGGTGAGCTGCTTGCGCTGCGCACTGTTCTCCCGGCAGATCTTGTCCGTGTAGTACTCGGCCAGCAGGGCGATGTCCTCCTTGCGCTCGCGCAGGGGCGGGATCTGGATGTGGTGGCCGTTCAGGCGGTAGAAGAGGTCGCTGCGGAAGAGCCCGTCCTCGACCATCTTGCGCAGGTCCCGGTTGGTGGCCGCGATGACGCGGAAATTGCTGCCGACTTCCTCCTTGGAGCCGATGGGGCGGAACTTGCGCTCCTGCAGGACCCGCAGCAGCGTTTTCTGCAGGTCGAGGCTCAGTTCGGCGATCTCGTCGAGGAAGGCCGTGCCGTTGTCGGCCAGCTTGAACAGGCCGTCGCGGGACTCGTGGGCGCTGGTGAAGGAACCCTTGGTGTGCCCGAAGAGGGTGCTCTCGGCCAGGTGCGTGGACAGGTTCGTGCAGTCGATGACCACCAGTTTGCCGGGCGTGGCGCTGTTCTCGTGGATGCCGCGGGCGAAGAGCTCCTTGCCCGTGCCCGTCTCGCCGGTGATGATGACGTTGGCCCTGCTGCCCGCGGCCTTGCCCATGGTCTCCAGGCAGGCCATGATCTTGGGGCTCTCGCCGATGATGGCGCTGCGTTTGACCTTGGGCCGGGCGGCCGTCCCCTTGGAGGCGCGGTAGGCCACGGTGCGCTGGAGGATGAGGGCGATGTTGCTGACCGAGATGGGCTTGCCGACATAGTCCCAGGCCCCGTTGGCGATGGCCAGGGCCGCGCCGTCGGAATCCCCGTCGCCCGTCAGGATGACCACCTCGGGCAGGGTCGGGAAGGCCTGGAACTGCTTGATGTGCGCCAGCCCGTTGCCGTCGGGGAGGTTGACGTCGAGGAAGATGAGGTCGCACTCCATGCCGTCCAGGCGGCTCAAGGCCTCCTTGAGGGTGTTCGCCACCGTGCATGCATGCCCCATGCGTTCGATGATGCGCTGGAAGGAGCGGGAGAAGTCCTGATCGTCGTCGATGATGAGAATGTCGGCCACGCGAAACTCCGGATGAAAAGGTGTGTCCGCTTTTGTCGGATTTTGTCCGGAAAAGCAAGACAAAGGTGTTCGCGGCCGGTGAGTGTTTCATGGAGGCCAAAATGTCCTTTTCTTCAGTCTGGCCTTTTTTCCCTGATGGCGGTAAGAACGGTACTTGAGCCGGCCGGGGGAGGTCCGGTCCGGAGACGTGGCAGAGTCCCGCATTTCGGTCCGGCTTCATCCCTCTGACAAGGGATGCGGGGGAAGGCGGGAGGCTCGCCGTCCCGCCGTCGGGAGCTTTTTTCGTCAATCTTTTTCCGTATAGGTGAGCGCCGTGACGATCATCGACAATCTGACCCGTGCTTTTCATCGCAGAAAGGGCGCCGTGCCCGCCCTGGCGGCCGTGCTGATCATGGCGGCCTGTTTCGCCCAGGCCCAGGACACCGGCGCCATTGTCCGGGAGCGCTGCCATGAGTGCCACGAACTGGCGAAGACCTGTCTCGTCGAGACCGACGACGCGCAGTGGTGGCACGAAACGGTGCTGCGCATGGTCGAGTACAAGTCCGAACTGCTGACGGCCGACGAGGCCGCCGCCGTGTCCGCCTTTCTGGCCGACAAGGGCAAGCGGGCCTCGGTCTGCACACCCCAATGACGTAACCGCAACTGCTGGAGGAAACGATGAAATACGTACTTGTCTGTCTCACTGCATGCCTGTTCTTCGCCGCGCCCGCCATGGCCGACGATTCCGCCGAACTCTACGCCAAGTCCTGCAAGGGCTGCCACGGCGCCGACGGGTCCAAGGTGATCATGGGCATGACCAGGCCGATCAACGCCATGCCCATGGAAGAGGTCAAGGCGGCCCTGGACGGCTACAAGGCCGGGACCTACGGCGGGCAGAAGAAGGTCATCATGGAGCGCACCGTCAAGCCCCTTTCCCAGGAGCAGCTGGACGCCCTGGCTGCATACGTCGACAGCCTGTAACGACAAGTCCCCGTCCTGCCCGGAGCCGCCCGCAAAGGCGGCCCGGACACGGCGGGGACTGATTTTTTGATTCCCGGGCCGTCCGGCCCGACAACCCTGCCGAGGTCTCCGTGCGCTACGCCATCCTGGTTCTCGCCTGCCTGCTCCTGCCGTTCTCCCTTCCTGCCCAGACCGCCGTGCAGAAGGCACGCCAGGCCGCCCAGGCCGCCTCGGTCCAGGAAAGCGCCACGGCCGCCCAGGCCGAGGACGCCATGCCTGCCCCCGTCCCCTCGGACCAGGCCCCGGCCATGGATCATTCCGGGCATCAGCCCGCCGCGGACCACTCCGGGCACGCCATGCCCGGTGAAGCGCCCGCGGACCAGGCTCCGGCCATGGATCACTCCGGGCACCAGCCTCCCGCGCAGCACGCCGGCCACGAGGCCGCCGCGACGCCAGCGGAGCAGGGCGATGCCGAGGCCATGCACGCCGGCCACGGCAACGGGTCGGCCCCGGCCGAGCATGTCCATCCCGCACCTGCGCCCGAACCCGAGCCCGGCGTCGGCGTGACGGAGAAACTCGGGCAGCACATCGCCGCCGAAGCCAGGTTCCTGGACGAGGCCGGCCGGCCCGTGACCATCGGGGAGATCGTCGACAAGCCGACCATCATCGTGCCCATCTATTTTTCCTGCCCCAACGTCTGCGCCATCATCCAGAGCTCCCTGACCCAGGTGCTGCCCGACGTGAAGCTCACGCCCGGGAAGGATTTTCAGGTCGTCAGCGTCAGCTTCGACGAGACCGACACGCCGGAACTGGCCGCGAACCAGAAGCGCAACTACCTGGCGGCCATGGACTTCAAGTACCCCGAGAGCGGCTGGCGATTCCTCACGGGCGACGAGAAGAACATCCGGATGCTGACCGATTCCCTGGGCTTCGGCTTCCGCCGCTCGGGCAAGGATTTCCTGCATCCCGTGGCCATCATGGCCGTCTCGCCCAAGGGCAAGATCGTGCGTTACCTGTACGGCACCAAGCCCCTGGCCTTCGACCTGACCATGGCCGCCACCGAGGCGGGGAAGGAGCAGATCGGGCTGTCCGTCAAGCGCGTCCTGGCCTACTGCTTTTCCTACGATCCCGAAGGCAAGCGCTACGCCTTCAACTTCATGAAGATCACGGCCACGGGCATCCTCGTCATCCTCGGCGTGCTGCTCGTCGCGCTCCTGATTGCCGGCCCCAAGAAACGAAAACCCAGAAACTGAGCCCCGGAGGCCCCGTCCATGCCCAGTCCCGGCGAAACCGTGCCCTTTCTCGACCCCTACCCGGGCCGAAGCGGCATTCTGTCCTGGATCTTCTCCACCGACCACAAGCGCATCGGCATGCTCTACCTGTGGTCCATCCTGACCATGTTCGCCGTCGGGGTGGTCATCGGCGTGCTCATGCGTCTGGAGCTCATCGCCCCGGGCCGCACCATCATGGGCGCCCAGACCTACAACGCCATGTTCACCCTGCACGGCGTGGTCATGATCTTCCTCTTCGTCATTCCCGGCATCCCGGCGGCCTTCGGCAACATCCTGCTGCCCCTGCAGATCGGGGCCGAGGACGTGTCCTTCCCGCGGCTGAACATCTTCTCCTGGTGGCTGTACCTGACGGGCGCGGCCCTGGCCGTGACCAGCCTGTTCACGGGCGGCGGGCCGCCGGACACGGGCTGGACCTTCTACGTGCCCTTCAGCGAGCGGACCACCACCAACGTGTCCCTGGCCGTGGTGGCGGTCTTCATCCTGGGCTTCTCGTCCATCCTGACGGGGCTCAACTTCATCACCACCATCCACCGCCTGCGCGCGCCGAAGATGAGCTGGGGCAAGCTGCCCCTCTTCGTCTGGTCCCTCTACGCCACGGCCTGGATCCAGCTCCTGGCCACGCCGGTGCTGGGCATTACCGTGGCCCTGGTCTTCATCGAGCGCCTGCTGGGCATCGGCCTCTTCGACCCGGCCCGCGGCGGCGACCCGCTCCTGTACCAGCACCTTTTCTGGATCTACTCCCACCCGGCCGTGTACATCATGATCGTGCCGGCCATGGGCGTGGTTTCGGACATCATCCCGGCCTTCGCCCGCAAGTCCATCTTCGGGTACAAGGCCATCGCCGTGTCGAGCCTGGCCATCGCCTTCGCCGGGTCCCTGGTCTGGGCGCACCACATGTTCACCAGCGGCATGAGCGACACGGCCGTCATGGTCTTCTCCTTCCTGACCTTCGTGGTGGCCATCCCGTCGGCCATCAAGGTCTTCAACTGGGTGGCCACGCTGTACAAGGGCTCCATCTACCTGGAACCGCCGCTCCTCTTTTCCCTGGGCTTCATCTTCCTCTTCTCGGCCGGCGGGCTGACAGGGCTGGTGCTGGGTTCGGCCGGCACGGACATCCACGTCCACGACACGTATTTCGTGGTGGCGCACTTCCACTACGTCATCTTCGGCGGCACGGGCTTCGGGCTCTTCGCGGCCATGCACTTCTGGTTCCCCAAGATCTTCGGACGCATGTACGACCGGAAGTTGGCCAACGCGAGCTGGTATCTTCTCATCGGCGGCTTCAACATGCTCTATTTCCCCATGTTCATCATCGGCCTCATGGGCATGCCGCGCCGCTACTACGACTACCTGCCCATGTACCAGACGGGGCACATGGTCTCGACCGTCGGGTCCTGGGTGCTGGTGGCCGGCCTCGTGACCATGTTCTGGGGGCTGTCCAAATGCTTCCACGGGCCCCGCACGGTGGGCAGAAACCCCTGGGGGGCGGCCACCCTGGAGTGGACCCTGCCGAGCCCGCCGCCGCACCTGACGTTCCTCGATCCGCCCGACGAGGTGCCAAGCCCCTATTCCTACGAGGGGGTGAAGCGCGATGACTGAGCACCACAAGGATTATCTGGGCGACAAGTTCGGCATGTGGCTCTTCCTTTTCACGGAGATCCTGCTCTTCGGCGGGCTTTTCCTGCTGTATTCGGTCTACCTGCACCGCTACCCGGCGGAGTTCCATCAGGCCGGGCTGGAACTGAGCCGGGTTTTCGGCACGGCCAACACCATCGTGCTCATCACGTCGAGCTTCACCGTGGCCATGGCCATCTCGGCCCTGCAGCAGGGCCGGCGGGTTCTGTGCCAGGGGCTCCTGGCCTCGACCATCGTCCTGGCCGGCGTGTTCATGGTCAACAAGTACTTCGAGTGGTCAGCCAAGATCGGGCACGGCATCTATCCGGGTTCGCCGGAGTTGGTCGACGGTCCCGGCGGGACGAACATCTTCTTCGGCCTGTACTACGTCATGACCGGGGCCCACGGGCTGCACGTGGTCATCGGCGCGGCGCTTTTGGGGTTCTGCATGCTGCGCATCGGGCAGGGCAGGGTCACGGCCGACGATTTCGGACTGCTGGAGAACGGCGGCCTGTACTGGCATCTGGTGGACCTGGTCTGGATCTTCCTCTTTCCACTTTTTTACCTGATCAGCTGACATGACACACAAGCACATCATGCCCTTTGGCCTGCTGGCCAAGATCTGGCTGGCGCTGCTGGCCCTGACCGGGGTCACGGTCGGCGTCGCGTCCGTGGACCTCGGCTACCTGAACGTCCTGGCGGCCATGGCCGTGGCTTCGACCAAAGCCCTGCTGGTGGTCCTGTTCTTCATGCACCTGAAGTACGAGAACAGGGCCCTGGGCGCCTTCGTCATCCTGGTCTTCGTCATCCTGGCCATCTTCATCGGCTTCACCTTCTTCGACGTGGCCTGGCGGCCGGAGGGGGGTGCATGAGCCCGTCCATTACCCAGGCCGCGGCCAAGGTCGACCAGACCTTCCTGTTCATCTTCGGCGCTTCGGCGGCCATCCTGGTGTTCATCACCCTGCTCATGATCTGGTTCGTCATCCGCTACCACCACACGCGGCACCCCCAGGCCGCGGACATCCGGGGCAACGTCTGGGCCGAGATCGCCTGGACCGTCATCCCGACACTGCTGGTCATGGGCATGTTCTGGTCGGGCTGGTCCAGTTTCAAGGCCCTGCGTTCCGCACCCGCCGACGCCATGCGCGTGCATGTCACGGCGCGCATGTGGTCCTGGGTCTTCGAGTACGAAAACGGCAAGCGCTCCAGCGCCCTCTATGTGCCCGTGAACCGCGCCGTGCGCCTGGACATGACCTCGGCCGACGTGCTGCACAGCTTCTTCGTGCCGGCTTTCCGCATCAAGATGGACACGGTCCCCGGCATGGAGACGTATGCCTGGTTCCAGGCCGAGCGGGAGGGCACCTACGACATCCTCTGCGCCGAATACTGCGGCCTGCAGCATGCCAACATGCTGTCCACGGTGGAGGTCGTCAGCGCGGAGGAATTCCAGACGTGGTACGAGGGCGCAGCCGAGGGCGACGAGGCCGCGGGCCTGCTGGAATCGTACGGGTGCACGGGATGCCATTCCATGGACGGGTCCGACGGGGCCGGCCCGACGCTGATGGGGATCTACGGCAAGGAGCGCACGGTCACGGACGCAAACGGTACGCGCACGGTGGTGGCCGACGGGGAGTACCTGCGACGGGCCATCGTGGAGCCCGACGCCGAGGTGGTGGAGGGATACGAGGGCATGCCGTCCTACAAGGAAGAGATGCCGGCCGGGGACCTGGACAAGATCATCCGCTACCTGACGGGCGGCGCGAAGAGGGATCTGGACAAGGGCCGGCGGCTCATGGAGGCCGAAGGGTGCCTGAGCTGCCATTCCACGGATGGCTCGGAGATCGCCGGGCCGACGTTCAAGGGCATCTACGGCCACAAGGTGACCCTTGAGGACGGGACTGAGGTCACGGCCGACGAGGCCTATCTCGCCGAGGCCATCCGCGACCCGGAAAAGACCATGGTCAAGGGCTATGAGCCCATCATGCCGCCGTACTCGCAT
>CALMTS010000350.1 GCA_937872685.1 uncultured Desulfomicrobium sp.
TTGCCAGAACGGTTTTTGAACGGCCTGGGGGAGTTGAAAAATCCGTTCTGGATTGCGTTGCTCCCCGATTTTCAAGGGCTCATGTAGGCGGCTACACTGTGGACGTCATGGACGAGATGGACTGTATGGACGCCTTCGCGAAAAGGTGGGGCGTGTGTGGCTTTTCAGCCTGCTTGCTCCTTGCTGGAAAGGTTTTTGAACGGCCGGGTCCATAAGCTCCAGCACGCGCTGAACTCGCCGCCTTTCCAACGGCCTCGTCCATCCAGTCCATGATGTCCATTTCGTCCATCAATCCCGGTGCCACGCGCCCCGAGGTTGCGTTCCGTAAAATTTCAGCCCCTCCAGACATCTGGATAATCCAATCGATTTCCGCTAAACGATTACTTCGCGCACGCCGCAACGGATCCGGCGGCGCACAGGTCTTTTTTCCTGGCGAGGGGGGAAGACTGCAGGAGGATTTATGCAAAAAAACGACACGGCCACACTGACCGTCGACGGTAAGACCTACGAACTGCCCGTGGTGCGCGGCACCGAAGGCGAGGTCGCGGTTGATGTGAGCTGTCTGCGCAGCCTTTCAGGGCTCATCACCCTGGACCAGGGCTACGCCAATACGGGTTCATGCTTCAGCGCCATCACCTTCGTCGACGGCGAAAAAGGCATCCTGCGCTACCGCGGTTACGACATCGCGGACCTGGCGCGCCACAGCTCCTTCGTTGAGACGGCCATGCTGCTGGTCTTCGGCGAGCTGCCCACCCGCGAGGAGCGCGCCGCCTTCCGCACCCTGCTCGGGGATCAGGCCCTCCTGCACGAGGACCTCATGCACCATTTCGACGGGTTCCCGCCGAACGGTCACCCCATGGCCATCCTCTCGGCCGTGACCAACAGCCTGGGCGCCTTCAACCCTGAACTGCTCGACATCCAGAACGAACGGGAGTTTCACAGGGTCGCGGCCAAGCTCATCAGCCGGGTGCGCACCATCGCGGCCTTCTCCTACCGCAAGTCCGTCGGCCTGCCCATCATGTACCCGGACCCGAGCCGCTCCTATGTCGAAAACTTCCTGCACATGATGTTCTCCGTGCCCTACAAGGAGCACGTGCCCACGCCCGAAGCGCAGAAGGCCCTCTCCGTGTTCCTGCTGGCCCACGCCGACCACGAGCAGAACTGCTCCTGCTCCACCGTGCGCATGGTCGGCTCCTCCGAGGCCAATCTTTTCGCCTCGGTCTCGGCCGGCATCTGCGCCCTGTGGGGGCGTCTGCACGGCGGCGCCAACTCCGCCGTGGTGCACATGCTCGAACAGATCCACGAGGGGGACCTCTCGGTCAGGGAATGCATCGAAAAGGTCAAACGCAAGGAATTCCGGCTCATGGGCTTCGGGCACCGCGTCTACAAGAACTTCGACCCCCGGGCCAAGGTCCTCAAGGAGTGCGCCTCAAGCCTGCTCGCCACCCTGCACATCAAGGACCCGCTCCTGGACATCGCCCAGGAACTCGAGGAAATCGCCCTGAGTGACGACTTCTTCGTCTCCCGCAAACTCTATCCCAACGTGGACTTCTACTCCGGGCTCATCCTGCGTGCTCTGAACATCCCCGTGAACATGTTCCCCGTCATGTTCGCCATGGGTCGCATGCCGGGCTGGATCGCCCACTGGCACGAACAGCATCTCGAAGAGAACACCCGCATCCACCGCCCCCGGCAGATCTACGTCGGGCCCAACGAGCGGGTGTATGTGCCGATGAAGGACAGGTAGAGAGAAGGGGAGAGTGCCTCCGGCGGGCAGGGGGCGCGCCCCCTGAACCCTTTTCATGGGGGCATCTATGATTGGTCGGGAGGGAGCTTCAGGGCTCCCTCTTTTTTTGCCGTGGAAAAGCCCATGACATGAAGCCGCACATGTTATCGCAGGAATCTTTGACGCGGTCGTGTCGGGCTCTCACGCAAAGCCTGACCAGTGCGCGAGGTCCATCCCTTTCCCGTCATCCGATTCAACCAACATGCTCCGGAGATGCATGTCGCTTCCAGCCGCATATTCTTCCTTCTTCTCATCGTACCGCCCAACGTGCGATCCGAGCGTGCCGGGCTGATCCGGGCAAGGGCCGCCGACTGTCTGACTGAGCCAGGAATCGTTTGGGAAACCGTCGCGGAACGTCCAGCGTGCAGGCGCGACATCCATGGGGCGACGGTTTGCCATTACGAGGCCGGCGAAGGAGTTTCGGCGGTCCTTGCCCGGATCAGCCCGGAACGCGGCCACCCTGCGCCTCCCATCCGACGCCGCGCCTCCCATCCGACGCCGCGCCTCCTGTCCATCC
>CALMTS010000351.1 GCA_937872685.1 uncultured Desulfomicrobium sp.
TCCCCGGCGCTGCGTTTCAACGTGAAAGGCCATCTACTCGGCGACCTTCACCAACGCCTTGAGGCCCTGCGGCAAGACATCGTGCATGGCTTGCGTGGCCACGCTGGCCGGCACGATGGGCGGCTGCCCCTGTTCCTTCAGAATTTTCAACCCGCCCTCCGGATCCAGCAGATAGGCCAGAAAAGCCTCGGCCGCCTCCGGGTTGGACGCGTTCTTGAGCATGGTCACTCCATACGTGATGGAGCTGCCCTTGAGTTCCATGAAGGTTCCGGGCTCCTTGCCCGTGACCTTGACCACGGCCGTCTCGTAGAAGGGGTCCATGGCGTAGTTGCCCAGGTTGATATGGTCGTCGAAGGCCACGTACTTCAGCCCATGCTGAACGGCCACGGACATGTACTCGAAGGCATAGTCCATGTTGCCCGATTCGAGCATGGAGATGAGCTCCACCGACTTGGGGCGCACGTTCTTCTCCGGCCTGTTGGCCAGCATTTTGTCGTAGAGCCCGGTCTGACCCGAGAACTTCTCGGCCAGTTGCAGGGTCATGAGGCTACGGTAGCCGCAGGGATCCAGGTTGGGGTCGGAGTGGCCCCAGACGACGTCGGGGCGCTGCAGGATCTCGGTCCAGTTCTTGTCGCTTATCTCGGAGGCGTATCTGCTCTGGGCCGTATAGCACAGCACGATCTGATTCGTGGCGAAGCGGGCGTTCCATGCCGCGAACCCGGGGACGAGCATCTTGTCGATGACCAGATAGTCGGCGGAAGCCATGATGTCCGCAGGCTTGCCGAGTTCCGTGATCATCCGCGCGAGCTTGGTGCTGCCGCCGGATTCGCGCTGAACGTCGACGTTGGGATACCTGGCCTCGAAGGCCTTCTCCATGTCCGCGAACGGCACGGCCAGACTGCCGGCATGGAAAACAACCAACTTGCCCGACGGTTCGGCCGAAGCCGGGATGGCAGCGCACAGCACCACAACGGCGCTCAGAAGAAAAATTCTGAAAAGACAAGTAGATGCAAACTCATTCATGATCGACCTCCAGGTTTTGAAATAACCCGGAAATTATGCCCCTAAAGACATTTATGTCAATCATGATAAGATATTAACCCTCTCAAATCGGTCGGAAAATGCCCCGCAGCGACCTCCGTCGCCGTTCAGCCCAACGACTCGATGCAAAAAAACAGCCCCGGGACTTGCCCGGGGCTGCGTGCGCGAACGGCTTGCCGAACATCCGGAGGCTCACTTCTTCTGGCTCGACAACCAGTCCACGATGGCGCCGTGCTCTTCGTGCGTCACGACCGGGGCCTTGGACTTGGCCAGCATACGGGCCACCGTGGCGGACCAGGCGGCCTGGTCCTTGATGCCGTAGGCCGCACGCACCCTGCCAAGGTCATGGCATGTGGTGCAGGTCTTCTGCACCAGCTCCTCCCCGCCTGCGGCAAAGGCCCAGACAGACCCCATACACAAAAGCAGCGCGCCTATCCACGCCGCACAGACCTTGCGCATACAGATTCCTCCCGTTGCGTTTCCCGACATCTTTTCAAGCGTATATCCGAGGACGGCTCGAAGGCAAAGAAAACCCTGCCCTTCGCCTGCCGGCCCGGCAGGATCAATGTCTGCGCACCCTGCCCATGGAACAGAACACCCCCGCCACGCAGAGGCCGGCACAAATGGCGAAAATGATACGCATGCTTGCGAGGAACTGTGGGATGCTCTCCACGCTGACCTGCCGGCCGTGCAGCAGAAAGCCGAAGACGACGGTGGCGATGCCCATGGACAGGGACATGCCGAACGTGCGCATCGTCGCCACCAGGCTGGAGGCGATGCTGTAGTCCTTGGGCGCCACGCTGCCCATGATCACGCTCATGTTGGGGGAGGCGAAAAGCGCGAACCCCAGCCCCATGAGCATCAGCAGACCGGCGATGAGCCAGACGGGGCTTTCGGCCCCCATCTGCCCCAGCCCGAAGAGACCCGCCCCGCAGAGCCCCATCCCCAACGTGGCCATCCCGGCGGCGTTGACGCGATCGGACAGCATCCCGGCAACGGGCGAAAGCAGCGCCTGGGTCGCGGGCTGGATGACCAGGACCAGCCCCGCATGGACCGGCGGAAAGCCTTTGACCACCTGCAGGTACAAGCTCAGCAGGAAGCCTACGGCGAAGGTTCCGGCGTAGTTGATGGTCGTGGCCAGGCTGGAAAGGGTGAAGACCCGGTTGTCCGTGAACAGCCGGAAGGACAGCACGGGATGCTCGATGCGGCGCGAACGGCGGAAGAACAGCAGGGCCATGAGGAGGGCGAGCGCGAGCAGGAAAACCCCTGCCCCGGGGCGGGCCATACCGGTGAGGCCCTTTACGAAGGAAACAACGAACGCCCCGTAGAGCACGGCGCCGAACAGGTCGAAATGCTCTCCCCGCGAGGGGCGCCATTCCTGATCTATGCGACAGGCCAGCACCCAGGCCAGGAAGCCGGGAATGATGCTGAGATAGAAGACGGCCCTCCATCCGGCCCAATCCGTCATCAGCCCGCCCATCAGGGGGCCCACGGACAACCCGGCATACACGCAGCCGACGATGACCCCCATGGCCCTGCCACGCTCCTTGGGCGGGTACGTCGACGTGACGATGGCGACGCCGGTGGAGTTGATCATGGCCGCGCCTATGCCCTGCAGCACGCGCAGGACCAAAAGGGCTTCGATGGACCACGCCAGGGAGACCAGGAGCGTGGCGGCGGTGAACCACGCGGTGCCCCAGACGAAGGTTCTCCGGCGGCCCAGGATATCCGCCAGCCGCCCCAGCGGAAGCAGGATCACGGCCAGGGACAGCATGTACCCGCCCTCGACCCAGCTCAACTCCACGGCCGTGGCCGACAGCGCGTTCTGGATGGCGGGCAGGGTGATACCCACGGCCGACATCATGAAGGGCACAAGAAAGCTGGCCATGGCCGCTGCAGTCAGGGCGACGGAACGATTTTGCATGGAACCTCCGGGTGACCCTGTTTGGTTAGCCTGTGCCGGTCTCCGGGGCAAGGCCCGCAACAAAGGGCGCAAGAAAATGGCCGAATCCGCCGCATGGCCCTTGTTTTCGTCAAATCGATGATCTATCGGCAGAGCCTTGACGGAGGACAGATGCTGACATCGATGCAACAGATCCGGGACAAGGCCCTGACCCTGCCCCTTCAGACCGTGGCCGTGGCCTGCGCCCACGACACCGAAGCCCTCAAGGCCGTGGCCGAGGCCCATGAACTGGGACTGGCCCGGTTCGTACTTGTCGGGGAAACCGAAAAAATCCGCAGGCTGGCCGACGGCATGGAGCTGGACCTTGCCGACTTCGAACTGATCGACGCCGCCGGCGAGGCCCAGGGGGCGGCGGCCACCGTGCAGGCCGTGGCCTCGGGCCGCGCCCAGATCCTGCTCAAGGGGTTCGTGGACTCCTCGGTCCTCTTCAAGGCCGTGCTGGACCGCAACGCGGGGCTGCGCAACGGCAGCACCGTCAGCCATACGGTCGTCATGGACGTGCCCGGGTTCGACAAGCTCTACCTGCTGACAGACGCGGCCATGATCATCAAGCCCGACCTGGAGACCAAGCGCCAGATCGTGCTCAACGCCGTGAAGGTGGCCCGCGCCCTGGGCAACCCGGACCCCGTGGTCGGCGTGCTGTGCGAGTCCGAAAAGGTCAACCCGAAGATGCCCGCGACCATGGACGCCGCCGCACTGGTGGAGATGAACCGCGACGGCCGGTTGCCGGGCTGCCGCGTTGGCGGCCCCTACGCCCTGGACAACGCCATCAGCGAACGGGCCGCACGGCACAAGGGCATGGACGACCCCCTGGCGGGCCGGGCCGACATCCTGCTGGCCCCGGACCTGGCCGCCGGCAACATCTTCTACAAGAGCCTCATGTACTTCGCCCGCGCCCGCTCGGCCGGCGTGGTCATGGGCACCCGGGCCCCGGTGCTGCTCAACTCACGGGCCGATTCCCACGAAACCAAGATCAACGCCGTGGCCCTGGGCGTGCTCATCGCCGCGGCCCGGGCCGAGGGATCGGCATGACGCCGCGCATCCTGGCCATCAACCCGGGCTCCACTTCGACGAAGATCGCGGTCTTCACCGGAGAGGACGCGGACTTCGTCGAAACCATCCGCCACGACGCGACCGCCCTGGCGGCCTTCGGGCATGTCATGGACCAGGAAACGTACCGGAAGGACCTCATCCTCGCGGCCCTCTCCCGTCACGGCCTGCAGACGGCCGGCCTCGATGCGGTCATCGGCCGGGGCGGGCTCATGCGGCCCATCCCCGGCGGCGTGTACGCCGTGAACGACGCCATGATCGCCGACCTGCGCTCATGCGCCTACGGCACCCACGCCTCAAACCTGGGCGCCATCCTGGCCCGCGACCTGGCCGCCGAGGCCGGCATCCCCGCCCTCATCGCCGATCCCGTGGTCGTCGATGAACTCGGTCCCCTGGCCCGTTACTCCGGGCACCCGGACATCTCCCGGCGCAGCATCTTCCACGCCCTGAACCACAAGGCCGTGGCGCGGCTCGCGGCAACCGAACTGGGCCGTCCCTACGAGGAGCTCAGGCTCGTCGTCGCCCACCTGGGCGGCGGCGTGTCCGTAGGCGCCCACGAACTGGGGCGCGTGGTGGACGTCAACAACGCCCTGGACGGCGACGGTCCCTTTTCGCCGGAGCGCAGCGGGGGCCTGCCGGCGGGCGCTCTCGTGGACTGGTGCTTCGCCGCCGGGGCCGACGAGGGCGAAATCCGGCGCAGGATCACCGGCCGCGGCGGTTTTCTGGCCTACCTGGGCACGGCCGACGGCGTGGAGATCGACCGGCGCGCCGCGGCCGGAGACGACACGGCCCGCGAGGTGCGCGAGGCCATGGCCTATCAGGTGGCCAAGGAGATCGGGGCCATGGCTGCGGTGCTCGCGGGCAGGGTGGACGCCGTCGTCATCACGGGCGGCCTCGCCTACGACCGGACGCTCGTCGAACTGATTTCCCGGCGTGTGGAGTTTCTGGCAAGAATCGTGGTTCATGCGGGCGAGGACGAAATGGGCGCCCTGGCCCGGGCCGCCCTGCGCGCCCTGGACAATCCGGCCGCAATCCTCCGGTACCCGGCCTGACCCGGGCGGACGCCGCCCCATGCGGCATTCCCGTGTCGCTGCTGACGTTTTTTGGCCATTTGCCCCCTTTCCCCGCAATCCTTTCTGCGCTAGGAATTCGTATCGATTACTCCAGACACATCCAGGAGCCACGGCATGACTGCGAAAATCATCTGGGATTCATCTTTTGAGACAGGCATCACCGAGGTCGACGCCCAGCACAAGCGCCTGGTCGAGATCATCAACTCCCTCGCCGACGCCATCGGCCACACACCCGCGAACGCCCTCAAGGAAATTGTCGAGCAACTGAAGGACTACGCGGTATACCACTTCCGGACCGAAGAAGGGATCATGCAGGAGGCGCAGTATTCCGATATTGCCGGACATCGCGACGAACACGCCATGTTCGTGGACCAGATCCTGCTTTTCGACCTGGATGTCATCCTGGCCTCCGAAGGGCTTGCCTGGGACATGCTCCATTTCCTGCGCGGATGGCTGACCAACCACATCCTTGTCGTCGACAAGAAGTTCGCTGCGGAACTTCACGGCTGACGCCGGGCCGTTTCCTCTGTTGAAGCAGGGCGGCTCAGGAACGGCCGCGCTTGAGGGCGACCCGCGCCGCACTTCGTCAACTGGTCGGAAGCTGACCATGCACGTTTCAGGAGCGGACAATTTCTGTCCGCCGGGCCAGTCCGCAATCCCGAAATTTGCATCGATTCCGCACTTTATGACAAATAAAAACAGCATGTTGCGTACAAATCAATCCTTCGGCACGCCTTCTGCTTCTTTCCCGCGGCCACACGCACGCCCCTTTCCCCATCCGGAGCGCATCTCATGAGATTATTGGTTTTTCTCTTCCTCCTCACGGGCTGCCATGCCTTCGCCCCCGAACCGGCGCCGCAGCCCCGCCTGCCGGACGCGTACCGACTCGAGGCCGGGGGGCATGCCCTGGCCGAACAGTGGTGGAAAGACCTCGGCAGCCCGGAACTCGACGCCCTGATGGTCGAGGCCTTCAGCTCGGCCCCGGACCTGCGCACAGCCCTGGCCCGCCTCGAACAGGCCAGGGCCGCCGCGGCCAGGACGGGGGCGTCTCTTTGGCCGAATCTGACGGGCGGCGCCGACGCGGCCCAGAGCTGGTCCAAGGACAAGGGCCGCAACGTCGTCGAAACCGACGCCTACGGCCTCAGCCTGGCCGCAAGCTATGAGCTGGACCTCTGGGGCCGGGTCAGATCCCTGCGCACGGCCGACGCCCTGGAGGCGGCGGCCAGTCGCGAGGATCTTCGCGCCGCCGTCCTCTCCCTGAGTGGTGAGATCGCCCAGGCCTGGATCTCCCTCTGCTCGGCCCGGCAGCAGCTGGCCGTGCTCGAGGCCCAGCAGCGCACCAACGCAGACATCGAGTCCGTGCTGACCCTGCGCTTCTCCAACTCCCTGGCCTCGGCCCTGGACATCCTGCAGCAGCGCGAGGCCGTGGCCGAAGACGCCACGCGCATCGTCGCCCAGCAGGCCGAAGTCGCGCGTCTGGAAAACCGCCTCAACCTGCTCCTCGGCAAGGCGCCCGGGACCCTCGACCTCTCCGCGGCCAAGCAGCTGCCCGAGCCCCTGCCCCTACCGAGAACCGGCCTCCCGGCGGACCTGCTGGAAAACAGACCGGACATCCGCGCCTCCTGGCAGCGCCTGCTCGAAGCCGGCTGGGACGTGGCCGCCGCCAGGGCGGACCGCATGCCCGCCCTGCGCCTGACGGGCAGGTTCGAACAGGACGGGAACGACGTCGAACGCATTTTCGACAACTGGCTGGCCAGCCTGGCCGCGGCCCTGACCGCGCCCATTTTCGACGGCGGCAGCCGCGCGGCCGAGGTCAGGCGCCAGGAGGCCGTGCGCGCCGAACGCCTGGCGGCCTATGAAAAAACCGTGTTCACAGCTCTGTCCGAAGTGGACACCGGCGTGAACGACGTGCTCAGCCAGTTCGACCTGCTCCAGGCCCTGGACGTGCAGCTCTCGGCCGCCCAATCGGCCCTCGAGAGCGCCAGGGTCCGCTACCAGAACGGCGTGCTCGAGTACGACACGGTGCTCTCGCTGCTCCTCAAGGTCCAGAACCTCGAACGGCTCAGGGTTCAGGAACAGGCGTCCCTGCTGACATCCCAGACCGGCCTGTGCCGCGCCCTGGGAAGGGGCTGGCGCCAGGCATTTCCCGACCCGCCCCAAACCATCGAACCGGAAGCGTCATGATCATACCCGAGTGCGACTGCACCACGCCCTTCTCGACCAAGGCCAGAGCCATCATCTTCATCCTCTGCGCCCTCGTCCTGGCCGCCGGCGTCTTCACCGCCGTGCGTTTCGTCAAGACACGGCCCAAGCCGCCCCAGCGTCCGCCCGCGGCCATCTCCCCCCTGGTCGAGGTCATGACCGCCCAGGCCGGCCCCGAGACGGTCCTCGTGCGGGTCCTGGGGACCGTGGCCCCCTCGCGCCAGACAGGCATCCGAGCCGAGGTGGCCGGTGTCGTGCGCGAGGTGGCCCCGAATTTCCTGCCCGGCGCGACCGTGGCCAAGGGCTCGCCGCTTGTCCGTCTTGAATCCGAGGATTTCCGCCTGGCGGTGGCCGCCAGACAAGCCGACCTGGACAGCGCCAGGGCGGCCATGGAGCTCGAGATCGGCTACCAGAAGGTTGCCAAGCACGAGCTGGGACTGCTGCAGAAAAACGGCAAGGACATCGATGATACGGCCCTGGCCCTGCGCGCGCCGCAGCTGGCCCAGGCAAAGGCCAAGGTGCTCCAGGCCGAAACGGCCCTGGCCCAGGCCGCGCTGGATCTCAAGCGCACCACGGTGACGGCGCCCTTCACGGCGCTGGTGCTGGAAAAGGACGTGGAGGTCGGGTCCAGGGTCGGCGTGAGCGACACCCTGGCCACCCTCGTCGATGCCAGCGAGTACTGGGTCGAGGCGACCATCCCCGTGGACCGCCTGCCGTGGGTCTTCCTGCCCGGCAAGGACGCACCGGGCTCCGTCGTGCACGTGCGCTCCCAGGCCAGCGGAGCCGAACGCGAGGGCC
>CALMTS010000352.1 GCA_937872685.1 uncultured Desulfomicrobium sp.
TCCCCCTCCTTAGTCCCCCCGGAGAATTCGTTTTCCGGGGGGACGCTTTTTTCCGGCACCATCCGTGGGGTTCCGCTCAGAGCACGTCCAGCAGTGCCGCATCGCTGTATCTGTGTCGGACGAGCTCCAGCGCCTCCTCGGCAAGCCGCGCGCCGAGCGCCGGTTCCCTGTGCAGGCGCAGGCATGCGTCGGCAAAAGCCTGTCCTCCTTCCGCGATGAGCGCGTGTGTTCCGTCCACGGCATCGATTCCCTCGATGCCGACCGGCGTGGAGACCACCGGCCTTCCGTATGCGAATGCTTCCAGAATCTTGATGCGCGTCCCGCCTCCGGTTCGCAGGGGGACAACGGCGGCGTCGGCCCTGGCATAGGCTGGGGCGAGGTCGTGTATCTGGCCGTGCAGCAGGGCTCCGGCTGTTCGTGAGACCTCGCGGGCGAGGGCGCGGGGCGTGCCGCCGCCGACGATGTCGAACGTCACCGGCCGGCGTATGGAGTCCCTGATGCGCGGCAGGATGTCGCGGCAGAAGAAGAGCACCGCGTCGGAGTTGGGGGGGTAGGAGAGATTCCCGACAAAGAGCAGCCGGAAATCTTCATGCGCCGGGCAGGCGGTGATTTCCGCCTCTTCGACGATGTTCGGCAGAATCTCGGGGGCCGGGTGCAGGCAGCCTTCCGCGAGCCGGCTGCGGTCGCGTTCCGAGCAGACGAAGACACGGTCGAACATCTTCAGGTGCCGGCGTTCCAGGAGCGCGTATTGGCCTGCCTCCAGTTCGAGCCTGGCGGCCTTCAGGATTTCCCCGTTTGACCTGTGCAGCGCGGCCAGGCGCAACCTGGTGGCGGATTCGAGGTCGTCGATGTCGAGCTGGGCCTCATCCCACGACACGGTTCCCTGCAATCGCGCCAGGAGCGGGGTCAGGTATGTGCGGAAGACGTGGACCGTCCCGAACTCGCGCTCCCGGAACGGGAAGGCGAATCCGGCGCGGGCGGCCCGGCCCCACTCGCAGGGTTCGGGAAACAGCCGGGAATACAGGGCCGGATGGACTGCCGCGAGCCGTCGCCCGATGCTGTCGAGACGGCTCCACAAACCGATGGGCACGTATGCGCACTCCGCGCAGAGCGCTTCGCAGGCGTTGCGTTCCTCCGCGTCCGCCGGCGGATGGTTGAGCACCAGCAGAAAGACCTGCCGGCGCCGGGAGAGCGCTCGCAGCACCGCCAGGGCGCGCATGCCGAGGCCGTGGCCTCCGGGCACGGGGGCCGTGGGCGCGAGAAAGAGCAGCGGCTTCACGGCGAGGTCTTCCGGAAACGGGAGACGGCCCTGCGCATGGCGAGGAGCGTTTCGCGGGTTGCGCCCAGGCCGTGGCGCACGGCGTCCGCGAACCTCTGCTTTGGAGGCCGCGCCGGGCGGTCGCGGGGAGGGAGGAACGGCCGGGCGAGCAGGTTGTAAGTCGTGTCCTTCTCGCGGATGAACGCCTCGGTGAACATCCCGGCGTGCACGTCCGAAAAATCACGGCGGAACCTCGACCACCACAGGTGCGCCCAGAGATGGATGCTCACGGCGCCGCCAGCCGTGTCCGCGTTTTCCTCGAACAGCCGTCGCATGTCGTCCCGGGTCCACATGTAGGGATAGAAGGTGCCAGCCGGTTCGATATGGACATCATCCGGATGCGTCATGGCCAGTTCCGCAGGCAGGAGTGTGGAGTGCCTGCTCCACGAGCCGTCGAAAGCGCCTTCCATTCTTTCCCTCCAGATGGTCCCGAACGCGGAGCGCGGTCGCGACATGATGAAGGCGTTGCACACGGACGGGCTTGCGGTTCCCGTGGACTGGCAGATGATGTCGTCCTCCCGCCCGAGAACGAAGGGGCATTCGTACAATCTCTGCGGCACGGGCCTGATGAAGAGGGTGTCGATGTCGGCATAGACCCCGCCGTGTTCGAGCAGGACGTCGAGCCGGACGAAATCCGATTCGTGGGCGTAGCGGTAGTGGGCGACGTGCCGGTCGTGGTAGCGCAGTTCGACCTTCGGGCGGAGGATGCGCACGGGGGTGATCCGGTCGCGGATGAGGTCCCAATATTCCCCCCACGGCTCGTGGTTGTAGTGGAAGAAGAGGGCCTTCGGCCTGTTGACGCGCAGGCACGACTCCAGGGCCAGGTAATGGATGAGGTGGAAGGGACGGGTCTGGGGTTTGAGCCCGTAGACGAAGTGGAACAGGCGCGGGATGGCGGCGGTCATGCGGGGGAATCTCCTTTCGTGCCTTGCCGGGGCGCTGCGTCGATCAGGCGCAGGAAGCGCTCGACCACGGCCTGTTCGCTGAATTCTTCAAGAATGCGCGCCTGCAGGCGCTGGCCTTTTTCCGAGGCTTCCTGGCGACGGGTGAACACATGCCGCATGAACTGGCCGGCATGGACCGTATCCGGTTCGGCCCACTGCTGGTCGTCGGTGAAGGACGGTTTGCCGAGGTCGTTGCGGACCGGGACCAGCCGGTTCCGGACGAGGTAGGCGTCGTCCGGCGACAGGTAGTCCAGCGGGCCGCCGAACCCCGTGGCGATGACCGGTTTGCCCCGTGTCGCCGCGTCGAACGCGCCGAGCCCCCAGCCCTCGCCGTGGCTGAGGGAGAGGTAGCAGTCCGCCCGGGCGTGCAGCCGGGCCATGTCGTCGTCGGACAGCCTCCCGGTGACGAGGACCACGCGGGCCGGGTTGCGGTAACGGCGCAACAGGAGCCTGGTTTCCAGGGCCGTTGACGTGAACATGGGCCATGGCGACATGTGGTTCCTGCCGTCCGTTTTGACCACCAGCGTGACGGCGTCGTCGGCCGTGAACGTGTCGAGGTAGCACTGGATCGTTTCGCGCAGCCGCTTGCGCGCGGTCCAGGTGTCCACGGCCAGGAAGACGTAGTCGCCCTCCCGGATCGCGGCCGGGGGAGGGCCCTGGACCGGGGCAGGGGTGATGGCCGCGTGCGGCAGGACATCGACGGGGACGCGCAGCCCGGCGTCCAGGAACACGTCCCTGTTCCAGGTCGACGGGACGGCCACCAGGTCGGCAAGCTCCAGCAGAAAGCGCCAGTGGTGCGGGATGCGGTCCGTCTCCCAGGCGGTATGGAGGATGAGCCGCTTGTCCGGCTCCGTCTCGCGGAAGAACGGGGCGTATTCCGGCATCAGGTGCAGGAAGACCGTGTCGTAGGGGATGTCCCGGCCGACAAAGGGGTCGAGTTCGGCATCCCCGGTGGTCCGTCCCCGCAGCGGCTCATAGCCGAGCCCCAGCCCGTCGCCGGCGACCATCGGCGTCCAGGTGAAGGGGACGCCCGCGTTCTTCAGGCCGTGGAGCAGGCGGCGGGAGGCCGTGCCGTAGCCGGAATGGTCGCAGGCGCCGATGAAACGGATGCCTGCCGGGCGTTCCGGCTGGCGCGTGCCGCTCCGCGCCG
>CALMTS010000353.1 GCA_937872685.1 uncultured Desulfomicrobium sp.
GAATTCGATTGCCCATGAATGCTGGTTCGTTCCGGCCCAGTCAAGACAATGGTTGAGCCGGACGATGCCGGCAGGGGCATTGCGCATAAAGATGCCCATGCCCGGCATGAGCTATGGACGAAGAGGCTGGTTACGGCCGGGAGGTGCAGCGCAGAGCGGCGGGAAGGATGGCGAGGCGCCGGCCGGGCCTGATCGGTTTGTCGATCGAGCCCGGCCGGTGGGTGGATTGTCTGATCCTACAGGATGAACGTCCAGAATGGTACCGCAACAACGGCTATGAAGACGGCGGTCAAGACCATGCGCACGGCCAGGACTTTGAACATGTCCTTGAAGAGCATGAAGCCGGAGCTGAAGAAGTAGAGAAGCACTGCGTATTCATAAGGGAAGACGTAGTTGTCCAGACCGTATTGGAAGGCGTAGTAGAGGATTCTGGGATTCGTATTCATCTGGACGCCCAGTTCCGCCAATGGGGACGTGAGGGTCGTCGTCGCGGCCAGCGGCGTCAGCAGGAAATTGGCCAGGGCGCCGAGGACATATGCGGCCGTCCCGGCCGAAGTCGGACCGAGGTCGTGGAAATAGGGCAGGGTCATGCTGGCAATCCACTGCGTGACCTTGAGGCTGCCGCCGGCGCTGCCGATGGCCATGCAGCCCATGATGAAGAAGAGCGGGGCGAAATTGATCCTGCTGAAGTTCGTTCCGTTCATGAGGTTCAGCCCCGGGAGGAAGGAGGCGAAGGCGACCATGATGAGGATGAGTCCCGCGTTGATGCCGTGCAGGGTGTCCGTCGCCAGCAGGACCAGGGTCAGGATCATGAGGATGCCGGCCGTCTTCTGTTCCCTGGTGACGGGGCCGAGTTCCTTGAGTTTGGTTTCCAGAACCGGTCCCAGGGTCTTGCGGTCGACCTTGGAGGGCAGCAGGAGCATAACCAGCCCAACGGACATGACTGTGTAGATGGTGCCGGGGACGAAATTATGCAGGGCATACTCCATCCAGGCTGTTTTCGTGTTCATGACCTTGTCGGCCAGGCCCATGCCCAGGACGAGATCGGCCCCGCCCGTCAGGTAGCACAGCTTCGTCGAAGCCACGGCCATGCAGGTGGCCAGGACGACGGCCGTGGCTTCACGGCTCTTGGGCCGGAAATCGAGGGCCTCGCACAGGCTGATGGCGATAGCGCAGAAGATTGCCGCCTTGCCGGTGATGGCCGGAACAAGGGGGGCGACGATGAAGACCGCCAGCGTCAATCCCCAGAGGGCGCCGACGAAGCTTCCGCCCATGGCCCGCACGCAGGTCAGGCCGATGCGCTTGCCCAGGCCCGTGTCCTGCAGAATCTTGCCCAGGGTGAAACCGCCGATGACAATAATGGGCACCTGGGAGGTCCATGGGCCGTAGGCTACCTTCTGGGGGACGCCGCAGATGACGATGTACAGGACGGGCAGCAGGATGCCGACGGCCACTTCATTGATGATGTCCGTCGCCCAGACCACCACGGCCCAGGCCGTGACAGCCAGAAAAAGAGCCATGGGTCGGGTCAGGTTCTCCCCGTCCACGGGGAGCATGAAAAAGACGGCGAGAGGGATGGCAAAGCTCAGAGCCCATTTGACCAGGTTCCCTTTTTCCAGCACAGGTGGTGATACGGCCATGAAAGTACTCCTTGAGTGAAATGTGATGGAAGGAGATTACGTGGCCCGCTGATCCCGTGCTGTAACATACGCCACATTTTTCTTCGTGTGGATCGAATATTGACATTTTATTCACGAGCAGCCTGTCGGGGTTGATGCCGTTTCGTGATGCGCCTGAAGGCAGGGCTAGGCCGGGAACATTTTTCTGGCAAGCGTCGAGGGCGCCGACGACACGACAAAGGAGTGGTTCATGAGCGTGCACAAAACGGAATCAGGGCTCAAGGAGTTGGAGTTTTCCCGCATCCCGCCCGTCGCCGACTGCTGGCGCAAGGTGCTTTCGCAGGGGCGCAGGATGAAGTTTCTCAAAGGAGCGCACGTCTGTCACGCGGGGACAGACAGCGCTTCCCTCTTTTTTCTCGATTCGGGGGAGATCCGGCTGACACGTTCCTCTCTGGACGGCAGGGAGAAGATCATCTGGGCCATCGGCCCGGGATCGCTCTTCGGAGAGACTCCATTCTTCGACGAACTCCCTGCGCGCAGCGCCATGATCGCTGCGACGGATTGTCTGGTCTACGCCTTCGCCCGCAAATGCGTCCTTTCGGAAATCCTGCCCCATCATCATGATCTGATGTTGGCGCTGTTCCGCTCCCTGGCTCTCAAGGTTCGCGTTCTGAGCAATCAGGCCGTCTGTCTGAGCCTCGACGACCTGCCTTCCCGCATCTGCAAGTACCTGCATCTGCGCCGACAGGGGGAATTTGCCGGACCTGGGCCAGTCGTCGTTTCTCCGGGCCTGAACCAGCAGGAGCTTGCCAATCTCCTCGGGGTGCATCGGGTCACCTTGAACAAATCCCTCCGGGAGCTTGAGAAGAGCGGGATTCTCGGCCCCTATGCGCGAGATGAAGTGTATATTCTGGATAGGGATCGTTTCGAGGAGATGGTCTTCCAGAACGAGTAGGACTGTGCGTTACCACAGGGTTCTGCCGCGTTCATCCTTCCATTTCCAGTTTCGACCGGTGTTGCCGACATGCCGCAATACGTCCCGGCAAGATTTAAGATTGCAAGCCATCTTTTTATAAGAAAACGGCAAGCTTCAATATTGAAGCTTGCCGTTTGATTTTTATACGCTCAACTTAGAATTTATACTGAAACCCAAGAGAAGCAAAATAGGAGCAGTCCGAATCGTCAAATTCATCTCCATCTAAAGATGCGTATCCGATTTCATTGATGGCAGACAAATTTTCATAAATTGCATACTTGTTGACCAAGTACATTTCAAAAATGGAATTCTCTTCGTCAAATCCGACATTCGCTTCTTCATCGGAAGTTCCTTGCCCATAAGCGATCATGAACTTGTGTGAGAGGCTGTCGATGAAGGATATTTTGTCCAGGATCAAACCAACAGTCCACAATCCAGTCCCATCGATTCCGATGCCGGTTGCTCCAGTGGCGTAGCCTTTGTTGGAGAAACCTGTGCTGAACGCACGGGCGCCGCCGATATACGGGGTCAGCATCCAGGTTTGCGCAAGGGCGGGCAAGAAATTATCTTCGTCAGAATCTTCATCGGCCCCTGTCGCATACGTGCCAAACAAAGTCGCAGTCAATGTGTCGAAGTTGTACGAAGCGGCAGTCGCTGCATAGAACCCTTTTGTTTCGTAGTCGTCATTTTCCCCTTCACCATAGATCAAATCCATTTCGAGCGTGAAGGGAGAGAACATGGTCAGTTTGGCATTGCCGCCCATGTACCAGACATCAGCTTCCCCGTTGCCCGTAAGGCTGCCGCGTGCGGTGGTCGAAAGCTTCTGGTGGCCCGTAAAATCGACATTTTCACCGATCCAGACATAGCCAAAATAGGGGGTCAGGCTGAAGTTGTCGGTTTTCACCGGAAGAACGAGGACGACCATGTCCATGTCGTCGCCGCCTTCTCCACTGGTCGAATCAAAGCTGGTGGTGCCGTCAATGCCACGGGTGTAGCCGACCGTGACCCCGAGAACGTCCGTGATGGGTGAGCTCGCGACCAGAGCCGGTGCATCATCGAAGAACATCGGGTTGCCGAAGATGCCCGGCAAGAGGATGGGCTGGAGGCCTGCAGTGACGTCGATCGCGGTTTCCGGGAGTTTGAATTTCATGTAGGCGTGTTTGATTTCGATGTCGTTTTCGTTGAGATCGGTTCCCCAATCCGCATCGCCCACGCCCCAGACCGTATCTATCTCAAGGCCCAGAACAGCCTTCAGGTTTTCATTCGCGACATAGTCAAAGTAAACGCGCATGCGCTGAGTCGTCGTATAGTTGTCGCCATCGGCAGAGTCGGAGTCAAAATCATTCAGGTTTGCCGACCACATTCCATACACATCAAGAGAGCCCCTGACCTTCAAATCAGTAGCAAAAGAATTTGATGATGCAAGCAACAGCAGTAGCAGGATTAAAGAAGAATTTTTCAACAACTTCATCACTAACTTCCTCCAGTTATAATGTTTATTTTTGCGCAGAATGCACAAATAAAATGTATTTATGTGCAATTAATGGATTTGCTCGCTTCATTACACATGTTTGCGCGACGGATACGGCTGCGCGGCGGATGATCGCAAGACGCACGAACGGATACCTTCTTTGTTGAGAGGAGGGCAGTAGCTTATGCTACATTTGTGGCGAGTAAGGGGGAGAACCGGATGATTTTCATACCATATCGGCTTCGGCGGTTCCTCTTTGCCCAGGCCGGCAGAATGGAGAGCTCGACGCAGGCGGCATGGGGCGAAGCCTGTCGGAGCCTGCGGGGCAGGTTGTATCCCATGGTCCGGGCCAGGGCGCAGGAATCTCGGGTTCGCCGTGAATTGCGGGTTAAAATTTGGGATTGTCGGAAGGGAACGCTTCTGCGGAGAGATTCAATATGCCAGGATTAAAAGATATTTTTTAAAAATCCGTGGTGTGGATTTTTTGGAGAATTTGTAACGAACGCAACAGCGCTGTCACGGTTTGCGTGGGAAGACATCACGTACACGAGGCGTGCGACACGAATGCGGCCGGCCAGATCCGGCCCGTCTATCATTCAGCTCAAGAAAAAGGAGAACATCATGGGTCATCCAACCATTTATCCCACCGGCGTGACGGTTTACGATCCCGAAAAGTGCTGGAACGGCCTGACCATTTTTCAGGCCCAGGAAGTGGGCGCCGTGCTCATGGACATGAACGGCCGCGAGCACAACGTCTGGAAGGGCGTGCTGGGCATGCCCAACAAGATCTTCCCCGGCGGCTACCTCATGTCCAGCCGCGGCCGCCGCGACGGCAAGTACAGCGTGCAGGACGGCATCGACGTCGTGCAGATCGACTGGGACGGCAATGTCGTGTGGTCCTTCGACCAGAACGAGTTCATCGAGGACCCGGGCTACGAGGGCCGCTGGATGGCGCGCTACCACCACGACTTCCAGCGTGAGGGCAACCCCGTGGGCTACTACGCCCCCGGCCTGGAGCCCAAGACCGATTCCGGAAACACTCTGGTCCTGGCGCACCGCAATGCCCGCAATTCGGCCATTTCCGACAAGCTGCTCCTGGACGACCTCATCCTCGAGGTGAACTGGGAAGGTGAGATCGTCTGGGAATGGAACTGCCACGAGCACTTCGAGGAGTTCGGCTTCCGCGAGGGCCCCAAGAACACCCTGGCCCGCAACCCCAACTACCGCCCGACCAAGCCCGAGGGCATGGGCGACTGGATGCACATCAACTCCATGTCGGTCCTTGGCCCCAACAAGTGGTACGACGCGGGCGACGAGCGGTTCCATCCGGACAACATCATCGTCGACGGCCGTGAAGCCAACATCACCTTCATCATCGACAAGAAGACCGGCAAGGTCGTCTGGAAGCTGGGCCCCGATTACGACTCGACCCCCGAACTGCGGGCCATCGGCTGGATCATCGGCCAGCACCACTGTCACATGATCCCGGCCGGCCTGCCGGGCGCCGGCAACATCCTCATCTTCGACAACGGCGGGTGGGGCGGCTACGACGTGCCGAACCCGGGCGCTCCCACGGGCGTGAAGGCCGCCTTGCGCGACTATTCCCGCGTTCTGGAGATCGACCCCGTGGCCATGAAGATCGTCTGGCAGTACACGCCCAGCGAAGCGGGCTTCCTTTTTCCCATGGACAGCAACCGCTTCTACAGCCCCTTCATCAGCGGCATGCAGCGCCTGCCCAACGGCAACACGCTGATTACCGAGGGTTCCGACGGCCGCGTCTTCGAGGTCACACCTGATCACAAGATCGTGTGGGAGTTCATATCCCCCTACAAGGGCAAGTTCAT
>CALMTS010000354.1 GCA_937872685.1 uncultured Desulfomicrobium sp.
ACCTCCTGCGTCACGTCCGTCCACAAACGCGAAAGGCCGGGACAACCCGGCCTTTCGCGAATGAACGTCCCGCAGGGAGCTATTTCCCGCTGCGCTCCTTGTACCACGCGCTCGAATCCTCCATCAGGCGGTTCAGGCGCTGGACCATCTTGTGCGGGTCGGCCAGGTAGCCGTCCATGAGCAGTGCGGATTCGTAGAGCTGCTCGACGATGGTGCCCACGAACTCGTCCTTCTCGTTTTTGGCGAAGACCGAGAGAAGGTTCCTGACCAGGGCGTGGTCCTGGTTGATCTCGAAAATCTTCTTGGGGATGGACGTGTCCTTGGTCACCAGTTGCATGATCTTGTGCATCTGCGAGGTGGAGCCGTCGGGGCTGACCAGGCAGGAGGGGCTCTGGCTCAGGCGCTTGGAGATGCGGGCCTCGGTGATGCGGTCGCCCAGAATCTCCTGCACGCGCTTCAGGAACCGGTCCATGTCCTTGGACTCCTCCTTGGAGAGTTCCTCGGGCTTGTCCTTTTTCTCGGCACTGTCGGCGAACTTTTCGATATTGCTGATGTCCGCGTTCTCCGTGGCCTTGAGCTCGAAGTCCTTGAACTTGCGCAGGCTGTCCATGACGAACTCGTCCACGGGCTCGTAGAGGTAGAGCACTTCGAGCCCCTTGCTGCGGAAGATCTCCAGGTGCGGGTTTTGTTCGACGGCCTCGCGGCTGGGACCGGAGATGTAGTAGATTTCCTTCTGCCCGTCCTTGGCGGCCTCGATGTACTCGTCCAGGGAGATGAGCCCGTCCTTGTCCTCGTGGCGGGAGGAGTTGAAGCGCAGCAGTTCGCCGAAGGCCTCCTGGTTGGCGAAATCGGCATAGCCAAGCTTGAAGCGCTTGGCGTGTTCGTTCCAGAACTTGGTGTAGCGGTCCTTGTCCTGGCCCAGCTTCTTGAGGTGCGAGAGGATCTGCTTGGTCAGGGTGGTGGCGATTTTGCGGATGAGCAGGTTTTCCTGCAGGGTCTCGCGGGAGATGTTCAGGGGCAGGTCCTCGGTGTCCACGACGCCGCGCACGAAGCCCAGATACTCGGGGATGAGGTCCTTGTTCTTGTTCTGGATCAGGACGCGGCGCACGTAGAGGTCCAGGCCGTAGTTGTCGCGGTCGAAGCCGAAGGCGTCCTGGCTGCGCGGGGGCACGAAGGCCAGGGCCGAGAACTGCACCGGCGCGTCCACGCTCAGGTGCAGGGTGTCCAGGGGCTCCTCGTGGTCGTAGGTCAGAAACTTGTAGAATTCCGTGTACTGCTCGGGAGTCACGGAGAACTTGTTCTCGCGCCACAGGGCCGGCACCGTGTTGGCCTTCTCGCCCTGCACCAGGATGGGGAAGGAGATGAAGTTGGAGTGCTTCTTGATGATGGAGGTGATGCGGTGCTTCTCGGCGAACTCCTTGCCCTCCTCCTTCAGGTGCACGGTGATGGTCGTGCCGCGCGGCATCTCCTCGTCCAGTTCGGCCACGGTATAGGTGCCCATGCCGTCGGAGGTCCATTCCACGCCCTTGGCGCCGGGGCGGAAGGAGCGGGTGCGGATGGTGACCTTGTCGGCGACCATGAAAACCGAATAGAAGCCCACGCCGAAGCGGCCGATGATGTTGGAGGAGTTGGCCTGGTCGGCCATGGCCTGGCGGATGAACTCGGCGGAGCCCGAGTGGGCGATGGTGCCGATGTTCTCGACCAGTTCGTCCTGGGTCATGCCGATGCCCGTGTCGGTGATGACCAGTTCGCGCTTCTCCTCGTCGGCGGTGATGGCGATCTGCAGCTCCAGGTCCGGGCTGACGATCTCGGACGAGCGTGACTGCTCGAAACGCAGCTTGTCCAAGGCGTCGGACGCGTTTGAAACTAGCTCACGCAGGAATATTTCCCGGCTCGTGTAGAGGGAATGGGTAATGATGTCGAGGAGTTGCTTAATTTCGGTCTTGAATTCGAAGTGCTGAGGCGAAGACATGTGTACTCCTTGGTTTGGAAATTTCGATGGCACCAAATAAATGGCATTGGGGCATTGTCAAGGGCGGGACCCGGATCGTATTTTCCCCGCGATTTTTGCTTGACCGGGACAGGGGCCTTGGGTAGAGAGTTCTTCCTCTTGTGGTGGGTGTAGCTCAGTAGGCAGAGCACCTGGTTGTGGCCCAGGATGTCGCGCGTTCAAGCCGCGTCACTCACCCCAT
>CALMTS010000355.1 GCA_937872685.1 uncultured Desulfomicrobium sp.
CGGCCGTCCGCGCCCTCCATTTCAGTGAAAACGCCCCCCGGCATGTGTTGCCGCGGGGGCGTTTCTCTTTTCATCCCGGCCTGCGCCGGCTCGAAAACCGGTGCGCCGGGCTTGGCGGCAAAGGCGGCATGACAGCAGGGGCTCCCTGTGCTATGGGGCGGTTTCATATCCTGTTTCCGCCGTACGCGACGGCGGTCTCCAACGGATGAAACCACAGGGAGTGTCATGAAGAAGGAACTTTACGATGTCGTCGTCCTGGGCTCGGGTGTGGCCGGCGGGCATGTGGCTTCGCGCTGCCGCGGGGCAGGGATGCGCGTGGCGCTGGTGGAGGGGGACGGGTTCGGCGGGACCTGCCCCCTGCGCGGGTGCGAGCCGAAGAAGGTTCTGGCCGACGCGGCCGAGACGGTGGAACGGATGGCCAACGCCGCCGGGACAGGCGTAACCGGACAGGCGCGGATAGACTGGGAGGAGCTCATGCGCTTCAAGCGCTCCTTCACGGACGATCTGCCGCCCAAGATCAAAAAGCACTATGACGGCAAGGGCATCGACACGTATGTCCAGGCCGGGACGTTCACAGCTCCGGACACCATCGTCAGCGGCGACGCGCTGCTCCAGGCGCGCAACATCTGCATCGCCACGGGGGCGGCGCCGCGCGCCCTGGACATCCCGGGCAGCGAACTGCTCTCGACCAGCACGGATTTCCTGGACCTGCCGGCCCTGCCCCGCCGCATCGTCTTCATCGGCGGAGGATTCATCGCCTTCGAACTGGCGCATGTCGCGGCCGCCGCAGGTGCCGAGACGGCCATCGTGAACCGCAGCGACCGCGTGCTCAGGAAATTCGACCGCGACCTGGCCGGGCGCCTGGCGGCGCACATGCGGGACCTGGGCATCGCCATCCATACGGATTGCCCGCCCAGGAGCGTCGTCAAGGACGGCTCTGGTCTCGTGCTGATGGCCGGCAAAAACGGCGAACGCCGTTTCGAGGCGGACATGATCGTCAACGCGGCCGGCCGGGTGCCGGCCCTGGCCGCCCTCGACCTCGCCGCCGGCAATGTGGAGGTGCTCCGGGGCGGAGTGGCCGTGAACGAATTCCTGCAGAGCGTCTCCAACCCGGCCGTCTTCGCCGCCGGCGACGTCCTCTCCGGGACCATGCCGCTGACGCCCGTGGCCAGCGTCGAGGCGGAGCTCGTGGCCCGCAACATCATCGACGGCCTCATGCACCGCGTTGCGCCCGAACCGACGCCCTACGCCCTCTTCACCTACCCGCCCCTGGCGGCCGTGGGCCTGCTGGAAGAGGAGGCGCGGGAGCGGGGCCTTGAGTTCGACACGGTGCAGGGCGACGCCGCGGGCTGGTCGGAATACCAACGCATCGGCCAGCGGTGCGCCGGGTTCAAGCTCCTCGTCGAAAAAGGCAGCGGCCTGCTCCTGGGCGCCCACGTGCTCGGCGACGCGGCCGAGGAGACCGTCAACCTCTTCGCCCTGGCCATGCGCACGGGCGTGACCGCCGAAAAACTGCAGCACATGCTCTGGGCCTACCCGTCCTTCGGCTACGCCCTGAAGTACATGTTCCGGTGAAGTTTTTTATAGGTCCTATAGGACCCATACGACCTATAGGACCTATAAACTAAATTCTCAGCCCTTTTAGCTCACTCCGCAGAAAACCATGGCTGGCCGTACCAGGCACGGGCGCTTTGCCCCGAATTGTCGGTGTCACTCATGATGGCCACGGCGTCGATTTCCCCGATGTCGTCGCCAAAAGCCTGCTTCCAGTCTTCGCGGATGTTGCGTTTTTCCGTGACGAGCTCGCCCAGGCGGACGGTGCCGCCGCGCACGGCGATCATGCGCGCGTTGGCGGTGAAGGCGCTTGGCCACATGGCCCCCTGGGGCTCCTTGCTGGACCAGACGTAGGACAGCGCCCTGGTTTTCCAGAAGGCGATGCCGCCCTTGGCCACGACATAGATGCGGGCCGGGTAGTCGTCGCCGGATTTCTCCCGTTCGTTCACGCCCTCGAGCACGTTGGCGACCTTCCAGCTCCAGTTCAGCCACGGCGTGCGGCGCAGGTCGATGGTCTCTTCGTGGAAGAGCCCCGAGGCCGTGCCCCGGCTGTCCGCCATGAGCAGTCCCTCCTCCGGCACCGGGGTGTACACGGTGCGGCCCGCAAACACCTTCTCCTTCCAGCCGGGGTGCCCCGGCGCGGTCAGGCTCGGCAGGCTTCCCGCCAAGGCCGTGACCCCGCAGCAGAGCAACAGGACGGCC
Source organism: uncultured Desulfomicrobium sp. (assembly GCA_937872685.1). Lineage (GTDB taxonomy): Bacteria > Desulfobacterota > Desulfovibrionia > Desulfovibrionales > Desulfomicrobiaceae > Desulfomicrobium. The sequence goes on from CALMTS010000355.1 coordinate 2,257, forward strand.
AGCGCCATCCGCCAGAATGGAACCGTTCCTGCACTCTTCCCGGCGTGCGGGAAAAATCTGCCGCATCGATCCTGATTTCTTTCAGCCGTGGAGGCGTCCATGAGTATCTCCTCGTCCATCTATATAGGGACCACCGGCATCCTCGCCCACCAGACGAACATGTCGGTCATATCCGACAACATCGCCAACATGAACACGCTGGGCTTCAAATCCTCGCGCGCCCTCTTCGGCACCCTCATCAGCCAGCAGCTGGCTGCGTCGACGGTGGAAAACCAGGTCGGCCAGGGCGTGGGCGTCAGTTCCATCTACCGCGACATGGCGGTCGGCTCCCTGGAAACGACCACGGCCTCAACCGACATCTCCATCGGCGGGACCGGCTTCTTCCTCGTCTCGCCCGAGGCCTCGGACGAAATCTACTACACCCGCGCCGGCAATTTCCGGTTCGACGAGGCCGGGTTCCTGCGCGACCCCAGCGGCAACATCCTGCAGGGGTACCGCCTCCCCCTGGAGTCCATCCTGGACAGCAACCCGACGGTGCCGGCAGCGGCGTCAGCCACCCTCGAAGACATCCAGCTCATCACCCAGGAGGACGGCACCATCGTTTCCGAACCCGAGTCCACGACGGAAGTGCGCATGTCCATCAACCTCGATTCGGACTCAAACGACAACAGCATCGGCACCGGCAGCCCCTTCACGGCCATGTTCGACAGCTGGGACGCCAGCCTGGAGGAACCCCTGGACGGCGGGGCGTACGCCTACGAGTCGTCCATCAAAATTTACGACGAAAACGGGAACAGCCATGTGCTGAGGGCCTATTTCGATCCCGTCGACGACATCAACGGCACCAGCGGCAACCGGGTCTGGGAATACCTGGTCACCATCCCGGCCTCCGAGGACGCGTCGGCCCTCGATGCGAAGAAGGGCATCCTCATGGCGGGCACCCTGACCTTCACCCCGGCCGGCGAACTCCTCAACATGAGCGCCTTTTCCGGCACCTCCGACGACAAGAGCACCTGGACGCCGGCGGCGCTGGGCGCGGACGGGTTTCCGCAGCTGACCGTCACCCTGGCCGATGCCGCCCCCATCACCACATCCCTGGGCTTCGGCCTGCACACGGACGCCGGCTGGAACCTGCCCGGCGGCGTGGCCAGCATGGCCGACCTCGGCACGAGCATCACGGATCTGCCCGGCATGATCAGCGCCGACCGTGAAGTCCTGGCCCTGACCAACTTCGCCTCCGGATCGACGACCATCTTCCAGAACCAGAACGGCTATGAACGCGGCTTCCTGCAGAACGTCACCGTGGACACGGCCGGGACCATCATCGGCAATTTCTCCAACGGGCAGAAGCAATCCCTGTACAGGATCCCCCTGGCCGACTTCATCAACCCCCAGGGCCTCTTCCGCGAGGGAGGAAATCTCTTCTCGGCCACGACGCAGGCCGGAGGGGCCATCCTGGGTTGGGCGGCGGAAGGCCGGCTGGGCGATATCGTCTCGAATTCGCTGGAAAACTCCAACGTGGACCTGGCCACGGAATTCGTGAACATGATCGTCACCCAGAAGGGCTTCGACGCCAACAGCAAGGTCATCACCACGAGCGACCAGGTCGTGCAGACGGCCATCCAGATGAAGAGGTAGTCAGACGAAGGCCTCGCCCCGCGCCACTAGGGCCACGGGGCCGTGAATCCATGCGCCGCTCCCCCGTTCGTCGAGGCGGACGCCGATGGGGTTGCCGCTGGGCTGCAGCACCTGGAGGGACATGGGAAAATTCTGCCCGCTCCCGAGCCACAGGGCCAGGGCCAGGCTGCCCGACCCGCAGCCGGTTTCGAAATATGTCGAGTCCGTGGACCGGACCCAGACCACGGGCTTGATGGAGCAGACGGGGCTGGTCCGGTACCAGACGCAGCCGACCGCCTCCCCGTCCAGGCCGAAGCGCGCCCGCAGCGCGGCGGCGGACTGCGTGAAATCATCCGGAAAGGCGTGAAGTTCCTCGTCGAGGCACAGATGGGTGATGCCGGGCAGGCGCACCAGCCCGATCCCCGCTTCAAGCTCCATGACGCCCTCTCCTGGCGCGGGCGGCATGGGCATCTCGGCCCAGCAGTCACCTCCGGCCTCGACCTTCAGCCCCACCGGCCTCCCTGCCCCCGAAACCGAAAGCTCCCCGCACAGCGCCTCCCCACAGGACCTCAGCCCCGCGCCCTCCCGCGCCATGACCGCCGCCGCGGCGCGGCAGGCGTTGCCGCAGAACTCCCCGCCCATCATGTCCAGGCGCACGGGACGGGCCGCGAGGTCGAGGTAGCCGACCTGCTCCGCCTGCACGTGGCCGCAGTCCATGAGGATGCGGGCAACGACGGCCCGCTCCCCGGGATCGACGGGGTCGAGGATGAGAATGGTCGGGTTGCCGCCGGGGAAGGCCTTGTAGAATCGCAGTGTGCGCACGTCTGTCTCCGTTGTGGCCGAAAAGGTCGTCGATACCCCATGCGCCCGCACCGGGCAAGGCGCGCTTGACCCCCACCGCGGCCCCGAGTAGGTATTTTTTTTCACTCTTTAGCCCCGAAATCCCATGATATCATACCTCAACGCCATCCTGCTGGGCATCATCGAAGGACTGACCGAATTCCTGCCCGTCTCCTCCACCGGACACCTGATCATCTCGGGACATCTGCTCGGGTTCACCGGCCCCAAGGCCGAGACCTTCGAGATCGTCATCCAGCTCGGGGCCATCCTGGCCGTGGTCGCCCTCTACCTGCCCACCTTCTGGGGCCTCGTGCGCCCCTCGGACCGGGCCTTCAGCGGCATCCGCGGGCTGTGGCTGCTCTTCCTGACCTCCCTGCCGGCCTCCCTGCTCGGGCTCTTCGCCCACTCGGCCATCAAGGAGCACCTCTTCTCGCCGGTGACCGTGGCCTTCGCCCTCATCGCCGGGGCCCTGGCCATCCTCCTGGTCGAAAGGCTGCGGATTCCCAAGCGCGTCGGCGACCTGGACCACATCACGCCGCGCCTGGCCCTCGGCATCGGGTGCTTCCAGTGCCTGGCCCTGTGGCCCGGGTTCTCGCGCTCGGCCGCGACCATCATGGGCGGCATGATCCTGGGCGTCGACCGCAGGGCCGCCGCCGAGTACTCCTTCGTGGCGGCCGTGCCCATCATGTTCGCGGCCACGGGCTACGACCTGCTGAAAAGCTGGCGTCTCTTCAGTCCCGACGATTTCCTGGTCCTGGCCGTGGGCTTCGGCGTGTCCTTCCTGGCGGCCTGGGCCGCGGTCAAGGTCTTCATCGCCCTCCTGGGCAGGCTGACCCTGCGCCCCTTCGCCTGGTACCGTCTGGCCCTGGCCCCCGTCGTCCTCTGGGTCTTCTGGTGATCCCGTGAGCATCGAGCACGAAGCCAAATTCCCCCTGGCCGACCTCCCGGCCCTGGAGGCCAGGCTCCGCACCCTCGGCAGCCTGCGCACGCGCTGGCACTTCGAGTCCAACACGGTCTACGACCGCGACGGCGAACTGGCCTCGTCGGACCGCCTCCTGCGGCTGCGGCGCGCCCTGGTCTCGACCCTGACCTTCAAGGAGCCCGTGACGGCTTCGGAGACGCCCGGCGTCAAAAGCCGGCGGGAACGGGAGTGCCGCGTCGAGGATCCGGACGGCATGGATCTCATCCTGCGCGGGCTGGGCTTCTCGCCGCGCCTCACGTATGAAAAATTTCGCGCCGTATGGACCGTGGGCGAAGGGACGGTTTTCCTGGACATCCTCCCCTTCGGCCACTTCGCCGAGATCGAAGCGCCCGCCGCGTCCATCCCGGAACTGGCGCGCAGCCTCGGCCTCGACCCGGCCGCGGCCCTGGACGCAAGCTACCACGCCCTGCACCGCGAATGGCGCAGGGCAAACGGCCTTCCCCCCCAGGAGAATTTCGTTTTCGAGGCGCCGGACCGCCGGCGCCTGACCATCAAGCTGGGCTGCGAAGCCCCCGCGCAAGGAGAACCATGCTGAACGACATCCAGCTCGAAAAATACGCCAAAGTCCTGTTCTGGGGCATGCAGAAGGCCCGTGTGACTCCCTTCGCCCCCGGAGACATCGTCCTCATCCGTACGGACCTCGCCGCCCTGCCCCTGGCCGAAAAGGTGCAGGCCCTGGTTCTGGAGAAGGGACTCAACCCCGTGCTGCGCATGACGCCCCCGAGCACCCTGGAGAAAGGGTTCTTCAACCGGGCCGGACACGAGCAGCTGTCCTTCACGGTCCCCGGCGACCGCGAGCTCTACGAGCATCTCGGCGGACTCGTCTCGCTGCTGGCGCCGGACTCCATCACCCACCTGAAGGACATCCCGCCGATGAAGATCGCGGCCTTTTCCCTGGCCCGCAAATACCTGCGCGACATCCTCGACAAGCGCGAGGCCGTGCGCGAATTCGGCTGGACCCTGTGCCTCATGCCCACCCAGGCCCTGGCCGAAAACTCGGGCCTGGACATCGAGGAATACACCGCCCAGATCATCCGCGCCGCCTACCTCGACGAAGCCGACCCGGTGGCAGCCTGGGAGGCGATCTTCCGCCAGGCCGAAGGGGTCAAGAGCTGGCTCAACGCCATGGATGTGGAGTATTATCACGTGCAGTCCGCATCCACGGACCTGAAGGTCTTCCCCGGCGAGTCCCGCCGCTGGATCGGCGTGTCCGGCCACAACATCCCGAGCTTCGAGCTCTTCATGTCGCCGGACCACCGGCTGACCGAAGGCGTTTACCATGCGGACCAGCCGTCCTACCGCAGCGGCAACCTGGTCAGCGGCGTCACCCTCGAATTCACGGAGGGCAAGGCCAGGGTGGTGAAGGCCGAACAGGGCGAGGAGTTCGTGCGCTCCCAACTGGAGATGGACCCCGGCGCCTGCCAATTGGGGGAATTCTCCCTGACCGACAAGCGCTTCTCACGCATCGACGCCTTCATGGCCCACACCCTCTTCGACGAGAACTTCGGCGGAGAGCACGGCAACTGCCATGTGGCCGTCGGCGCTTCCTACGCGGACACCTACGCCGGGGACCCGGCCGAACTGACCGAGGAGAGGAAGAAGGAGCTGGGCTTCAACGACTCTGCCCTGCACTGGGACCTGGTCAACACGGAGCCGAAAAAAGTGACCGCCTTCCTGCGTTGCGGCACGAAGACGGTCATTTACGAAGACGGCATGTTCGTCATGCCGGAAGAAG
>CALMTS010000356.1 GCA_937872685.1 uncultured Desulfomicrobium sp.
CGGAAATCCCGGCACAGGAGGACGAATCCGCGCCAAGCCAGGACAACGCCGTTGCCACGACGGCAGGCGTCGCCTTCACAGCCTCAAACGTCGAACCGGCCGCCCTGCCGCCCATGAAGTCCGCGCCCTTCCTGGACATCAACGCCCTGACCCCGACCCAGTGGGACGGGGCCGTGGCCGCGGCCATGGAGGGCATGCGCATGGTCTACGGCCCCATGTCCGAGGTCGAGGAGGAGTCCTTCCGCAAGACCTGGGGCGTCCTGCGCCAGTACCCATCCCCCGACGCCGTGGACTTCCTGAACAAATTCAACCCGCTGCTGGGCGAGTTTCTGTCCCTGCGCGGGGCCGTGGCCGAAGCCGGCGCCCGCCTCGAAGAGGCCATGGAGCAGATCGCCTGGGCCGCCGAGGCCGACGACCCGGCCCTGGCCATGGAGGGCGTGACCCTGGCCCGGCAGCACCGCAACACCATCCTGTCCTGCCAGAAACGCCTGGACGAGGTCGTGGCCGAACTGGTCGCCCTGGGTAACCCGCCCGACGGCAGGGCCCTCATGACCGAGGGGCAGCAGCAGTACAAGGGCGCCAAGGATTTCCTGCGCGCCCTGGTGGAGCAGCCCGGGCCCGAGGGCGAATGGGTCGGCTACATAACCTACCCCAAGGGCTTCGTGGTTCTGGACGGCGAAATCATCAAGAGCCAGCCCTCCCATTTCCTGATCTATGCCGGCACGGAACCGGGTGAATACCACGGTATCGCCCTGGACACGGGCGACTACGACGAAAAGGAGTACAAATTCGTGGAGGGCCTCGACCTGGAGGAAATCGGCATCCTGTCCGGCATCCAGGGCGACACGCTGAACCACAGCTACACGGACGAAGACGGGGACACCTGGACCGTGTACGCGCAGCGCTACACGGGTGGGGCGTACCCGGACTTCCCGGAGGTTTCCCTGCAGGTCTTCGAAGAGGCGCGCGTCAAGAACGACCGCGAGAAGGCAGAGAGGCTCGAAAATGCGGGCAAGACAGGGGACGCTGAAGAAACGCTGAAGGAGGTCATCGGTGCGGGCATCGGCCATTCCCTGAGCGACTGGGGCATCCAGGAAGCCCTGGCCCACTACCGCACGCGCGAAGCCTTCCATGCCGCGGCCGTGAAGTGGCTCGCCATGGCCGGCGAGATGGCCGACTCCGAGGAAGGCCGCCTGCGCCAGTTCGACGCCCTGGTGGCCGGCGGCGCGCCGCAGCAGGTTGCCAAGGCGCCCATCCCGAAGCAGCCGTCGCAGGCAGAAAAGCAGGAAGAGGAAAAACCCGCGGAAGCCCAGGAACCCGCGGCCGCGATCGGCCCTGATGACACCCCCCTGCATATCGTCGACGACCAGCCCGCCGAGGAGCGGCGCGTCATCGACCAGGAGGCCATCGAATTCCACTCGGCCAACGTGGCCATCATCCAGAGCAACATGGACAAGGATATCGAGGAGATCGCGAAAGAGACGAATCCCGACCGCCGCCACGACCTGGAAATGCGCGTCCTCAACGCCAAGGCCAACCTCCAGTCCGAACAGGACCGCATCGAAACCCTCAAAACCGGCGTCATCGTGCACACCCGCTCGGAGTGGGACGATTTCGCCCGCAGCCAGTTCATCCAGAACATCGCCGCCGACCAGCGCAAGATGGAGAAGGTCGACCGGGCCATGAAGAAGGCCCTGTCCATGGCCGACACCCTGCCCTACGACAAAGCGGAAAAGGTGCGCGAGATCGTGTCCAAGGGATTCAGCCCCGAAGTCATGACGGCCACGGACACGGCCAAGGCCTCGGAGGTCATCAAGGACGTCTACGCCGTGGCCACTGATCACTGGGAAGGCGAAAAGAAAAAGGCCGACGCCGACGCCGAGTGGGCCGACACGTGCCTGCAGACGGCGGAAACGGTCAAGAGCACCGCCGACAAGACCCTCATGGGCCTGTCCTTCATCGGCGGTCCGGCCGTGAACCGTGTCTATCAAGGTGCAATCGGCTACATCGAAGGCGGCCCGAAGGAAGCTTTCCTGCGCGTGGGGGGCTCCTACAACCAGCTCACCGGCATCGCCGTGGACGGCTACAGGGGCTTCGAAGCCGCCGTGGAGAACGGCGGCGGCTGGGAGGAAGGCCTCAAGGGCGCAGGCTGGGAGGTGGTCAAGGGTATCGCCATGGACAAGGCCATGGGCTTCGTCGCCGGCGGGGTGGCCCGGGGCTATGGCGCCGTGAAGGGCCTCAAGGGCGCTCGCGCCGACGCTCCGGACGTCCCCAAGGCGTCAGCCAAGGCCGGGACCCCCGACGCACAGGGTACGCCGGGCGTGGGCAAAATCAAACCCTCGGGCATCCCGGACGACGGCTTCAACCGCCCCCTGACCGAGGCCGACCGGCAGGCCTACAAGGCCCAGATGGCCGATGCCCGGACCCGGGTCACCTCCTACAAGAAGACCTTCGACAAGTTGCAGCAGGCCCGGCGGGAAAAGGCTCCGCCCTCAGAAATCAAGAAAATCCTGCGTGAGCTCGACGACCGCTCGGCCAAGATTCACGCCTCGCCCCAGGCCAAGATGATCATGAAGACCCATCAGCGAAGCCCGAAGAACAAGGAGATGGTCAAGCGCTTCGTGAACAGCATGGACCGCGTTCAC
>CALMTS010000357.1 GCA_937872685.1 uncultured Desulfomicrobium sp.
CGGTCGCGTATTTGGAAACGCTCATGTCATTCCTCTTGGTGCTTGGTTTTGCGTCCGTCCGAAGAACGGGATTGCCCTTCGAAAAGTTCGACAACTGAGAGCATGGTGTATGCCAAGTATATAACATGCTGTTATTTTGAATATATTTAGTAAAGATACAAAAATGTTTCTGAAAATCAGAACTTCTGATTCTTTTTTTGCGATGTCGAAAACGGGCAGCGTTGAGACCAGCGGAGCAGTATTGGGGGCTCAGCGTCGTCAAGTTCGCTGTCCTTGTCATTTTAAGTTATTAACTCAGTGTGTTATGAAAAAAAAAGAACTGTTTCTTCTGACCGTCGCAGATCGGAATTTTTCTTTCTCCATTTGACGATCCCCGGGGGCGCCGGAGAGTGGAACCGGCTCGATGACGGGTGGGATAATCCGTGATTATGGGCTGTTGCCAAAATTTTTGTGTGTCATGTTTCCGCTTCGGCATGCCCTGGCCGGCCTGCTCCTGCTTTCCGGCGGCGGTTGTCGCAGATGCCGGCCACGCCCCCGACGGTCTTTGGGAAGTCTGCCGGTACATCCGTGCTTGATTGAAGGCTTCGATGAATATTTGTTCTCATGCGGATGTACTTTTATTTTTCAGGATCAATAGAGCTGCGTATTGATCGCGCGTGAACTCTTGGGCACACAATGCGTGTTTCAGGCGCTGAGCAGTATTCAGCCTGACCACCGCAACGCGAAGCGAACACATGAAAATCATTGCCGCAGAGAGCATCGGGACAACATTCGACACGGCCCTCGATTTTGTGTTGAAAGCCGGTGCGCCATGCACGGACAACCTCGAGAACCCGTGTCGTGGCGAGGTGTACATGGGCATAAGCCGCGTCGTGAACCCCGAATGGCCGGGTTGGTTCGTGCTGGATCGGGGTGAGACGCGAGCAGTCCGGAGCGACGGCATTCTCGAGTTCGACGCGGCAACGGCCATGCTCGGTCTGGTGCGCTCGTTTTACCGGGAAAGCTTCTGGAAGGCCGTGTTCGCCGACACGATGCCCGCGCCCCTGGCCGTCGTGATGTTCGACAGCGCCGTGGCGCATGGAAGGAACAGGGCGTTCCGGTTTCTCCAGGAGGCCATGAACTGTCTCTTCGGCACCGGCCGGCTGGAGGTGGACGGCATCTTTCGGCGGGATTCGCGCCAGGCCCTTGAAACCATCCTCAAGGGGCACCACTGGTACTTGAAAGTGCTCGTGGGCGAGGTGCTGCGCGTCAGGCAGGCGCATTGCGACGCCATTTCCTGCGGCCAAAGGGAGGTCATGGCCGTTTGCCGAGCGAGAAGACGCGCTTTGAAGTGCCTTGTCGAAAGGCGTCTCAGGGAATCCGTCTACTCCGTCGCCTGCGGCGAGTCCGGCCTGGGCCTGTCGTGTTGACCTCATGCCCGTTGCCGCGCTCAAAAGGCGGCGCTGCGGCCTGAATTCCGCGGAGCATCCGCTTCCTGCCGAATCTCCGTCCGATCCTTCCCGAAGCATCCATGAGCTCCCGGGCGTCATGCCCGCACCATGTCGCGTATCCACTCGTGCGGCCTGCAACCAATGCCCTTCGCCCATGGCGCGCATTGCCTTGAACGACATCCGGAGCTAGCGTGAAGGCGGTTTCAAGATCGTCTCATCATCGACTGTGTTGCGGTCTCGCCGAGGTCCGTGCGAAAGGGGGAACATGACCTTACCCACTGAAGGCAAACACAGGGCCTGGCACAGCCTCCCCGCCGCAGAGGTCCTGGCCGTGCTGGAGTCCAGGGCCGAGGGTCTTGCGACCGCCCAGGCGCGCCGGCGTCTGGACGCCTTCGGACCCAACGAGATCAGTGCCTCCCCGGGAGTCAGCCCGTGGCGGTTGCTTCTGGCCCAGTTCAGGAGCCTTATCGTCTGGATTCTCGTTTTTGCCGCCATTGTTTCCGGGATGCTCGGGGAGGCCGTGGACGCGTTCGCCATCCTGGCCATTGTCGTGCTCAACGCGGCCATTGGCTTCTATCAGGAGTATAACGCCGAAAAGTCCATCGCGGCCCTGCGCAGGATGGCCGCGCCCCAGGCCAAGGTGCTGCGCGACGGGCGCGTGACCGCCGTCGCGGCTGCCGAAGTCGTTCCCGGGGACGTGCTCGCCCTGGAAGCCGGCGATCTGGTGGCCGCCGACGCCCGCCTTCTCGCATCAACGGCCTTCTCGTGCGTCGAGTCGGCCCTGACCGGGGAGTCGGACGCAGTGGACAAGGACGCCGGGGCGGCCTGCACAGGCGAGACGCCGCTGGCGGACCGCGCGAGCATGGTTTTCATGGGCACGAGCGTGGCTACCGGCACGGCCAGGGCCGTGGTCACGGCCACGGGCATGGGCACGGAACTGGGCCGCATCGCGCAGCTCATCGAGGCGGGGGAGGAGGAGACGCCGCTGCAGAAGAAGCTCGACGCCTTCGGCCGCGTGCTGATCTGGGCGACCCTGGGCATTGTCGCGCTGCTGTTTCTGCTGGGGTACCTGCGCGGCAGCGCGCCGTTCGAGCTTTTTCTGGGCGCCGTCAGCCTGGCCGTCGCGGCGGTGCCCGAGGGCCTGCCCGCCGTGGTCACGGTGGCCCTGGCCCTGGGAGTCTCGCGCATGGCCCGCCGCCGCGCCCTGGTGCGCAGCCTGCCCGCCGTCGAGACTCTGGGTTCGACCACGGTCATCTGCACGGACAAGACCGGCACACTGACGGCCGGGGAGATGACCGTGCGCATCCTGTATGTCGCCGGGCAGGCGTTCGAGGTCACCGGGGAGGGCTACGCGCCGGATGGCCAGGTGCTGGCGGCTGGGGGCGCTCCGGATGCCCGGCAGCGGGAAGTCCTGCGGGAACTCGCCTCGGTCCTGGTGGGGTGCAACAATGCCCGCCTGGCCGAGAAGGACGGGACGTGGAGCGCGGTGGGCGACCCCACCGAAGCCGCCATGCTG
>CALMTS010000358.1 GCA_937872685.1 uncultured Desulfomicrobium sp.
GGCCGCCTTCACGGCCGCGTCGTTCCCCACGATGAGCCGCACCGTGTCGTTGTCCGTGCGATGGGCCACGGAGATGGCGGCCCAATCCTGCCAGCCTTCGGGGTAGCCGATGCCGTGGGACGGGGCGGGCCGGTCCGAGGCCCAGGCCGCTGCGGCCGCGATACAGCACGCCGCCAGCATGATGGTCATCCTCATTTCGCCATTCCTCCTGTCATGCGTTCAGGAAATCAACACCGGATGCGGTCATCCACCCTTACATTCTCGTCTCTCCGTCCGCCAGGGACCGGAGCCGTTCCAGGTCCAGGATGACGATCTCCTTGCCCTGGACCTCGATGAGCCCTTCCTGGCTCATTTTGCCGAGCACCCGCGAGAGGGTCTCCTGGGACGTGCCCAGGATGTTGGAGAGCACGCCCTTGGTCACGCTGAGCTTGACCCGCGAGGAGACGGGCCTCAGGGACTGCTGGTGCACGAGGTACGTGGCCAGTCGCTGGGGGATCTCCTTCAGGGACAGGTTCTCGATGAGAACCGTGAACTCCCGCAGGCGGCGCGACAGCACGGCCAACATGTTCATGGCCAGGGACGGGCTCTCGCGGTAGAGTTCGACGAGCTTGATGCGCGGAAAGAAGAAGAGGCCGGCCCTGCCCATGGCCTGGGCGTTGGCCGGGTAGGTCGTGCCGGCGAAAACGGGCACCTCGCCCAGCGGGTCGCCGGGGCCCAGGATGTGCAGGATCTGCTCGCGGCCGTCGAAGGACATCTTGAAGACCTTCACCTGACCGCTGGCCACGACGTAGAACCCCACGCCCTCGGCCCCCTCGTTGAAGAGCACGTCCCCCTTGTCGCACTCTCGCGGCTCGCTGATGCGCTCCAGCTGCCGCAGCTCGTCCTCGGGCAGGCCCCTGAAGAGGGTGCTCTGCCCCATGGTCGTCATGAAATCCATCCGTACCGTCCTTATCTGGTGAAAACGAAGATGTTGGCGGAAAAGACGTCCGGGTCGAACCCGCTGCCGGCGTAGTCGGAGACGTGCTCGACCAGACGGAAGCCGCGCTGTTCATGTCCCGCGACCATGTCGACCGAGGGCAGCGGGTACAGGCGCACCTCGTCGTCGAAGACGCGCTCGCCCTCGATGTCCAGGCCCGTGCGGAAGGTCAGGCCGTGGGGCGTGATGTCCTCGTAGGCGCGGTGAAAGACCGCGCCCTCCATGACCTTGGCCGGGAAGGCGAAGGACTGCAGGCCCAGGACGTAATCCCAGTTCATGACCTGCACGATCCAGGTCCCGCCCGGCAGGAGCCGCGCGGCCACGTCGTCGACGCAGGCCCAGAAGCGGTCACGCGGCAGGTGGGCGGCCGTGTTGCCGATGGAGTAGATCATGTTCCACGGCCCCTCCAGGGTGGCGAACTCCGCCATGTCCAGGACGTGGAACTCGGTTTCGGGCCCGCGCACCCGGGCCTGGGAGATCATGGCCTGGTCCAGGTCCACGCCCACGGCCTCCACGCCGTCGCGGGTGAAGGCGGCGCAGTAGTCGCCCGTGCCGCAGCCGAGGTCCAGAACCGGCCCTCCCCGGTCCCCCAGATGGTGGTTCAGGAAGGCGTAGACGCCGGGACTGAAGGGAAAGATGCGGTCGTACCAGGCGGCGAACTTGGAATACATGGACATGGCGGCCTCCTTGTCGTGAACGTGAATCCGAACCTCCTGCATAAGTCCGACCCGCCCCGAGGTCCAGCGCTACGGAGTCCGGGGGAGCCACCCGGGTTCCTCAAGCCCTGAAAAATTGGATGAAAATCGTCCGCATAACGGTTGAAAATCATCCATTCGATGAACGATTTTCAACCACAGCTCTGCAAAATTTAAATCTCAAGGTACTAAAATTAATATTATTCCAATACGTTACACCCGAAGTGCGCCGCCAAATTGCATTCCTCATCGCACTTCAGTATTTGCTGCGGAATTCGCCTGAACCGTCACTCAAAAAAATTGCTCACAAGGACAACAATCGACATGAACACTCCCCTGCACGGAAGTCAGCAGCTCCTCATCAAGAACATCCTCCAGGCCCCCGTCCAGGACCGCCCGGAGCAGGAGATCGTCTACGCCGGAACCCTGCGCTTCAGCTACGCGCAGTTCCGGGAGCGCGTGGCGCGCCTGGCCGCGGCCCTCCTGGCCCAGGGCGTGAAGCCCGGCGACACCGTGGCCGTCATGGACTACGACAGCCACCGCTACCTGGAGTGCTACTTCGCCGTGCCCATGATCGGCGCGGTCCTGCACA
>CALMTS010000359.1 GCA_937872685.1 uncultured Desulfomicrobium sp.
ATGATACTGCCAGTCCACTGGTGGGAAAGTAGGTCGTCGCCAGGACTTTTTTTTTAGTATTTTTTACCGCCCAGATATCTTCTTTTTATTTTCCTTTCTTCGTATTCTTCCCTTCCCCCCTCAAAAAAAATAAAAATCTGCGGTCAGTTCTTTTTTCATCATTCTATGATGCCTACCAATCGTTCCATTTGGCTCGTGAACGAAAATTCGTCCTTGTATTAGCCCCCAATTCGACCGGACACCCTGCCAACCGTAAGAGGTAGTGCAAGAGGTATGTCCAGACAGAGTGCTAACGATTATCCAACCGTCGAAGTCGTCAATATGGTTCAGCGCCGCCGTTGGTCGGTTGCGGGCAAGGTTCGAATGGTAGAAGAATCATTCTAATCGGGATTGAATGTTTCGCATGCGGTCATATCGTCTCCTTGTGGGGGCGATTAACGACAAATGACCGTTTACACAAAATATTTTACACCCTCTACTGACCGAAATTCCTGATATTTAGAGAAGATAATCATTTCATTCAAACGTATTCTTGAGCGTTTGTGCAACTTCTTCGATGATCCATCCCGGTGTCGATGCTCCTGCGGTCAACCCGATGCGCTGAAATCGCGCCAGGTCTTCCAGGGGGAGTTCAGCCGCGGTCTCGACGTGGATCGCAAAGATTCCTGATTCTTGCGCTATCTGCGCCAACCTGCGCGTGTTACCGCTACTTTTGCCGCCAACGACGACCATCGCTTCCACCTGCTGTGAGAGTGTCCGGACTTCTTCCTGGCGATCCTTCGTCGCCATGCAGATGGTGTCGAGGATCACCATTTCTTCATCCACTTCAGCCAACAAGTAGTCGCGGATGGAAATGAAGGATTCACGGTCCTGCGTTGTTTGTGCCGCAAGAAAATACCGCTGATGAGGGTCGATCGCTTGCTGCTGTAACTCGCCAATGCTTTCGAACACTGTGTGCCTTGGCGCATAACTGATCAGTCCCTGGACTTCCGGGTGGTCACGTTCACCAAACAGAAGCAGATGTTTGTTCAGTTCTGCCTGCCGCTCAATGAGGATTTGCGCCTTCTTCACCTTGGGGCAGGTAGCGTCCACCAGCGTCACTCCGCGTTCTTCAAATTGTTTCTGCAGTTGGCGAGTAATGCCGTGGGCTCGAATGATGACAATATCGTTTTTGCCTAGTTCATTTGAGCCGTCAGTTTGAAAAACCCCCTGGCGCTGATATCGTTCCAGAACCTGGGGGTTGTGGATGATGGGGCCAAGTGTATGGATTTTCCCGTCTTTCGGCGGGCTTTCCACCGCCTGATCGAGTTTGTGCAGAGCCATGTCAACGCCCATGCAGAAACCGGCAGTTTTAGCGATGATGAGTTCCATGCTGTTCCTCCAAAATCGTTTGCATCATATGTGCGTTGAGAAGCGAGAATACTTCATTCCACGTCTTGCAGAACACGATGTCTCGTCGCAGGCTGCGCGCACCCGGCAACCCTTTGAGAAATCGAGGAACCAGTGTGCGCATTTTCAACAATCCGAGACGGTCCATGCCGTGTTTCGTATACAGTTCGCAGAGTCTTCGGACGAGGCCAATGGCCTGTGTGCACGTTTTCTCGGGTGCGGCAAGTCCTTTGCGCAGATGCGTGTAGCGGTCGAAGATCGACGGATCACTCAGCGCGCCCCTGGCAAACATGATGCTGTCCACTCCAGATTGTTCCACGCAGCGGATCGCGTCTTCGGCCTGGAAAAGATCGCCGCTGGCGATAATCGGGATGCTTAGAGCTTTTTTCAGCACAGACAGTTGTGACCAGTCCGCATCTCCCGTGAAACCTTGAGCCCCGTACCGTGGGTGCATTGCCACCCAGCCGGCGCCAAGGTCTTGAAGTCCTTTTGCTACGTCGAGAAACACCGGTTGCCCCGAGTACCACCCCAGTCTGATCTTGAAACCCATGCAACCGGGGCCCGCCACGCGAATCATATCCTTGGCGAGGCTTAGCAGGTGGGTTGGGTCCTTGAGCAGCGCGGCACCACTGCCTGTTTTGATGACCTTGCGAACAGGGCAACCGCAGTTGAGGTCGAAATATCGGAATCCGTCCGCGCGTAGGCGCTCAAGGGCTTGCACCAGGAATGACGACTCTGACCCGAAGAGTTGCACTACCAGGGGAGTATCGTCGGCGCATGTCATCAGGAGTTCCCGTGTGCCGGGACTGCCGTAGATCAGCCCCTTGGCGCTGACCATTTCCGTGACCGCCACGTGGCACCCGTGCTCACGGCACAACAGGCGGAAGGGCAGGTCGGAATAGCCGGCCAGAGGCGCAAGCCAAGGAGCGTCGGGAGAAAACAGTATGGAATGTGTATTCATGTGTGAAGGCATACGGCGCGGATCGATGGACTGATCCCTGTCCAAAGGAAAACGCCTGGTTGGGTTTGGGTCTTTGAAGAAGATGCCTGCGGGCGTATTCTGGAGATTCGTGGTATTCTTCAGAGGCCGGCCTTGGGCTGGTCCAGGATAAGCTCCACTTCGTCTACGCTCAGGCCTGTGGCCTGAGCCAGAGCCTGGGCCGACTGGCCGCGCCGAAAGCCGCTCAGTATGGTCTGGCGCAGGAACTGGGGTGATTTGGTGAAATTCTCGGCCTGTTCGAGCAGGCGGCGCATCTCCGTTGTGCGTTGGTGCAGTTTTTCTTCCAGCAGTGCCAGTTCTTCCTGGCGCTTTGCGAAGGTTTCGACAATTTCTTTCTCAAGGCGTGCATTGAAATCCAGCTTCTGAAGGAATTCTTGTTGCTTGTCCTGGAGCGAGCGTACCAAAATTTCCGATTTCCTGAGCTTCAAATAGAAGAAAAAGGCAAGAACCATGAGCAAAACCTCCACCACAGTGGAGGCAGAGAGAATCCAATAGGAGAGTTCCGGTTTCATCTAGACTTGCGTGTCGATCAGGCGCCCCTGATCCGATTCAGGTTCCGGTTCACGCGCGGGGCGTTGTCTTTCCCCCATGAAAAATTCCTGAGGAGAATCGTGATGCGCCTCGGGGTCAATTTCTTTTTCGGCGGAAGCTTCAGCACTCTTTGCGACTTGCTTCTGCTCCTCTTTTTGGCGCTTCAAGACCATTTCCTGGGCCAGGGCCTGCTGTGCTTCGGGATGTGCGACCTGAGCGTGGTGAATTTGTTGGGCCGTGGGGATTTGGCTTATGAGCGTCGTGAGGTTGAGATTGTCGACCATTATCGCACCACATATTCCTCGATAAGGATTTCGGAAACCTTGCCGCTTTTCATATGCTGGTTGATGACGGTTGCAAGGTCGGCTTTCAGTTTATCCGAATTGTTCGGGTTGTCCAGAAAAGAGAGCGGCGCGTTTTTGAGATAGCGGTAGATGCCGTCTCTGATGGGTACAGTTTTCGCTTGCATTTCGAGGCGCATGAGAGGCGTGACGTTGGGGATTGACAGGCTGCATGTCAAAAAGCGGATCTGTTCGGCGAGGGCGTATTCGATTTGGAATCTGGCCATGTTGTAGGTCACAAGTTCCAGTGGCTTGGGCGTGGCGTTCTGTGGCTCAGGCACTGGCGCCGCCTGTTCTGCGGGCACTTCTACGGACGGGTGCTCCGCTTCCGGTTTATCAAGGGCGGACTTCATGAAAAAATAGGAGCCTCCTGCGCCGAGAATCAGGCACAGGGCGGCGGCGATGCCGAGAATCCAGAGTTTTTTCCGGGATTTGGAAACCTGAACGTTTTCCTGTGGGACGAGTGCAGCTGCTTCGGGCTCCGGTTCGGGTGCGGGCTCCGGTGCGGGAGGGGGTTCTTCTTCCTTTTCCTCGAATTCAAGGAAAAGCGCGTCGTCCAAGTCCAGTTCGACTTTTTGCAGCCCTTTAGGCACCTCGTCCTGTAGGCGCTCATCATCCAGGGCGACGTTGTCGCCGCCGTCAGAGATCGGTTTTGCGAGGAGGACGAGCAGGATCATGTGGCAAGTCTGACCGGCAACGGGAGCGTCGCCGGTCAGAAAGGTTATTCAAAGATCTTATTGATCTTCTGGCCGAGGGTTTCCGCGGTGAACGGTTTGACGATATAATTGGAAACTTTGGCTTGAACAGCCTCGATGATGTTTTCCTGCTGGGCCTCTGCGGTGACCATGAGGAAGGGGAGGTCTGCGAATTCTTCACTGGCCCGCACCTTGCGCAGCAGTTCTATGCCCGTCATCTGGGGCATGTTCCAGTCGGAGATGATGAAGTCCACCTGGTCCTTGTTCAGGATCTCCCAGGCTGCGGATCCGTCGTCGGCCTCGATGATGTTGGTGAAGCCCAGTTGCCTGAGAATATTTTTTATGATCCGGCGCATGGTCGAAAAATCGTCGACGATGAGCACCCGCATGTTCGTGTTAACCGCCATGTATCCCTCCGCATTGGCATTTCATGAAATCGAACGGATCTGTCAGTTGATGTCCCCGTACTCGCGCATGAACATGAGTTTCAGTTTTTTGAGGGCCTGCGAGTGCAGCTGCGAGACCCTTCCCTCTGTTATGTCCAGGGCTGAAGCGACTTCTTTCATGTTGAGTTCTTCAGTGTAGTACAAGCTGAGCACCAGCTTTTCCCGTTCATTAAGTCTATCGATGAGATGACCGAGCTTGTCAATGATATCCTGGAAGGCCGCGGAGGCAAAGGGTTCCCGGTGATTGCGCCCCTCGCCCGCCTGCTCACCGTGATCCTGGATGGCCTCCAGGCTGAGGATGATCTGGGAGTTGAGTGCTTCCATGGTCGCTTCCAGATCCAGGCGGTTTTGTCCGGTAAGTTCGACGAGTTCGTTACGGGACGGCGAGTGGCCGTTCTCCTGCTCGAACTCACGGATGGCCTGTTCCAGCTTTTTGATCTTCTGCCTGAGCCCCCTCGAGAACCAATCCATGCGTCTGAGTTCGTCGAGCATGGCGCCACGGATGCGGTTGTCGGCGAAAGTCTCGAAGCGGATGCCCAAGTCGGGGCGGAATTTTCCCAGGGCCTCCATGAGGCCGAGGGTACCGGCGCTGATCAGGTCTGAGAGTTCGATATGGGCGGGCAGTTTGGCTTTGAGGTGGAGTGCGCTGGCCTTGATACGCGGGGCGAAGGCGCGAGCGATGCGATCCTTGTCGGCAGGATCCATGGACGCAAAAGAGGTCCCGGCCTGTTCCAGCACGGACCAGACCGGTTCCGTTGCGTTATTCCGCAAAGAGGAGCTTCTTCCAGAAGAACTTGATGTTCCCATCGAGATGATCCTGCGGTTTCCATTGCGCGATTTTGCGGGCGATGCCGAGCATGGCCTTGGATGCCTCTGCGCCCGGGTTCAGGCTGCAGAAGGGCTGCTGCCGGATGACGGCCTGGCGTACAGCCGGATCCTGGGGGACGGAGCCTACGAAATTCAGGGAGATGCCGCTCAGGAAGTGGTCGCAGGCGTTGTAGAGCTTGGCGAAGATGTCCTTGGCCGACTTCTCGCTTGCGGCCATGTTGACCACAATGTGGAACGTGTCAACGCCGTGTCGCAGGTTCAGAACCTTGATGAGGGCGTAGGCGTCCGTCAGGGATGTCGGTTCGGGCGTAACGACCAGCAGCCGGTCCTGGGCCGCGAGATTGAAGTACAGCACGTTTTCGTTGATGCCTGCCCCGGTGTCCACGATGAGAAAATCGATGCTGTCCTCCAGGACGTCCATGGCTTCGAGGAGTTCAAGCTTCTGACCCGTGGTCAGGGAAAGCATCCCGCTGACACCGCTGGCGGCGGGCAGGATCGAGAAACCGTGGTCCGTCGGGTGAAGGATGTCGTTCAGGGAGACCCCTTCGTGAAAGACATGGAAGAGG
Organism: uncultured Desulfomicrobium sp.; assembly: GCA_937872685.1. Lineage (GTDB taxonomy): Bacteria > Desulfobacterota > Desulfovibrionia > Desulfovibrionales > Desulfomicrobiaceae > Desulfomicrobium. Next base: position 5,797 of record CALMTS010000359.1, read on the forward strand.
TTCTTCTCTGGCGTCAGGCCCAGTACAACGTCGACATTGGCCAGACCCAGATCGGCGTCGAGGATGACGCAACGTTTGCCCAGCCGGCTCAGGCAGAGGGCCAGGTTGACGGAGAGGTTGGTTTTCCCGACCCCTCCCTTGCCGGAGGTGACCGAGAGGACGATGGGGAGAGTGGCGCTCATGCTGTGTCCGGGATCGAGGTGTTATCAGTTGTTTGCAAGGGGCAGCTCGTGCCGCAGCAAGAGTTTCCAGACGTCCTGGTCCTTGGGTTGCACCAGGGTGTTTTTCAGGTCCGGCCCGACGGAAAACAGGGAAACGGGCAATCCGGTGCTGTTGGCCTGATTGATTATTTCCCCATAATTACAGGCTTCATCGAGCTTCGTCCAGATAATGCTGGCCGTGGACGCGCCGCGCAGGCGCGACACGAAGTTGTCCATCTGGGCTGAACCGAAAAGGGGGCTCAGGACGAGGTGCACATGGCAGGGCGGCAGATTGCCCCCTGAGACGTCACGCAGCCAGGAATCGAGATTCTGGCGGCCAGGCAGGCCGGGCAGATCCACAAGGACGAGGTCGAAGCCTTCCGCGTCGCGTCGCAGGCTTTCCCACTGTGCGCTGTTGTCCAGTTCCCTGTACGATAGGCCTGAGAGTTCCGTGTAGTGGCGCAGGTAGAGCCGTCCCTTGCCCTGGGACCGGTCCGCGTTGACGACCATGATCCGCGCCCCCCGCCGGGTTTTCTTCATGGCCAGAGCCAGGCGCAGGGCTGTGCTGGTCTTGCCGCTGCCGAAAGGGCCGGCCAGTAGATGGAATTTGTGTTCCCACGGTGTATCCAGCCAAGGAGCAACTCCGACCATCCTGTTCATGACGGAGAGTGTTGGCGTCTCTGGTGCGCGGCGGAATTTCTCCCACAGGTCCATGAGCACGTCTTCCTTCACACCTTCGCGTTCCAGGTACTCGAAAACGAGCTGCTGGCGAGGGGTGAGCAGGCCGATGTCCATCTGGGGTTTGAGGACGGCCATGAGCTGCTTGCGCAGCTTCGTCCACTCCTCACGCAGACAGGCCGCTTCTCCCTGTCCCAGCGGCGCAACGCTCTCGACCGTTCCCGCGGCGGGTTGCGGAACGTCCAGGGCGGCCATGATCTCGTAGCAGGTCACGCCCTTGCTGTTGTGCTTCTGGTTGCTCAGGATGATCGCATCCGGGCCAAGCTCTTCCTTGATCCTGGCCATGATGTCCTTGGTGCTCGTTCCGGTGAATGTCTTGACCTGCATGTTAGATTTCCACCATGGCTACGGATTCGAGTCTGATGTCCGCCGGTATTTCCGCCTGAGAGATGACCGGCATGGTCGGCAGGAAGCGGGTCAGCAGCTGGGAGAGGTGCTGGCGGATGGCCGGGGAAGTCAGCAGTACGGGCTGCCCTTCGGCCACGATCCCCTTCTCCGCCGCCTTGTTGATGGATTGGATGATTTTGTGGGCCAGCCCCGGCTCCATGGCCAGATACGACCCGTTGTCCGTGCGTTTGATGCTGTCCTGGAAGGCATTTTCGATGGCCGGGGCCAGGGAGATGATGGGCAGGAGGTTGCCGGACCCAAGGTAGGGTTTGATGATCGTTCGGGACAGGCGCTGCCGCACGAATTCCGTCAACTGGTCCGCGTCCTTGATGGAGTGTCCGTAGTCGGCCATGCATTCCACGATGGAGAGCAGGTCGCGGATGGAGACGTTCTCGCGAACCAGATTCTGCAGGACCTTCTGTACCGTGCCCAGGGACAGGATGCCGGGCACCAGCTCTTCCACGACCTTGGGCGCACGCTGGGACAGGTTGTCCAGCAGGGCCTGAACTTCCTGGCGTCCCAGAAATTCGTGCAGGTTCTGCTTGAAGACTTCGGTCAGGTGCGTGGCGATGACCGTCGAAGGGTCCACCACCGTGTAGCCGGCCATGACCGCTTCGTCCTTCTTGGCGTCCGGAATCCACAGGGCCGGGAGGTTGAAGGCCGGCTCCAGGGTTTCGATGCCCTTGATGCGGTGGCGCGCGTCGCCCGGGTCCATGGCCAGGAAATGGTCGATCATGATTTCGGCCGAAGCCACGCGGTTGCCCTTGATCTGGACCACGTATTCGCCGGGCTTGAGCTGCAGGTTGTCGCGCAGGTGCAGGGAGGGCACGATGACGCCCATATCCAGGGCGAACTGGCGCCGGATGGAGCGGATGCGCGCCAGGAGGTTGCCGTTCTGCTCCTCGTCCACCAGGGGGATGAGGCCGTAGCCCACTTCCAGTTCCATGATATCCAGAGGAAGCAGCGCCTGCACTTCCTCCGGGCTGTCCGGGGCCGAACTCTTCTTTTTCCTGGGCTCCGGCTCGGCGCTTTCGGCTTTGATGCGTTCGGAGAAGATGGACACGCCGAAGAGGGCGCCGGAAATGATCAGGAAGGCCATGGTCGGCATGCCCGGAACCACGGCAAAGAGCAGCAGCACGCCGGAGACGAGCTTCAGGGCCTTGGGATGGTTGGTCAGCTGGCCGATGAATTCCTCGCCCATGCGCGCCTCGGCCGCCGCCCGGCTGACGATGATGCCCGCCGCAGTGGAGGTGATGAGGGACGGGATGGTCGAGACCAGACCGTCGCCGATGGTCAGCAGGGAGAAGGTCTGGGCCGCTTCCATCCAGTTCATGTCTTTTTGCAGCACGCCGATGAATATGCCGCCCACAATGTTGATGAAGGTGATGAACATGCCGGCGTTGACGTCTCCGGACACGAACTTGCCCGCGCCGTCCATGGCTCCGTAGAAGTCCGCTTCGCGGCGGAGGTTCTCGCGTTGTTTGACGGCCTGTTCCTCATCGATCAGGCCGGCGTTCAGGTCGGCCTCGATGGCCATCTGCTTGCCGGGCATGGCGTCGAGGGTGAAGCGGGCCGCGACTTCTGCGATGCGCGTCGTACCGGCCACGATGACGGTTTTGTTCAGGATGAAGAGGATGAGGAAGATGACCGCGCCGATGGCGAAGTTGCCGCCGACTACGAATTCTCCGAAGGCCTGGATGACCTTGCCCGCCGCCTGGGTTCCCTGGTCGCCGTGGAGCAGGATGAGCCTGGTGGAGGCCACGTTCAGGGCCAGGCGCAGGAGTGTGGTCACGAGCAGGACCGAGGGGAAGATGGAAAATTCCAGCGGCGAGGTCATGAACATGGACGTGATCAGAATGACCAGTGCGAAGGAGATGGAGAAGGCCAGGAGCACGTCCAGAATGATGGTCGGCAACGGCACGAGCATGACGAAGAGAGTCAGGACAACGCCCCCGGCCAGGAGGAAATCACCCTGCTTGGTGAATCTCTTGTAATTGATGGTCATGGCCTGGGCGCGTGTAGCCATTATTTTGACGTCCTCGATGCGTTGAGTTGCTAGGGGCGGCGTTGCCTGGTTCTGTATATCTGGGCCAGAATCGCGGCCACTGCCTGGTAGAATTCTTCCGGAATGGTGTCTCCGACCTCGATCACCTTATACAAGGCCCGTGCCAGGGGCTTGTTCTCACGAATGGGTACGCCGTTTTCCCTGGCGATCTCCTTGATGCGTTCGGCCACCTTGCCGGCGCCCTTGGCCAGGACCACGGGGGCCGGGGCCTCCTGGGCGTTGTAGCGGATGGCGATGGCAAGGTGCGTGGGGTTGGTGATGACCACGTCGGCTTTGGGCACGTCCTGCATCATGCGCCGCATCATCACGGCCATCATTTTCTGTTTCTGCTTGCTTTTGACGACAGGATCACCCTCGGCCTGCTTGCGTTCGTCCTTGACCTCGCTCTTGGTCATCTTGAGGTTTTCCTCATAGTCCCAGCGGGTGTAGGCGAGGTCCGCCAGGCCGATGAGGATCATGGGCACCAGGGCGTAGTGGAACATGCTCTGCCCGGCCGAGAGCACATAGGCCGCGATGCTTTCGGGGGTCTGATAGAACAGGGGGATGACTTCGCCGAAGGCCTTCTTCAGCACGAGGTAGGGCCCCACGGCGACGGCTATGGCCATGCAGATGCTTTTGAGCATGCGCACCAGGGCCTGCTTGCTGATGAGGAGTTTCTTTACCCCCGCGATGACGTTGAAGTTCTTGAATTTGGGCTTGAAGACCTTGGGCGCCCACAGTTTTCCGACCTGCAGGCGGACCGCGATGAAGGCCACCACGGCGATAACCATCATGACCGGCAGCACCATGATGGCGAGGCTCGTGACGCAGTCCTTGAAAAGGTTGTGGACCGAGACCCTGGTCAGTTCGAAGGTGAAGCCTTCCTGGAAGAACCAGCGCATGAGGTTTTCGATCTCGGTGCGGATGGTGTCCAGGTAGAGGCGCAGCGCAATGAGCCCGAAGAGCAGGGTGAGGGGCTTGGGCAGCTCCTGGCTCTTGGGTACGCTCCCCTCGCCGCGGGCCTTGTTGCGGCGTTTGGGAGTGGCTTTTTCGGTGCGGCTCGGATCGTGCTGGGCCATGGCGTCCTAGCGCATCGCGCCGATGAGTTGGGAGAAGAGGTGTGGGATGCGCGACACGAACCCCTCCATGTGCAGGCTGATGATCTCGAAGATGATGCCCAGGAACAGAAAGCCGACACCGATTTTCAGCGGAAAGCCGATGATGAGCACGTTCATTTGCGGGGAGGCGCGGGAAACCAGGGCCAGGGCCAGGTCCACGAGGAGGATGGCGGCGATGACCGGCGCCCCGATCTGGATGGCCAGGACAAAAATCTGACCCGAGAGAGCGAAGATCTGCGAGACGAGCCTCGAAGTGACGACCATGGACCCGGGCGGAAGCGCGTCGAAACTCTTCATGAGGCCGCTGAGCAGATACAGGTGCCCGTTGAAACTCAAAAATGTCAGCAAACTGACCATGTAGAGGAAATGGGCCGTGACCGCTTCGGAGACGCCCGAGTCCGGGTCGACCACATTGACCATGGCAAAGCCCATCTGAAAGCCGATGAGCTGGCCGCCCGTCTGGATGGCGGCGAAGATGAAGCGGATGACCATGCCCAGGATCAGGCCGAGCAGGACCTCGTTGCCGAACATGACGGCAAGGGCGAAAGGGTGCCTCGGCAACTGGTCGCCAACGAGAGGGAGGCGAGGCCACAGGGCCAGGGTCAGAGTCAGGCAGATGGCAGCCTTGACCGTGTTGGGCAAGGTTTGGCCGCCGAAAAAGGGCATCAGAAAAACGATGATGCTGATGCGCATGAGCGCAAACATGAACGTCAGGGTGACGTTGGGGTCGAAGGAGAAGAGGTCCATGCGTTCGCCAAAGCAAAACGCGGACCAGGGATGACAGGACCGTCCACGCCGAGCAGGGCGGGGCCGGCCGGTCCTAGACCATGCCGGGCCAGGACTCGGTCTGCCAGCGGCGCAGGGCGTTGAACATGTTGGTGCGAATCCGCTTGTCCCCCTTGCAGAGGGCCAAGGCTGCGTTCAGGGTTTCGCTGCGGGCGGTTTTGTCCTTGGAAGGGCAGTCGTTTTCCCAGACAGGGAGTTTCCACTGACGGCAGGCTTGGGAGATGGCGGCTTTCTCCAGCAGGAGCAGCGGGCGGATGAGGGTCAGCCGTCCGCCGAAATAGGATTCCTTGGGCACCAGACCGTAGATCTTTCCGGTTTTCAGCATGTTCATGAAAAAGGTGGAAACCAGGTCGTCGGTGTTGTGCCCCAGGGCCAGGTGGGTCAGATTGTAGTGTTTGCAGAGGTCGAAGAGGCGCTTGCGCCGATGCCAGGCGCAGAAGAAGCACGGGGACTTCTTCCGGTTTTCCTCGGAGTGGGCACGAGGGCCGAAGTCCGTGGTTTCGAGATGTCCGGCCACGCCGTTTTTGCGCATCCATTCCGCCAGGGGAGCGTGATTTGCGGGGTCGAAACCGGGATTGAGGTGGATGACGAAAAGTTCCACGGGGAAAGGCATGATGCGTTGGCGCATGGTCATGACCTGGAGCATGACCCAGCTGTCCATGCCGCCCGAGACGGCCAGTCCGATGCGCGCGCCCGGCCAGGCCATGCCCGTCTGCTGCATGAGCTTGCCGGTCTGGCCGAGACAGGACTGCTGGGCGTATTTGAGTTTTCCCCACTGGGCCATGAAGGTCTCCCGGAATGTTTTCCGCGCGGGCCCGGGTTGAGCCCGCAAGGGTTTGACAGAATCGTGACGCGTATTATGAGCGATGAGTGCCCGCCTCCCTACAAAGGGCTCACGGCCGTGTAAAGGGCCCGCCACAGGGAGGGTGCGAATTGTGCGTTGACAGTGCCTGGAGGTTGTGCGTAACGTGAAATGTTATTCCCGACTCGACTTTTCGAGGCGGTTCTTTTTTTCGTTTATTCTTAAATCGATATACATTTTCCGGAGGTGCAATGGCCAGAATTACCGTTGAAGATTGCTTGGAGAAGGTCAACAACAGATTTCTGATCGTGCAGATGGCCATCAAACGGGTCAAGCAATATCATGAAGGGTACGAGCCCCTGGTGTCCACCAAGAACAAAGAGATCGTGACGGCCCTGCGCGAGATAGCCGAGGGCAAGGTTCTGCCCGACGCGGAGCGCGTCGAGGATTTCAGTTTTGAAGCCGATGATCAGGATGAATAATGGCTGACAAGCGCGATTACTACGAAGTGCTCGGGGTAGGCCGGGGCGCCTCTGCGGATGAAATCAAGAGCGCCTACCGCAAACTCGCCCTGCAGTTCCATCCCGACCGCAATCCGGACAATCCTGAAGCCGAGGACAAGTTCAAGGAGGCCGCCGAGGCGTATGAGGTCTTGAGCGACACCTCCAAGCGTACTCAGTACGACAGGTTCGGCCATGCCGGCGTCAACGGGCAGGGCTTCGGGGATCATTTCCATTCCTCCGAAGACGTCTTCAGCGCTTTCGGAGATATATTCGGGGACTTCTTCGGGTTCGGAGCCGCCGCCGGCGGCCGCCGCCGGCCGAGAGCCGGGTCCGACCTGCGGTACAACCTGTCCGTGTCCTTCCGCGATGCGGCCAAGGGCACCGAGGTCGACCTCAACATTCCCAAGAAGGAGACCTGCTCAGACTGCTCCGGTTCCGGTTCGGCCCCGGGACATACCGCCGAGACCTGCCAGCACTGCCGCGGCCAGGGCCAGGTCACCCAGAGCCAGGGCTTTTTCCGCATCTCCGTGCCGTGCCCCGTCTGCCGGGGTGAAGGCAGGGTCGTCACGCATCCCTGCGCCAAATGCCGCGGCCAGGGCATCGTGCAGATTAACAAGAACCTGAAGGTGCGTATTCCCGGCGGCGTGGACAACGGCAGCCGCCTGCGCTTGCGCGGCGAGGGCGAACCCGGGGAATTCGGCGGCCCTCATGGCGACCTTTACGTGGTCATCTATGTCGAGGACGACAAGATATTCACCCGGCGCGGCCAGGATCTGGTCATTGTGGCGGACATCTCCATCGTCCAGGCCATCCTGGGTGCCAAGATCGAGGTCCCGACCCTTGACGAGCCCGTGACCCTGGAGATCCCCAAGGGCACTCAGTCCGGCAAGATCCTGCGTATCAAGGGCATGGGACTTCCGCATCTTGGAAGCACCCAGAAAGGCGACCTGCTTGTGGAAGTGTCGGTGCGCATCCCCACCAAGGTGACCAAGAAGCAGGAAGAACTGCTGCGCGAGTTCGACAAGCTCGAAGAGAGCCGGCCTTTGAACAAGGTCAAGGATTTTTTCAAGAAGGCCATGGGCGACTAGCGCGAACGAGACAACCAGACGGGCCGGAAGCGCATGCTTCCGGCCTTTTTCGTTTGAGGAGAGGATCATGGAAGAGAAACTGACGCATATCGACGAGGCCGGGAACGTGGTCATGGTGGATGTGGGTGAAAAGGCCGACACACGGCGCAAGGCCGTGGTCCGGTGCCGGGTGCTGCTGAACGCGAACACCTTCGACCTGCTGACCAAAAACGCCCTGCCCAAGGGCGACGTGCTGACCACGGCCAAGGTGGCCGGGATCATGGCGGCCAAACGCACCTGGGAACTCATCCCCATGTGTCACCCCCTTCTCCTCTCCAAGGCGGACGTCCGGTTGACCCCGGTCCCGTCCGACCTGTCCATCGAAATCGAAGCCGAGGCCCGCACCACGGGGCCGACTGGTGTCGAGATGGAAGCCCTGGTGGCGGCCCAGGTCGCGGCCATGACAATTTACGACATGTGCAAGGCCGTGCAGCGCGACATCCGTATCACGGACTGTCGGTTGACGCACAAGAGCGGCGGGAAGAGCGGGGAATTCAACGCCGAGTGAATCTTCGCCCGTAAGTGATCATCGTGGCGCGTCGCGGGTTCTCCCCGGCGCGCCATTTTACGAGGCCCAGCACCTTGTGGCCGAAGGGCCACGCAACCTTTAGAGACAGAAACACTAAGGATATACTCGTGACTACGGAAACCATCATCAAGGACACGTCCGCAAACCCTGCCCCGCTTGGTCTCATCGGCTTCGGCCTGACCACTATCCTGCTGAACATTCACAACGCCGGGGTCTATCCCGTCAACTCCATGATCATGGGCATGGGCATTTTTGTCGGTGGCATCGCGCAGATCTTCGCGGGCCTTCTCGAATCGAAGAAGAACAACACCTTCGGCCTGACGGCCTTCACGGCCTACGGCTCCTTCTGGCTGTCCCTGGTGGCCATCTGGGTCATGCCCGCCCTGGGCCTGGCCGAGAAGAGCGACGAGACGGCCATGGGCCTCTACCTAGCCCTTTGGGGCCTCTTCACGTTCTGCATGTTCATTGGCACCTTCCGCCTGAGCCGCGCCCTGCAGGTGGTCTTCGGCACCCTGGTGATTCTTTTCTGGCTCCTGGCCATCGGTGACCTGACTCACATCGCCGCCTACAAGACCATCGGCGGCTACGTCGGCATCCTGTGCGGCTTCTCGGCCTTCTATACGGCCATCGCGCAGGTTCTGAACGAGGTCTACGGCCGCACGGTGCTGCCGCTGGGTCCTGTGGCAAAAGGGTAATCCCCGCCTGAGGCTTCTTCCTGGCCGGTCACGTCGTGGCCGGCCTTTTTTATAGCCTGCGCACGGCACTGCACGGGTGCCTGTCTGAGCCTTTGGCGGCCTTGCCATGGGCGCGGGTGCTGTCTTAAGGTCCATGAGTGGCCCGGAATACCCCTGTCCGCGGATTGCGCCCTGGAGCCTGCATGATCTTCCCGTCCGCCGGTGTATCCCTGAGAACCTCCATCCTGGGGCTTCTGGTCGGGGTGATCCTCCTTTCAACGGGCCTGGTGGCCTGGATCTCCTTCTCGGGCAGTCAGGAGGCTGTCCGGGACGTGGGGCTTCAGTTGCGCAAGGAAATCTCGCACCGCATCTCCGAGCACCTGCTCGAGTTTCTGAGCCGGCCCCACGAGATCAACCGCGCCAATGCCCAGGCCCTGAGCCAGGGCCTGGTTTCCCCGGACGACCCCCGTCACCTCGTTTCCAGATTCGCCCATCAGGTGGACCTCTTTCCGTCCATATCCAGCGTCTATTTCGGCAATGCCCGGGGCGGGCTGGCCAACAGCGGCCGTGATCCGGACCAGGACTCGCGCTACTGCATCCTCACTGACGGTTTTCGGGCGGGAGCCTTCCGCAAATTCGCCCTCGACCGCGACGGGAAGCAGGGGATGGAACTGGCCAGGGTGGCCGACTTCGACGCCCGGACCCGGCCCTGGTACAAGGCGGCCCTGGCGGCCGAGGGGCCTGTCTGGAGCGACGTCTACGTGCTCTTCACCGGCCAGGACATGGCCCTGGCGGCCAGCCGTCGCGTATCCGACGCCAGCGGGCGGACTCTCGGGGTGGTCTCCGTGGACGTGTTCCTGTCGCAGCTCTCGCATTTTCTGCAGGGACTGCGCATCGGCAGCACGGGGGAGGCCTTCATCATGGAGCGCTCCGGTCTGCTCGTGGCGGGCTCGGGTTCGGAACCTCTCTTTGTTCCCGGCAGGAACGGGGCGCCGAGCCGGCGCCTGGAGGGCGCCCAGAGCAGCGATCCCGTGGTGCACGGGGCAGTGCAGGCCCTGACTGCCAGGTTCGGATCCCTCGACGCCCTCCGTACGGAGGAGCATCTCGATTTCACGGCTCGCAACGGGAAAGTCCTGATGACCGTCTCTCCCCTGCGGGACCCTCTGGGCATCGACTGGCTCATCATCGTCGCCATTCCTGAGGCGGACTTCATGGCCGGCGTCATGGACAAGGCCAGGACCACGGCGACGTCGGTGCTCGGCGTCCTGGCACTGTCCCTTGTGTTCGGGGCGCTGCTGGCCCATCGTATCGCCCGGCCCATATCCAGGCTTGATGAGGCCGCGGACAGGCTGGCCAGGGGATACGGCCTGGAGGAGCTACGCGAGTCCTCCGGTTTTCTTGAAGTCCGGAACCTGACCCGGGCCTTCAACAGGATGGTGTCCCAGCTTTCCGCTACCATGCAGGACATGCAGCGGGAGCTCGGAGAGCGGCAGCGGGCTGAAGAGGCTCTGAGCACGAGCGAGACTCGGCACCGGACCCTGGTCGAGCTCGCCGTGGACGGCATCCTGCTCGGCTCCCACGATGGGTACATAACCGAAGCCAACCAGTGCATGTGCGACCTTCTGGGTCTTGAGCGCAAGGACCTCATCGGCAGGCATGTGCAGGGTCTTCCTTTTGTCCCTGAAAGCCTCGAACAGACCCCTCTGAATTTCGGGCTGCTCCAGCAGGGCGAGATCGTCCAGCGGGAGCGCTCTCTTGTCAGGTCGGATGGCAGGGTGGTGCACGTGGAAATGCGCAGCAAGATGATGCCTGACGGGACGTACCAGTCCATCTACCGGGACGTCACGGCGCGCCGGCTGGCCGAGGAGGCCCTGCGCGAAAGCGAGGAACGGCTGCGGCTGATCAGCGACAACCTGCCCGGCGGGCTCGTGTACCAGATGGAGACCGACGTGGGCGGCGGCAACCGGCGGCTTTCCTACGTCAGCGCCGGCGTCGAGCTCCTGCACGAGGTCAGCGTCCGCGACGTGCTGGATGACGTCTCGATCATCTACGCGCAGGTTGTGCCGGAGGATCAGGAACTCCTGGCCGAACGGCAGATCCAGGCCGAGGCGGACTGGTCGAGCTTCCAGGCCGAGGTCCGGTTCCGCCTGCCGTCGGGAGCCGTGCGCTGGGGTCTTTTGGCCTCGGCTCCGCGCATGCTGTCTGCGGACCGGATCGTCTGGGACGGCGTCGAGATTGACATCACGGAACAGAAAAGGGCCGAGGCTGCGCTGCGGGAGGCCAAGGACTCGGCGGAGGAGGCCAACCGGGTCAAGTCGGAGTTTTTGGCCAACATGAGCCATGAGATCCGCACGCCCCTGAACGGCATCCTGGGCATGATGCAGCTGCTGCACGGGACCCCCCTCGACGGTGAGCAGCAGCGCTACGTGCGTCACGCCATCTCCTCGGCCGAACGCCTGACGCGCCTGCTGTCGGACATTCTCGACATCGCCAGGATAGAGGCCGGCAAGCTGACCATCCTCGAAGCCCCATTCGAAGTCGGCGAACTCGTCGACTCGGTGGCGGAGCTCTTCGCTTTCGCCGCCCGGGACAAGGGTCTCTCCCTGGAGTGCTTCATCCATCCCGATCTGCCCGCGCGGCTGCTGGGCGACGAGGCGCGCATCCGGCAGATCCTCTTCAACCTGGTGGGCAACGCCCTGAAGTACACCGAGAGCGGCGGTGTCACGGTCAGACTGGAGCCTTCAGAGAACGCTTCCGGGTCGTCGACCGGCGTATCCATCACTGTGAGCGACACGGGCGTGGGCATTCCCGAGGACATGCTGGCCGGGGTGTTCGAGCCCTTCAGCCAGGTCGAGGGCTCCCACAGCCGCAGATACGAGGGCGCGGGCCTGGGCCTGGCCATTGTCCGACGTCTGGCGGATCTGATGGCGGCCTCCATCGATGTCCGGAGCGCGGCCGGTCAGGGCACCACCGTGCGCGTGGCGCTGCCCCTGAAGCCCGCGGGTGGCATGCCCGCGCCGGTCGAAGCCGTTTCGGCGGCCTCCGGGGATCGGCAGCGGCGGTGTCTGCGGATACTCCTGGCCGAGGACGAGGCCATCAACCAGCTGGCCACCGGCACCCTGCTGCGCAGGGCCGGACATGACGTGAGGATCGCCGAAAACGGCCGGGAAGTGCTGGCCCTGATCCTGCTGCAGGATTTTGACTGCATCCTCATGGACGTGCAGATGCCGGTCATGAGCGGTGTCGAGGCCACCAGGCGCATCCGCAACGCGCCGGAATTCCTTGGCGTCAGGAATATCCCGATCATTGCCTTGACCGCCCACGCCATGAGCGGCGACAGAGAGTCGTTTCTTGCGGCGGGCATGAACGGCTATCTCTCCAAGCCGGTGCGGCTGGAAGATCTTGCGATGGTCATGGATGAGGTGGTTCGGACGGTGTCCAGGGAGGCGCAGTGAGGCGGGTTTGGCAAGGTTCTTCCGGGTCGTTGAACGTCAAAGTCCCCGCCTCGCGACGGGGACTTTGACGTTCAGGCGCTGCGTCCGGAGTTCAGGTCACCAGATCTGGCGTACCTTGACCCCTTTTTCGGCCATGTAGTTCTTGAGGTCCGCCACGGTGTATTCGCCGTAGTGCACGATGGA
>CALMTS010000360.1 GCA_937872685.1 uncultured Desulfomicrobium sp.
ACGGTGAAGGACTGCTGCTGCTTCATGTAGGATGCGAAGTCGGCCAGTTCCTGATGGTATTCGGGCTTCACGACGGACTTGTCGAAGTCGAAGTTAACCTTCAGGCGGACCACGTCGGGAATCGGGCATCCGTCGGAGTCCACGGCCAGGCCCTTGATGGTGTCGGGGCACTTGTCGATGCAGTTGTTCACGCCGTCGCCGTCATCGTCCAGGGCGCAGGGGTCGCTCGCGGCCACATCGTAGAAGACGTCCTTGACGAACTTCTGCATGGCGGCGTCATCGGCCAGCTGGGCAGCGGAAACGCCCACTCCGCAAGGCTTCAGGGCGGTGATGGCGTCAAGCAGGGCCTGGTTGCCGTTCACGGTGTCGGCAAAGCTGATTGTGTGGAAACAAACGTTGTATTTCTCGGCAAGGGCGGCGGCGATCTTCAGGGAGCCGGCGCCTGAGTTCTCCTGACCATCGGAAAGGATGATGACGGCGTTGCGGCCCTGGGCGCCCTGCAGGGCGGGTTCGAGGCCCATGAGACCTTCACCCAGCGGGGTGGGGTTGCTGCCGATAAGTGTCGGGACCTTGGCTATGGACGCGCCGTATGATGCGGCAGCGTAGGGTTCCAGCGCCTGAATCTGCGTCGAATATGCGGCGAGGTTCAGCCCGCCGTTGTAACCCAGTTCGGGAATCATGGCGTTCATGCGTTCGAGGATGGACTTTGCCAGGACGATCTTTTTGTCCTTGGTGCCAACATACTTATCGTCCATGGAGCCGGAGCGGTCCACAAGGATGATGAAGTTGTCGACTTTTTTCACATAATTTTCGGCGGCGACTGCTGCCGCGGCGGTACACACTACCAGCACCAGACTCAACAGGATCAGTTTGCTTGCTTTCATAGCTTCACTCCTCGTTTGCTATTTCATTGCTCAGGGGGGGACGGAAAAAACTCGAAAACTTGAAACCCATCATTAAGTCCTTTGGTATTTAATGTCAAAGGTGCGTAATAAAATAACCCGAAAAATGCTATAAACACGTTAATCAAGACTTGACCAGCATACCTGCTGAGCGGAAAATTAGAGAATGACAAATACCGACCCATCCCGGAATGTCTGCATCAGGGTTGTCCTGCACCTCGATATGGACGCCTTCTTCACCTCCGTGGAGCAGGCCGACAACCCCGATCTGCGCGGCAAGCCCGTGGTCATCGGACAATCGCTACGGGGCGTTGCCTCGGCCGCATCCTACGAGGCCAGGCAATACGGGATCAGATCGGCCATGCCCATCGTTCAGGCCAGGAAGCTGTGCCCCCACGCCGTGTTCCTGCCGGGACGCATGTCGCGCTACCGCGAGGTCTCGGGACAGGTCATGGAGGTCATGCGCAGCCTCTGCCCCGTTGTCGAGCAGGCTTCGGTGGACGAGGCCTACGCGGACGTGAGCGGCATGGGACGCGTCTGCGGGCCTCCCGAAAACCTGGCGCGCCGTCTCAAGGCGGAAATTCTGGGCCGCACCGGTCTGACCTGCTCCGTGGGTATCGCCCCCAACAAGTTCCTGGCCAAGATCGCCTCGGACTGGAACAAACCCGACGGCCTGACGGTCATCCGCCCCGACGACGTGCCGGCCTTCCTGCAGGCCCTTCCCCTGGGCAAGATTCCCGGCGTCGGGAAGCACATGCTGGAAGAGCTGGGCGGCATGGGCGTGACCTCCATCCCCGATGTGCTGGCCCGGCCGCGGCAATACTGGATCGACGCGCTGGGCAAGCGCGGCGCCTTCCTCCACAACCGCGCCCTGGGCATCGACGACTCGCCCGTGACCCCGGAGAGCGAGGCGCAGTCCTGCAGCGCCGAGAACACCCTGGACCGCGACACCCTGGACCGCGAGCTTCTGGAACGCTGGCTGCTGGCCCAGGCCGAACGCGTCGGCCGGGAGGTGCGCGCCCTGAACAAGAAGGGCCTGACCGTGACCCTCAAGATCAAGTTCCACGACTTCTCCTCCATCACCCGCAGCAAGACCCTGCCCCGGCCCACGGACATCACCGCGGAAATCTACGCAGCCGCGCGCAGGCTCCTGGCCGCGGAGAAGCTCCCCCGGCCCGTGCGCCTCATCGGCCTCGGCGTTTCCAATTTCCGGGCCATGCAAGCCGAACTGCCCCTGGCCGCAGATCCCCGGCGCGGGAGGAACCGCCTCCTGGACCAGGCCATGGACCGCATCCTGGACAAGTTCGGCAAGGGGAGCATCCTGCGGGCCGACGTGGCGTCGAAGGAGACCGAGGGCACGGGGGATCTCCTCTCCCAGAAGAACCGCACAACCGGCGGCGAATAATGCTTGCCAAAGAAGATTTTTCTTGCTTGGACATCCGGATTCGAACTTCAAGCAGAAAGGATTCTTCATGTTCTCACACGCCATCACCCGAGTCCCCGGCCCGGACTATCCCCAGGGCCTGACCACCTCCACTCTTTCCGCCCCCGACATGGCCCTGACCCTGGCCCAGCACGCGGCTTACGTCGATTGTCTGGAGTCCCTGGGCGTCGAGGTCACGGTCCTGCCTCCGGCCCCGGGCTTCCCCGACGCCTGCTTCGTGGAGGACACGGCCGTGGTCGTGCGCGAGGTCGCGGTCATTACCCGGCCCGGAGCGCCCTCGCGCGCAGGGGAGACGGCTACCATGGAAGCGCCCCTGGCGGCCCTGCGCCCCCTCGCCCGCATCGAAGCTCCGGGCTCCCTGGACGGCGGCGACATCCTGCAGGTCGGCAAGCGCTTCTTCATCGGCGTCTCGGACCGCACCAACGCCGAAGGCGCCCGCCAGCTGGCCGCCATCCTGGCAGCCCACGGATACGAAAGCTCCGTCATCGAAGTGGCCGCCGGACTGCACCTCAAGTCGAGCCTCAATTTCGTGGGCAACAACACCATGCTGGTCACTGCGGATTTCGCCGGCCACCCCGCCATCGCAGACTTCGACCAGATCGTGTGTCCGGCCGGAGAGGAATACGCGGCCAACACCCTGCTGATGAACGGGACCCTGATCATGCCCGCGGGCTACGCCCGCACCCGCTCCCTGCTCGAACCCCTGGGCCTGCCCATCGTCGAACTGGACACGAGCGAGTATCGCAAGATGGACGGCGGGCTGACCTGCCTGTCCCTGCGCCTCGAAGCTCGGCTTCCTTGAATTTTTCAGCTTCCCGGCGTACGGGAAGCAACGCGAGGGAACATCATATGGAATTGCTCAAGAACCGTTACAAGCGCGAGTTCGTGGAAGTGGCGTGCCCCAAGTGCAAGCAGACCAAAATCATCTGCCTGCCCGAAGAGGACATCCCGACCTGCGAGTTCTGCAAGGTGAAGATGATCATCAAAGAGGTCCTGACCGAGGGCAAGTACTGACCCCGGTTCCCCATGCAACCACCAGAGGAGGCTTTATGCGTTTTGTGACACGACTTGTTCTGACCCTGCTGTTGACCGCCTTCGCGGCCATGCCGGCCCTTGCCGCCGACCATGAACTGGCCGAGAAATCCACCCTGAACTCCATCCTCAAGAAAGGCGAACTGCGCGTGGGTCTCGACGCCGGCTACATGCCCTTCGAGATGACCAACAAGAAGGGCGAGATCGTCGGTTTCGACGTGGACATGGCCAAGGAAATGGCCAAGGCCATGGGCGTCAAGCTGACCATCGTCAACACCGACTACGACGGCATCATCCCGGCGCTGATGGCTGACAAGTTCGACATCATCATCTCCGGCATGACCGTGAACCAGGAACGCAACCTGCAGATCAACTTCGCCGACCCCTACATCGTCGTCGGCCAGGCCATCCTGCTCAACAAGAAGCATGAAGGCACCATCAAGTCCTACAAGGACCTGAACGATCCCAAGTACATCGTCGTCTCCCGCATCGGGACCACCGGCGAACAGGCCGCCCAGCGCATGATCCCCAAGGCCCAGTACAAGAGCTTCGAGAAGGAGTCCGACGGCGCCATGGAAGTGGTCAACGGCCAGGCCGACGCCTTCGTCTACGACCTGCCCTTCAACGTCGTCTTCATGGCCCAGCAGGGCGGCAAGAACCTGGTCCTGCTGGACAAGGTCTTCACCTACGAACCCCTGGGCTTCGGCATCAAGAAAGGCGACCCCGACTTCCTGAACTGGCTGGACAACTTCCTGGCCCAGATCAAGAACGACGGCCGCTACGACCGCATCTACGACAAGTGGATCAAGGGCACCGAGTGGCTCGCCGAAGTGCAGTAAGAACGGTTTGACAGAGAAAGGGATCCGGCTTCGGGCCGGATCCCTCGTTTTTGTGATTCATCAGCGACAGGATTGAAAATGGCCACCTACACGGGACTCGATCGCCCCAAAAGCAAATTGTACTACCAGTTCTGGAGCGTCGTCTTCGTGCTGGGACTCTGCGGCTCCATGGCCCTGCTCTACTTCGCCACCAAGAAGGTGGAATACACGTGGAGATGGAACCGGGTACCCCAATATTTCCTCTATGAAGAGAAGGTCAGCATCCGTGCCGAGATGGAAGGCACCATCGCCGCCATCGAACCGACGGGAGAGGCGTCCGAGGGAAACGTCCGCGTGTCCATCAAAGGTGACGACGGCGAGGAAAGCCACGTCCTGCCCAAAAGCTCCCTCCTTCTGTCCTCCGGCGACTATGTCTACGCCGGGGACAACATCGGGTTCTACACCCACTGGAAGCCCGGCATCCTGGTCGAGGGCCTGTGGCTGACCCTGGAGGTCAGCGCCCTGGCCATCATCTTCGGCATCATCCTCGGACTTTTCACCGGTCTGGCGCGCATCTCCGACAACCCGGCCCTGCGCTGGAGCGCCATCACCTACATCGAACTGATCCGCGGCTCTCCCCTGCTGGTGCAGATTTTCCTCTGGTATTTCGTGGTCGGGACGGTCATCAACTCCATCCTGGCCCGGGCCGACATCGGCCAGGTTCCGCCCATGTGGTTCGGCGTCATGGCCCTGGCCATCTTCACCGGCGCCTACACGGCCGAGATCGTGCGCGCCGGCATCCAGTCGGTCCACCGCGGCCAGATGGAGGCGGCCAGGTCCCTGGGCATGACCTACAACAAGGCCATGCGCAAGGTCATCCTGCCCCAGGCCTTCCGGCGCATCCTGCCGCCCCTGGCCGGCCAGTTCATCAGCCTGGTCAAGGACTCCTCGCTTCTGGGCGTCATCTCCATCCGCGAACTGACCAAGGCTTCGCGCGAGGTCGTGTCCTCGTCCCTGCAGCCCTTTGAAATCTGGATCGTGTGCGCGATCCTGTACCTGGTCCTGACCTTCACCCTGTCCATGTTCGTGCAGTATCTCGAACGCAAGGCCATCTGAGGAGACCCATGCACACGCCCCCCATCATTGACGTCCAAAGCATCGACAAGTTCTTCTACACCCCCGAGCGCCTGCAGGCCCTGAACCGCGTCTCCTGCTCCGTGGCGCCGGGCGAGGTGGTGGTCATCATCGGACCCTCGGGCTCGGGCAAGTCCACTTTCCTGCGCTGCCTGAACCGCCTCGAATACGCCGACTCCGGGCACATCATCATCGACGGCGTCGACATCCTCGACCCCAAGTGCGACATCAACGCCATCCGCGCCGAAGTGGGCATGGTCTTCCAGTCCTTCAACCTCTTCCCCCACAAGACCGTGCTGGACAACCTGACCATGGCCCAGATGACGGTGCGCGGACGCTCCAGGCACGAGGCCGAGGCCAAGGGCATGGCCCTCCTGGAGAAGGTCGGCATCGCCGAAAAATTCGCCGTCAAACCGGACCAGCTCTCGGGCGGCCAGCAGCAGCGCGTGGCCATCGCCCGGTCCCTGGCCATGGACCCCAAGATCATGCTCTTCGACGAGCCCACTTCGGCCCTGGACCCGGAAATGGTCGGCGAAGTTCTCGACGTCATGAAGAACCTGGCGCGGGAGGGCATGACCATGGTCGTGGTCACCCACGAAATGGGATTCGCCCGGGAAGTGGCGGACCGCGTGCTCTTCATGGACAAAGGCGAGATTCTGGAGCAGGGTGTGCCGGAGCATTTCTTCACCGCGCCGACGCACGAACGGACCAAGGAGTTTCTGGGGCAGATTTTGTAGTTTAACGCCAACGGCAGAGAGGAGCACGCATGAGCAAGGTGTTGCAGAACCAACTGGCCAAGACCATCAAGGAACAGGGGGACATGGCCCGGGACATGGCCATCGCGGAACTGAGGGATCTCAAGAAAGATCTTCTGGAATTGGAGAAGGCTCTGAGCACCAAGAAGACTCCGGACCAGGGCCTGCTCATGGACATCTCCCACGGCGCTTTCGAGCTGTTCCGCACCGCCTCCATCGTGCTGGAGACGGACAACCTGCAGATCCAGTTGCAGGCCGCGGTCGAAGAAGGCAAGGATCTGGAGTACCTGGAGAAAAAAGGCGCCATGCTGCTGACCAAGCCCGAGGGCTGGCACTGGTTCTCGCCCAAGGGGGAGATGCTCTTCCTGGCAGCGCCCGGCGAAACCCGCCTGGCCGCCCAGAAACTGCTGGAACGCCTCACGCGCAAAACCCCGGTCAAACCCGCACCCAAGCCGCAGCCCGCAGCGGCCGAGGCCCAGGGCTGACGGCTCGGGCACCCACGATAACTTCCGACACATGCCCGCCGGACCACAAGGTCCAGGCGGGCTTTTCTTTTTGCTGTGGAGGGCATGGATCGCCGCGTCGAAGACTCCTCGCGATGACGTATCTCGGGTGACGCAACACAAATCCCCGATGATATCTCTCTTCAATTTCTCCCGCCCAAAGTCCTGCCCGAGCGCGCCGTCTCGCTCCGGACACGGCCCGTCGACTGTCTGACCGAACCAGGCATCGTTCGTTTTCCCGTCGCCTGGAGCCCGAAGCGCAGGAGCATGCCATAAAAAGCGACGGGAAAACGTTACGAGGCCAGCGAGGGAGTTTCGACGGGCCGTGTCCGGAGCGAGACGGCGCGCGCCCGCCCTGGAAACGCCTCCCGGACGCTTCCTGAAACTTTCCCTACTTTTTTGACATGGCTCAAAGCGGACATATCCGTACTTCCCATAGACAGGACTCACGCAAACAACAGCGGAGGAGAACCATGATACGCAAAATCATCGAAATAGACGAAGAGAAGTGCACGGGCTGCGGCCAGTGTGTGACCGGATGTGCGGAAGGCGCCCTGGCCATCGTGGACGGCAAGGCGAAGATCGTGCGCGACATGTTCTGTGACGGCCTCGGGGCCTGCATCGGGCACTGCCCCGAGGACGCCCTGCACATCATCGAGCGCGAGGCCGACGACTTCGACGAGGAGGCGGCCATGGAGCATGTGCGCCGCACGGGCGGCGTCGCACCCCAGAATCATGGCCATGGCGGCGGACACGGCGGTTGCCCGTCAGCCCAGGTTTCGACCCGCACTCCTGCCCATGGCGGCTGCCCCTCGGCCGGCATGATGCGCATGACGCCCTGCGACACGGCCAACGTACCGGCCGCACAGGCCGGCTCGGCCCTGTCCCACTGGCCCGTGCAGATCCGGCTCATCCCGCCCCACGCGCCCTTCCTGCAGGACGCGGACCTGCTCATCGCCGGAGACTGCTGCCCCGTGGCCACCCCGGACTTCCACTCGCGCTTCCTGGCCGGGCGGACGGTCATGATCGGCTGCCCCAAGTTCGACAACGCCGGGGAATACGTGGAGCGGCTGACGCAGGTCTTCAGCCAGAACCGCATCAACTCCGTCACCGTTCTGGAGATGGAGGTGCCCTGCTGCTCGGGCCTCTCGCGCATCGTCGGCCAGGCCCTGGCCCGCAGCGGCCGTGATATCCCCGCCACGCGGGCCATCGTGGCCCGGGACGGGAAGGTCAGCGAGGAAAGGCTCGCACCCGCAACCCCGTCTCCCGTCGGCCTCAACCGGCTCTAGGAGCCCTGCGATCACGCAGCGCCGGCAGGGGCCGCCGGCTAGTCCTTGCTGCGCACCGGAACCAGCGCCTCGTCCATCGAGGCCAGCACCGGAGGCAACTGCCCCGCATCCCCGGAGACACCCTCGACCGCAAGCGCGCGGCCGGGGGTGTCCGTATTTTCACCGGCCCGCCACTCCTGGCACAGGAGCACCCCGCCGAAGACAACGGCCACGCCGGCCAACTGGGCGGCGTTGAGGCTTTCGCCAAGCCAGAGCCAGCCCAGCAGCATGGAGATGACCGGAATGAGGTTGACGAAGGCCGTGGCCTGCCAGGCGGGCAGCCGGCTGATGCCGAAGTTGTAGAGCCCGTAGGCGCCGATGCTGATGCAGACCGCCAGATAGAGGACGGCGAGACTCGGCCCGACGGGCATGGCCGCGGGCAGGCTCGTCGAAGGCAGGAACAGCAGGGGCAGGAAAAACACCGACCCCACCATGGACTGCACCGCCGTCAGGAACCACGGGGAATAGGTGGCGCAGAGCTTCTTCATGCTGACCGTGTAACCGGCCGCGCAGATCATGGCCAGCAGCTCCAGGAAATTGCCCAGCACGGGTCGCGGCGCGGCTTCCGTCGCGCTCCCGGACACACTGACCCAGGCCACGCCGCCCAGTGCCAGGAAAAGGCCAGTCCACGAGCGGCGCGTCAGACGCTCGCCGAGCAGGAACCCGGCGCACAGGGCCACGAGCACGGGCAGGGTGGCCGCGACCATGCCGGCCTGGGAGGCCGTGGTCAGCGTCAGGGCCTTGCCTTCGAAGACAAAATAGAGGCACGGCTCGCACAGGGCCATGAAAACCATGAACCAGACGTCGCCCCGGCGCACCCTGCCCGGCCGCCAGAGCGGGAGGAACAGCAGGAAGACCAGGCCCGAGATGGCCATGCGCGCAAAGACGACCACGATGGGGTCGAAAAACATGACCGCATACTTGAAGGCCACGAAAGAACTGCCCCACAGGAGCATGGCCAGCGACAGGGCGAAAAAGGGAATACCCGGCAACAGAGTCATCTGGAACCACCGAACCACTCATAATAGCAGTATATTTGAAAAAAAGCTTGCATAGAATTACGTCAACACCTAATTACAGAGGGCAGAAATCCTGAAAAATTCCAGCATCAGGACAAAACGGCGAGATTCCGGAAAAAAGCCATCATATGAGCGACTCCCCTTTCGAACATGCATCCGGCGCTGTCCAGCACTTTACAACTCCGCAACTGGAGGATGTTTTTCAATCTGTCTTGGATGAAATAAACAACCTCCGCCCCCTGAGTTGCATTATCGGTTTTCCCAAATCGGGGAAAACGACATTTCTGAATCGCCTCCAGACAGCCTTGCAAATTGAAACGATCAGCCTTTCTGCATCTTCGGAACAAACGCTTTTTCATGCACTGATGATGCATACGACGCCGGATGGGGAGACGAAGCCCGTCCTGACCAAGCTTCTGCGCGAAAAAAAGCGCATCGCCCTGCTCATAGACAACGCCCATCTGCTCACGGACGGGGACTTCGCCTTCCTCGCCAGCCTCTTCACCCTGGCCGGACAGCACGGCAGCGTACTGCAGGTGGTGCTGGTGGGCAACGGCGAAATCGTGCACAAGCTGGCCCGGCCGGACAACAGGCCGATCTATTCCATGCTCGGCGCCATCCAGAACCTGCCCAAGCTGACCCGCGAGCAATCCGGAGAGTACATCGAATTCCTGCTCAGAAACGCCGGCCTTGCCACGGATCTCATCTCGAACCCCGAAGTCCTGGTCAGAAAGGCGGCAGGCGTCATCGGCATCCTGCGCATGCTGACCGTGACCCTGGCCCTCCGGGCGTTGAGCACGAAAGACTCCTGCGACGCGGAGGATGCCCTGGAATGCAGGCCCGGCACTGCGGCGCAGCGGGACGAAGGCCCCGAGGAGACCGCCACCACCGAGCGCATGGGCAGCAGGATGTCGCCCTGGGCCGGCCTCGTCCTGGCCCTGAGCATGGGCGCGATCATCGCCCTGCTCGTCTTTTTCCTCTCCTGGCTCATGCCGGGGCTGGGCATCATGGACCTGATCTTCGGAACCGGCGGCGCGCCGAGTGACGCGGTGACCGCCACGCCTCCCTCCGCCGTGACCGGGGTCGAGCAGCGCCCGGCCGGCCCCATGATGCAGACCGTGGCCAAGACCGTATTCCGCAAACGCACCAAGGACGGCCCCTATTCCGTGCAGTTGGGAACCTTTGCGACCATGGAGGCCCTGCTGCTGCATCTCCCGCGCTTCACGGACCTGGACCGGAACCTGTTCTGGAACCGGGAAAACGGCGAACCGGAACGCTATGCGCTTTTCGTCGGACGCTTCGAAAGCTTCGAACAGGCCAGGGAATTCGGGCAGCAGCACGAGATGGACGACATCCAGGTGGTCTTCCGGCCCTTTGTCGGCACCATCGGCCCCCTGACCAGCCAGGAGCAGATCCGACGGGCAAGCCAGCTGGTGGGCCTGCGCGAGCCGCAGGACGTGTTCGAGCACGAGCTGGTCAGCGGCGTGGAGATTCAGTTCGCCCTGGAGCGCTCGCGCGAGGACGCCCTGAACCAGTGCCTGGAGGCCGAAAAGAAAGGCCTGTCCTGCGCCGTGACGCAGTACGAGTAATCCCGCCCCGGAACCGCCCTGAAAAAAAAAACGGATCCCCATGCGCATGGGGACCCGGGTTGTCGATGTGCGTCCCGCGGCCGTCGCGGCCGCGGTGCCGGTGTTCCTATTCCCGCAGATCCAGCACCCGCTGCGCCTTGCCCTCGGACTTGGGCAGGGAGTTCTGCTCCACCAGGTCGATGCGCGCGGTGATGAGGATTTCGTCGCGCAGCCTCGAACTGATGCGGCTCTGCAGGGCCTTGAGTTCGCGCATGTCCTCGACGAAGAACTCCTCCTTGACCTCCACCTTGACGCGCATCTGATCGAGGTACCCTTCCCGCTCCAGGACGATGAGATAGTTCTGGCCGACCTCGGGGATGCTCATGAGCACCTGCTCGACCTGCATGGGGTAGATGTTCACGCCCTTGAGGATGATCATGTCGTCGGCGCGGCCCTTGATGCGGTCCAGCCGGCGGTGCGTGCGGCCGCAGGCGCATTCTCCGGGCAGGAAGCGGGTCAGGTCCTTGGTGCGGTAGCGGATGAGGGGCATGCCCTCGCGGCAGAGGGTCGTGATGACCAGTTCGCCCACCTCGCCGTCGGGGAGCCGTTCGCCCGTGTCGGGATCCACGATCTCGGCCAGGTAGGCGTCCTCCCAGATGTGCATGCCGTTCTGCTCCAGGCACTCGAAGGCCACGCCGGGGCCGTTCATCTCCGACAGTCCGTAGGAATTGTAGGCTTTCATGCCCCAGACATCCTCGATGCGCCTGCGGATGGCTTCGGTGTGCGGCTCGGCGCCGATGAGGGCGACGCGCACGTTCAGGCGGTCCGCCGTGTAGCCGAGCTCTTCCTTCACCGTGCCCAGGTGCAGGGCGTAGGACGGAATGATGTGAATGGCCGAGACGTTGAAATCCTCGAGGAGCTTCAACTGTCGCTTGGAATTGCCCGCCCCGGCCGGGATGGTCAGGCAGCCCAGGCGCTCCGCGCCGTAGTGGATGCCGAGGCCGCCGGTGAAAAGCCCGTATCCGGACATGTTCTGAAACGTGTCCTCGCTGCGGATGCCGACCATGTGCATGCAGCGGGCCATGAGATCGGCCCAGGACTCGATGTCGTTCTTGGTGTAATAGATGACCGTGGCAGAGCCCGTGGTACCGGAAGAGGCGTGCAGGCGCACCATGTCCGTCACAGGACGGGTCAGCATGCGGGCGGGATAGGCGCTGCGCAGGTCGTCCTTGGTGGTGAACGGAAGGCGCACGATGTCCTCGGCGGAAGTGATGGAGGCGAGGTCCACTCCCATCGCCGCGAAACGGCCGGAGTAGAATTCGGACCTGGCGGCGCGCTCGAGGGTGGTCATCAGGCGGGTCTTCTGGACGTTGTCGAGTTCGCTGCGCGAAAAAAACTCTTCCGGGCAATAGGCTTTCATGACGGCATCCGCTTGGAGTTGAGGGTGGGCGGAAAGGGTCAGTACGCGCCGCCGTCCTCAGACGGCAGGCCGACCTCCGTGAGGTTTTCGAACACGGTGTACTGACCGAAGTAGGCCAGGCGCAGCATGCCCACGGGACCGTTGCGCTGCTTGCCGATAATGATCTCGGCGATATTCTTGTTCGGGTTGTCCTCGGCCTTGTTGTAGGCCGCGTCACGGTAGATGAAGACGATGACGTCGGCGTCCTGCTCGATGGCGCCGGATTCGCGCAGGTCCGAGATCATGGGCCGCTTGTCGGAACGCTCCTCGACCTTGCGGTTGAGCTGGGACAGGGCGATGACCGGGACATTGAGTTCCTTGGCCAGGGCCTTGAGATTGCGGGAGATGTCGGAGATTTCCTGCTCGCGGGAGTCGCTCTTGTGACTGGAACGCATGAGCTGCAGGTAGTCGACGATGATCAGCCCCACTCCCTTCTCGGCCTTGAGGCGGCGGCTGCGGGCCCGGATCTCCATGGTCGAGAGGGCCGGCGTGTCGTCGATGTAGATGGGCGCCCGGGTGAGGTCCTCGGCGGCCTGGTAGAGACGGCTCCAGTCCTCGTCGTTGAGGTACCCGCTGCGCAGGCGGCTCAGGTCCACCCGCCCGTGACAGCCCAGCAGGCGCATCATGAGCTGGTCCATGGACATTTCCAGGGAGAAGACGGCCACGGGCACGTTGTGGCGGATGGCCGCGCGCATGCCCATGTTCAGGGCCAGGGCCGTCTTGCCCATGGACGGGCGGGCCGCCAGGATGATGAGGTCCGACTTCTGCAGGCCGGCCGTCATGTGGTCGAAATCCGTGTAGCTGGTGGGCACGCCCGTAACCAGCTCGCCCTGCCCGGCGCGCGTCTCGAGTTGCTCGAAGACGCGCTGGACCAGGTCCTTGCTGCTCATGAAGGCGGGCTTGCCCTTGGACTCGGCGATGGAAAAAATCTGCTGCTCGGCCTGGTCCAGGAGGGATTCGGTCTCCTCGCCGGCCTCGAAGCAGCTGGTCAGGATCTCGGAAGAGGTCTGGATGAGGCGCCGGCGCACCGCCTTGTCGCGCACGATCTGGGCGTGGTACACGGCATTGGAGGCCGAGGCCACCGATTCGGCCAGGGAGGCCAGATAGACCGTGCCGCCGACCTCGTCGATCTGCCCCTTGGTCTGGAGGTACTCGGCCACGGTGACCAGGTCCACGGGCTCGCGCCGGCGGTAGAGTTCCTGGAAGGCCTGGTAGATGGTGCGGTGTACCGGGGAGTAGAAGTCCTCGTCGGAGATGACGTCGACCAGGGTGTGAAAGATGTCGTTGCGCAAAAAAACCCCTCCCAGCACCGCCTGTTCGGCTTCGGTGTTGTGGGGGGGGATTCTGCGCAACAAATCAGAAGAGGCCTTTTGCAAGGCCTCTTCCGGTTGGATTTTCGTTCCGAGGCGCTGCCCGAACTTATTCTGCGGCGGCTTCTTCGGTTGCATCGGCCTGCGGTTCGGGTTCGGTCACCTGTTCCGTGCGGCCGAACTTGACCACGTTCACGGTCAGCTTGGCCACGACCTCGGGATGCAGCTTCACGTCGACGATGTACTCGCCAAGGGTACGGATGCCCTCGTCGAGCTGGATCTTGCGGCGATCCACGTCCACGCCCTGCTCGGCCAGGATGGCCGCGATCTGGGGAGAGGTGACGGAGCCGTAAAGCTTGTCGCCGTCGCCGGTGCGCACTTCGATGACGACCTTGGCGGCCTCAATCCTGGAGGCCAGGGCGGAGGCATCGGCCTTGATGGCGTCGTTCATGGCCTGCAGCTTGCGGCGCTCCTGTTCGAAGACCTTGAGGTTGCCGGGAGTCGCCAGGGAGGCCAGGCCCTGAGGCAACAGGTAGTTTCTGCCATAACCGGGGCGCACGGCGACGATGTCGCCAAGGCGGCCCAGATTATCCACGTCTGCTCGCAAAATGACCTTCATGACCTATCTCCTAGACTCTGGATTTTTTGAGCACGTCCGTGCTGTGGGTGGCCGTGTAGAACAACAGCGCCATCTGACGTGCGCGCTTGACCTCGCGGGTGATGGCCCGCTGGTGCTTGGCGCAGGATCCGGTGATGCGGCTGGCGATGATCTTGCCGCGATCGGTCACGAAGTCCTTGAGGACCTCGGGGTGCTTGTAGTCGAGCGGAATTTCGGGGTTCTCGCAGAAACGGCAGTATTTTCTCCGGGGTGCGAACTTCTTCTTAAAGGACATCTTATGCCTCCTCGGTGGTCTCGACCGGGGTGTCGGCGAGCTTCACGGTGATGAATTTGAACACGCCATCGGCAATGCGCACATTGCGTTCCAGCTCGGCCACGGCCTGGCCGGGCATGCTCATTTCCATGCGGATGTACCGGCCGCGGTTGAACTTGCGAACCGGATAGGCGGTATCCTTGACGCCCCAGTCGTCGATCTTCAGGACGCTTCCGCCCTCGCGTTCGACAATGGCGCTCAGGTTGTTCACGATCTCGCGGCACTCATCGGCGCCGAGCTCCGGGCTGAGCAGGAGCAGTTCCTCATACCTTGTCATCATTATAAATCCTCCTTGTGGGTAAAAGCCCGCCCATCCTTTTCGGGCGAGCAAGGAAACACAGACCGTTATTCCCAACGTCCGGCGCTGTCAAGGCTATGTGCGCACGGACTTGAATGCCGCGCCGATTGCGCATACACCCGCCTCATGCCGCGCGTCATTTCAATAATCCTGCTTATTCTGCTCCTGGCCCCCATACAGGCGCATGCCAAGTCGCAGAACGTTCTCGTCCTGCACTCCTACCATCCGGGGCTGTCCTGGACGGACACGCTCAACGCCGGCATCCAGGAAACGTTCCGCGCCGAGAAGCCGCAGGCCCTGCTGTGGGTCGAGTATCTCGACACCAAAAGAAACACCGACACGTCCTACCTTTCCCTGCAAGCCGCCCTGTTGGGCCACAAGCTGGCCGAGAGCGTCTTCAACCTCATCATCACCACGGACAACGACGCCCTCAATTTCGTCCTCAAATACCGTGAAAGCATCTTCCGCAACGCACCCGTGGTCTTCTGCGGGGTCAACGACTTCCAGCCGGACCAGCTGCGCGGGCAGCGCGGCGTCACGGGGCTGGCCGAGAACCCGCCCTTCGCCGAGACCATGCGCACGGCCCTGGGGCTGCACCCGGGCACACGGGAGTTCGTGATCATCGGCGCGGACCAGTCCATCACGGATCTGCTCACGGACCAGTCCCTGCGCGCCCTGGAGGAACAGTTCCCCGGCATCCGCTTCACCTACTGGAACAACCTCCCCGCCCAGGAACTGCGCACGCGCCTGGCGGGCCTGGGGCCCGGGCAGATCATCTTCGTCCACGGCGTCATGCGCAACGAGGAAGGCGTGCTGGTGGACTACCGGGGCAAGAACCTCTTCCTCTCCACCTACGCCCAGGTGCCCATCTACGGATTCTGGGATTTCGAGATGGGCACGGGCTGCGTGGGCGGACGGATGGTCGAGGGCCGGGCCGAGGGCGAACGCGTGGCGCGCCTGGCCATGCGCGTCCTGGACGGGGCCGATCCCGACGCGATCCCCGTGGACACCCAGACCCCGTCGCGGTTCATCTTCGACTACATCCAGCTGCGGCGCTTCGGCATCCCCGAATCCCTGCTGCCCAAGGACAGCCTGGTCCTCAATCAGCCGGCCCGTTTCTACCAGATCGACAAGCGCTACATCTGGACCGCCACGGCCGGTGTGGCCGTGCTGCTGGCCGCCCTGGCCATGCTGCTGAGCTCCATCCGCCGGCGCCAGGAAGCCCAGGCCGTGCTGCGCCGCCACAAGGAGCAGCTGGAGGAGGCCGTCCGGGCCCGCACGGATCACCTGCGCACGGCCAACGACGACCTCGAGCGCGAGGTGAACGAACGCATCCGCGCCGAAGGGGACCTGCGCAAGACCCGCGCACGCCTCGAAATCGAGGTGGACCGCCGCACCAGCGACCTGCGCTTCGAAATCGAGCAGCGCCGCCTGGCCGAAGCGCACATCCGCGACCGCGAGGCCAAGGCGCGCGCGCTGATCAACGCGCCCACCGAGACCCTCCTGCTCATGGACCAGGACGGCATCATCCTCGACATCAACGAGACCGGGGCCAGGCGCCTGGGCAGGAACCGCGAGTCCCTCTTCGGCCTGTCCCTCTACGCCCTGCTCCCGCACGGCCGCGAAGGGCGGCTGCGGCAGGCCGTGGACGCCGTGTTCGCGTCGGGCGAGGCCGGCTCCATCACCGAATACGGCCAGGAGGAAGACCTCGACCTGCACTTCTACCCCGTCTTCGACGACGCCGGAAGCGTCACCCGCGTGGCCGTCTTCATGGCCGACGTCACGGCCTCGCGGCGCATGGCCCGCCAGATCATGCTCCTGGACAAGATCAACTCCCTGGGCCGCATGGCCGCAGGCATCGCCCACGAGATCCGCAACCCCCTGACGGGCATCATCGGCTACCTCTACGCCATGGACGAGATCTGCGCCGAACTGCCCGACGACGGGGCGGCCGGCGTGCTGCGCTCCACCATCGACAAGATCCGCAAGGCTGCGGGCAAGATGGAATCCGTCATCCGCCGCGTGCTGGACTTCTCCAAGCCAGGCACGCCGCGCCTGGAGCTGCTGGACCCGGCCGCGCCGGTCCAGGAGGCCCTGGGCCTGCTGGCGCCAACCCTGCGCAAGGCCGGAGTGAGCGTGACCACGAACTTCGAAAAGACGCCCCCCATCCGCGGCGACCGCATGCAACTGGAACAGGCCGTGGTCAACATCGTGGACAACGCCGCCCGGGCCGTGCGTCAGGGCGACGGCGAAAAGCGCATCGAAATCCGCATCGGGGCGGCCGAGGGCCGCGTCAGCCTGACCGTGGGCGACAACGGCCCGGGCATAGCCCCGGCGGACCGGGAGCGGATCTTCGACCCCTTCTACACCACGGCCAGCGACGGCACGGGAATCGGCCTGTCCATCGTGCAGCGCATCGTGGCCGACCACGGCGGCGTGATCCGCGTGGCCGAGAGCCCCCTTGGCGGAGCCGAATTCAGGCTGGAGTTCCCCATTCCTGCCGCGGAGCACCCATGAACTATTCCCTGCTGATCATCGACGACGAGGAGTCCATCCGCGACAGCCTGTCCATGGCCCTGGGCCGGCAGTACGCCGTGTCCACCCGCGCCACGGGCAAGGAGGCCCTGGCCGGCCTGGCGGCCCTCAAGCCCGACCTCGTGCTCCTGGACATCGGCCTGCCCGACGTGAGCGGGCTGGACGTGCTGGACGGCATCCGCAGCCAGGCCCCCCACGCGGCGGTCATCATGATCACGGCCTTCGAGGACCTGGACACGGTCATCTCGGCCATGAAGCGCGGCGCCTTCGATTACCTGCTCAAGCCGCTGCGCATGGACGCCCTGAAGCTGTGCCTCGAACGCGCCGGGAGTTCCATCCGCCTGGGCAAGGAAATCCGCGAACTGCAGGACAAGGCCCTGCGCGAGCAGATTCCCTTCTTCGTGGCCGAGAGCGAGGCCCTGACGGATGTGGTCCAGACCGTGGCCAAGGTCGCGGTCAGCCCCGACACGCCGGTCCTGATCGAAGGGGCCACGGGCACGGGCAAGGAACTGGTGGCCAGCGCCATCCACTACCGCAGCCCCAACTTCCGCGGGCCCCTGGTCACGGTCAACTGCGCGGCCATGCCGGGCGAACTCATCGAGAGCGAGCTCTTCGGCTACGCCCCTGGAGCCTTCAGCGGCGCCGGCAGGAAGGGCAAGGCCGGGCTGGTGGAGGAAGCCGCCGGCGGCACCCTCTTCCTCGACGAAATCGGCGAACTGCCCCAGAGCGCCCAGGCCAAGCTCCTGCGCTTCCTGCAGCACGGGGAGTTCTACGCCCTGGGCTCCACGGCCAAGCGCACCGTACGCACGCGGGTCCTGGCCGCCACCAACCGCGATCTGGAGGACATGGTGGCCCGGGGCGCCTTCCGCCAGGACCTCTTCTTCCGCCTGGCCGTGGTGCGCATCCGCGTACCGTCCCTGGCCGGCCGCAAGGAGGACATCCTGCCCCTGGCCAAGCTCTTCCTGCATGAATACGGCGAGAAATTCGGCAAGAAATTCAGCGCGCTGACGGACTCCGCCCGCCAGGCCCTGCTGCACCACGACTGGACCGGGAACGTGCGCGAACTGCGCAACATCATGGAACGCGCGGCCCTCATGGCCTGCGGCCCGGAACTCGACGCTGCGGACCTGGGCCTGGCCGACGGCTGCACGTCCGAAGGCCCCGAGGCCGCAGGAACCCCGCCGATGACCGAAGCCGGAGTGGATCTGCCGGCCCTGCTGCAGAACCTGGAATACGAATACTACGAACAGGCCCTGCGCCTGGCCGATGGCAACGAGTCCCAGGCGGCCAGGCTCCTGAACGT
>CALMTS010000361.1 GCA_937872685.1 uncultured Desulfomicrobium sp.
CGCATTCGCCGGCCAGGGAACATTCGCCGCAGATGGGCTCGCCCTCGGCGCACTGGGTCAGGACGACCTTTTCCTCCAGGGCGCGGACCACATCGCCCACGGTGATGTCCAGGGCCGGTTTGGCCAGCTTGTGCCCGCCGAAGGGACCGCGCTTGCTGTTGATCAGCCCGCTGCGCCGCAGGCCGGTGATCAGCTTTTCGATATATTTCTGCGAAATGTTCTGACGCCGGGCGATGTCCGTGGTGTTGACCCAGCCCTTGTCCTGGTTGAGGGCGATGTCCAGCAGAAGTCTGGTCCCGTAGCGGCTCCGCGTGGTCAAACGCATGCGATCCTCCGAAGTTTCAATGTCCAGCCCTTAGGAATCCG
This sequence comes from uncultured Desulfomicrobium sp., assembly GCA_937872685.1. GTDB lineage: Bacteria > Desulfobacterota > Desulfovibrionia > Desulfovibrionales > Desulfomicrobiaceae > Desulfomicrobium. The sequence continues at coordinate 367 of CALMTS010000361.1, forward strand.
TTTGTGCCGGGTCATGGGTGCCGTTGTTCTGCGGCGCCTTTTTCACATGCCTGCGCGGGAGTTCCACCCGGAACTCCGTGCCTTCGCCGACTGTCGAATCCACGAATATCTGCCCGCCGTGCTGATGCACGACATCGTTGGCGATGTACAGCCCAAGACCCGTGCCCTTGCTGCCCTTGGAGGAAAAAAAGAGGGAGAACATCTTCTCCTGGGTGGAGCGGTCCATGCCGGGGCCATTGTCGCGGATGATGAACGACACCTTGTCCTTATCGCCATCCACGACGAAGGTCACCACGTGGCGCTCCTTGGACTCGTCCTCGATGCAGGCGTCCACGGCGTTCTCCAGGATGTTGACCAGGCCGGCGGAGATGACTTCCGGGTCGATCTCGAACCGGCCCAGGTTGCCGTGGAATTCCTTCTGGAAACGGATGTCGTGCTTGGTGGCCTTGGGCTCCACGAAGTTGGCCACGCCGTCGCCGAAAGTCTGCACATCCAGGGTCTGGATGTTGAGGTCGCGGTCCTTGGAGTAATAGAGCATCTCCAGGACCGAGTTGCGGATGCGGGAGATCATCAACTTGACCCGCTCCGCGCCGTTGGCGACCAGCTCCATGTCGTTGTTCTGGATGCCTTTCTCCAGGCGGTACAGGCCTCCGTCCAGGGCCGTGAGCATGCCGCGCACGCCGTGGGAGATGGAACCGATGAAGAGGCCCAGCGACGTCAGACGGTCCTGCAGTTCGCGAATCTGGGAGATGTCCGTGGCCAGTTCCATGACCTCGTTGATCTCGCCGTTCTCGCCCTTGAGCGGGGCCGTCAGTGTCAGCACGATCTTCTGCTGCCCGCCGCGAGTCGTGACCACCTCTTCCGTCTGGTGGACCATGCCGTCGCGGAAGCTCTCCTCCACGGGACACTGCGGACAGGGATGCGTGCGGTGCTTGTAGATCTCGTAGCAGCGTTCGCCCAGGCAGGAGCCGAAATCGAGCTTGAACTGCCTGTTGGCACGCACGATGCGCCTGTCCCTGTTCTGGACGGAAATGTAGCACGGCACCTCGTCGAAAAGCTGGCGGCAGAGCTGGTGGCTCGATTCGAGAATCTTGTTCTTCTCACGGAAGACATCCCGCTCCTGGCCCATCTCCAGGAAGGTCAGGGCCCGGTCCAGGGCGATGCGCAAGGCCCGTTCCGAGACGGGCTTGAACAGGAAATCCGATGCCCCCTCCTCCAGAAAATCAAGGCCCATCTGGTAATCGTCCTCGGGGACCAGGACAATGATGCGCACCTCCGGAAAGGACTTGCGGATCTTCCGCATGACGCCCTGCCCCAGCTTGCAATCACAGATTCCGAGCACGGCCAGGCGCGGACGGACCACGCTCACGGTGACAAGGGCGTCGTCGTAGTCGCAGTTCGAAGGCTGGTAGCCGTATTCGTTGAGGATATGCGCCAGAACCCGTCCGTGTTCGGGGTCCTGGGTGATGATCACAATGGGTTCGGAGATGACGATATTGTGCATGGTGCAAAGAAAACACCCTTGCCGTGGACGAGTCCGGGCAAGGGTGTTGTCGTTGAGGATTGGGCTACCCGATGTTTTCCTTGATCACTTTCAGGAGTTCTTCGCGATCGAAAGGCTTGGTGAAGGAAGCAACTGCCTTCTGGATGGCATATTTGTTCCCGGCCAGGCCGCTGATGACGATGACAGGAATGTTCTTGAACTCTTCCTCCTGGCTCAGCTCCCGATAGAAGCGGGGTCCCCACTCCTTAGGCATCTCAAGGTCCAAGGTGATCAGCGCAGGCTTCTCCTGCTTGACGACGGCCATGGCGTCGGCGCCGTCGGTAGCCTTGCATGTCGCATAACCGGCATCCTGAAAGATATCTTCCAGATACGTGACAATATTGGGATCGTCGTCAATGATCAGAATCTTCTTGGCCATCTTACACCCCCAATCAATGATAATGAGTTACATGTTTTGAATCTTGTCCGGCCGGTTGACCGAAGCGACCGGGCACGTGGCCCGCAGCAGCACCTGCTCCAGAGTATGACCGAAGGCCGACTCCTCATCACCCACATCCTTGGAGTGGTGGGCCATGATGATCAGGTCGGCCTGCTTCTCGCGTGCGTACTTCACGATCTCAACATACGGGATGCCTTCCCAGATGTCAGCAGAGACATTCTTGAAGTCCCCGGTCTGAATGAGATATTTCCGGCGCATCCGGTCCCGGGCCTCGATCATCTTGTCGTCGAGTTCCTTCTGGGAAATGAGGCTGTGGGTGGAGCCGATGTCGATGGCGTGGAAGACGTGCAACTGGGCGTTGAGTTCCCTGGCCGTCTTCAGCGCGAACTTGAAGGCGTGTTCCGACGCCTTGGAGAAGTCTGCGCCGAACACGATGTTGGTGAAACCGCCCCAGAAGGAGGCCACCGGGCGGTTGACGACCAGCACCGGTGCCTTGGACGCCTTGGCCACGCGCTGCAGGGTGGAGCCCGCGAAGTGGCGCTGGTAGGCGTCGGCGTCGGCTTCGCAGCCAGTGGTGCTGGCGCCCATGACAATCAGGTCCACGTCTTCCTGACGGGCCTTGCGCAGCACCTCGCGGTGCGGGATGCCTACGGCCGTGTCGATTTCACACTCCACGCCGCCCTTCATCTGACGGTCGTAGGTGTTCTTGAGCTCGTCCTTGACCCACAATGTGTAGTCTTCGTCCAACTCGACCTTTTCACCCGTGCGCACGTCGACCACGACCTGGCTGAAGCCGCGGCTGGGCACGCCGAGGACATGATAGACGAAAAGCTTGGCGTTGTAGCGCGCGGCCAGATCAAAGGCGACGCGCGCCGCGGCATCGCAGCAGGGAGAGCCGGAGGTGGCGAACAGAATCTTTGTAAACATATGTCAACTCCCGTTCTGTTTGCGGCATGCCGCGCCGGACGCGGCATGCCGATGACTCGACAGACTTATTCCTGAGGCAGCAGGTGCTCGGGCACCTCAAGCATCTTGATCAGAAGCGGCTTCAGGAAGCTCCAGCGGATGCCGATTTCATATTCCTCTTCCAGGTCGCGGATGGCGTCCCAGCAGTTGTGGCAGGGGGCGATGACGAACTTCGCGCCCGTAGCCAGGATCTGCTCGCGTTTCATCTTGAGCGCGATGTTGCGCTGCTTGCGATATCTGCCGATACCATTGAAGCCGCCGCCACCGCCACAACAATAGTTGTGCTCCTTGTTCGGGGCCATCTCGCGGAAGTCTTCGGCGATGTGCTTCATGATGATACGGGTGCAGTCACGCAAGCCCGCATTGCGCACGTAGTTGCACGAGTCCTGTACAGTGACGGGCTCCTTGATTTTCTTGGCCGGATCAATCTTCAGTTTGCCAAGTTCCAGGGCCTCAGCCACCCATTCAACGTAGTGGATGCACTCGACAGGCGGCTGTCCATCGGGACGACCGGCCCAGTACGGGCCCTCAATGACCGTGGCACGGTACGCATGACCGCACTCCGTGGCCACCATGCGTTTGGGGCGCAGACGCTCCATGGCGCCATAGACGGTCTCGACCTGCATCTTGCAGGCTTCCCAGTCGCCGGCGAACATGGACAGGCTGGTCATTTCCCAACCTTCGGAAGGCATGGTCCAGTTCTCGCCGGCCACATGGAAGAGAATGGCCGCTTCGACGATGTCTTCGGGATAGTGCTTGGCCTCGCGGGCGTTGATCATGTAGACGATGTCCGCGTCTTCCTTGTCGATGGGGATCTCCAGGCAGGGCCATTCTTCCAGGGCCTCGTCGACCATCCATTCGCAGGTGTCCACGAACTCCTCGACGGTGACGTCCATCTGGGCGCGGAACAGGCGGTGCATGCCGGAGCCGATCTTGAGCTCCCACGGAACGAAGCCCTGGGAGTTGAGCAACCCGCGCAGGTAGCCGAACATGACGCCCATGTCGATGCCGTAGGGGCAGAACGAGCCGCAGCGGTTGCAGCAGGTGCACTTGGACCAGGCCGTGTCCATGCACATGCGCATGAACTCGTTGGACACATTGCCCTTCTTTTTGACGATCTCGCCCAGGGTGGACTGGATCTTGTACGACGGCACCTGCTTGGGGTCGCGCTCGTTGACGCTGTACAGGAAGCAGCTGTCGGCGCACAGGCCGCAGTGGGCGCAGATGTCGAGCCAGGTTTTGGTTCTGGATTTCATGGTCTTCTGGATGGTCGCCCAGAGCTTCTCGGCGTCCACGTCCAGCTGTTCCATTTCCGCGTAGTATTGTCTGCCGTTGCTGTCGGCGAGGAGCGCATCCAGGTCCTCGCGGGTGGCAACGGGCTTTTTATTGCAAAGTTTTCCTTCGGGCATGTTGTGTTCCTCTTGGCTTACCAGTCAAAATTGGACTTCATTCCGCCGCGCTTGATCCCGAAATCCATGCCGATCTGAATACGCGTGCAGAAGAACAGCACGATATGGGCCAGCTTGGTGAAGGGAGCGGTCAGCAGCACGACCACGCCGCACAGCACGTGCAGGGTGATCCAGAACGAATAGTTCGCGGTGTGGTAGGAGGCGATGATGCCGGAGGCCAAAAGCGTCAGGGTCAGGACCAGCAGCATCACATCCTTGACATCGGTCAGGATGCGCACCTCGGGCAGCAGGAAACGGCGGACGGTGATGCCGATGCCGCCCATGAGCGCCGCAATGGCCAGCACGTCGGCCAGGATCTGCGGCATGGCCGGCCAGGCGATGCCCAGGCCGTTTCTGATCATCACGGCGTGCCCTTCCAGGAACAGGGGCACGATGACCAGGCCGATATGAAAGGCGAAGAACATGAGCGTGAAGATGGGCTTGGCACGCCAGCTATGTGTGCCGAAGGGCAGCAGCCAGCGGTACACGGACCGCACGGCGCCCTTGATGCCGTAGTTCATGTGGGGCTTGTAGGCCACGCGGTCGAGCCGCCAGTCCAGTCCCTTGAAATAGAGCACCACGCGGGCGGTCAGGCCGACAAAGAATACCGCAAAGGAAATCCAGAGCAGCGGACCAGTCAATATCTCATACATATGAATACTCCTTCATTGGTCGAATCGGACCGAGCCTATTCCTCTTCCTTGTCAGCGAACCTGTCCTCGTCCCTTTCGGTCAGGAACAGCCAGAAGGCCACGAACGCCGCCAGACCAAGGCCCATACCGACATAGGCCATGCCCTTGGTCCAGAACATGAAGTCATGATATGTCATGAATTCCATTTGTACGCCTCCTTTAGTGCGCGCCCTTGAATTCGGGGTGTTCGTGCAGGATCGGCAGCTTGCTCAGGCAGAACCGCAAGACTGTGATTTCCAGGGTAACGATGAACACGGTGATCATGATCTCTTCCCACGAGGGGATGTAGCGGAATTCGGTCGGCAGCTGCCAGTTGAAGGCCACCAGGGAGATGTTCAGGCGGTTCAAGACAATGCCCGCCACCGTGACGATGGACGCCCAGAAGGCCAGCTTCTGGTTCTTTTCGCGGGCGGCCACGGCGTACATCAGGCAGGGCACGAGCACGAAGCCGATGACTTCGACCAGGAACCAGGCGCCCCAGCCGGTGGCCAGGTAATGCCAGTTGTCATCGATGGCCACGCCGATCCACTTCAGGTTGAAGTAGCCGAAGAGGACCACGGCCGCGGCCTTGGCAAATCCCAGGGTCACGCCGGGAGCTTCCTCGATGTGGGTCTCGTCCATCTTGTGATGCAGGAACTTGTGGGACAGGCCGCCCTCGAAGATGACCATGGAGAGGCCGGCCGGGATGCTCGAGATGAAGAAGAACAGCGCCAGGTACGGGGAGTACCACAGCGGATGCAGCTTGGACGGGGCGATCAGGTACAGGCCGCCCAGAGAGGACTGGTGCAGGGTGGACAGGATCACGCCGAAGATGGTCAGCAGCAGGGTCAGGCTGTGGGCCAGGTGGCGGAGCTTCTTCCAGCGCAGGGTTTCCCAGACCGCGGGCGAGAACTCGATGGCCAGGACGGTCAGGTACAGGGCGACGCACAGACCTACCTCGAAGAGGAAGGAGGTGGGCCCGGGATAGATGGTCAGGGGGTAGGGCAGCCGGTAGTAGCGGCCCAGGTCGTAGAGCAGGGCGAACACGACGAATGCGTAGCCCAGGAACGCGGTGGTGATGGCCGGGCGCACCGCGGAGTGGTATTTCTTCATGCCGAAGAGGTACACGGCCGCGGAGGTCGTGTAGCCGCCGGCGGCCAGGGCCACGCCGCAGAGCAGGTCGAAGCCGATCCAGATGCCCCAGGGGTTGTCGTCGGACAGGTTGGTGACGGAGCCGATGCCCATGGTGAAGCGCTTGACGGTCAGCACCAGGCCGATGGCCAGGATGATGGCCGTCAGGATGTTGGCAGGAGTCCAGAATTTCTTGTCGGGTGTGGTGTGGTGAGACATCGCCACTCCTCCTTATTGCTCGCCCGCGTCGGCGGATTCGGCCTTCTTGCGGGCCTCCTCTGCTTCCTTGAGCGCTTTTTTCACTTCACGATCGATGGCGGCCTGCTTGTCGCGTTCCGCCTTGTCCATGGCCGCCTTCGCCTTCTTCGCAGCTTCGGCCTGGGCTTCGGCTACCGCCTCGGCCACGGCATGATGCTGCTCTTCCTCGGCAATCTTGTCCTTGCGCTTGGACAACGCGTAGGCGCCGGTCAAAAAGACCGGCCACAGGCCCACGATGGCCGGCACAACCCCGAGGGGCCCCGAAGTGAACTCGGGAGCGGGAGTGACGCCCAGGTCCTCGCGCAGGCCGATCTGCGCAAAGGGCGCACCGGAGATGTAGAGCCAGCTCGTGCCGCCCATCTCGTGTTCGCCGTAGATGTGGTTGATGTACATGTCCGGGTGCTTGCGAATGCGCTCGCGGGCGATGCCCAGGAGATCCTCGCGGCGGCCGAAGATGAGGGCGCCCTTGGGGCAGTCCTCGACACAGCCGGGCAGCTTGCCTTCCTCGATGCGCGGCTGGCACATGGTGCACTTGCGCACCCGGGGCGTGACCGGGTCATGGTATTCGTACGTGGGGATCTCGAAGGGGCAGGCGATCATGCAGTAACGGCAGCCCACGCATTTGGAGGCGTCGTAGCTGACGGCGCCGGTCTTGTCCTTCTTGAAGGCTCCGACGAAGCAGGCCGAGGCGCAGGCCGGTTCGAGGCAGTGGTTGCACTGCTGCTTGCGGTACACGGGCTTGTCGCCCACGGCGTACTTGTTGACCACGGTGAAGGTGTCGTGGTGGGTACGCCGGCGTTTGTCCATAACCGTCAGATCGTCGAAGGGCACCGGCTGGGCCGGCAGTTCGTTGACCTTGTTGCACGCGGCTTCGCACTTTCTGCAGCCGATGCACTTGGTGCTGTCGAAAAGCACCCCAAAGCTTTCGGGATATCCCGTAAAATGATGATTTCCACCGGCAGTGGCCGTAGACGCCGCCAAACAGGCCCCTGCGCCAGCCAGCATGCCAATGAATTTTCTGCGTTTCATAGTTGCTCCTCGTTATTGCGACCTTGCAGGCAGGTTACTTTTTAGCGGCATGGCATTCGGTGCAGGCGGTGGCCGCCGGCTTCTCGATGCCCATCTCGGTGTGACACCCGATGCACTGCTGATGGTATGCGGTCTTCAGGTCGGGCTTGGCCTCACCCTGGGGACCGGCCACCTTGCCGTGACAGCTGACGCACTTGGGCGGATTGGCCGAAGCCGGGCTGTTGTGGTGGCAACCAGCGCAGACGGCATTGGGGCTGGAATGAAAATACGCAGCCATGGTGTCGTCCTTCATGCCTTCCATGATCTTCTGCACGATCTTGCGGTGCGGGAACTTGCTGGCCTGGTACTCGTTGGCCAGGACGGAAATCTCGACGTTCTCGGGGATCTCGTCGATCTTGAGGGCCGTATCGGCCTTGGCGCGGGTCGAGATGAGCATGGCCGCGGTGTTGGCCTTGGCGGTCTTGTCCTGGGTCAGTTCCGGGCCAGCCGTGATGCTGACATGGCATTTGACGCAGCTGGCTTCGGTCTTCTGGCCCGTGCGGCCCATGAAGGTGTGGCAGCCGGCGCACTGTTTCTTTTCCTGGGCCTGGGCGTGGCAACCCACGCAGCTGGCCTTGGCGGTCACACGGTGCATGGCCTGATCGGTGGTGATGAAGCCGCCCTCTTCCTTGCCCAGGGAGGTGTGGCACTGCGAACAGGCGACCACGCCCTTGGCCGAGGAGGTGTGATGGCAGATCGAGCAGTTCGCGTTCTTCTCTTCGTGCATCTTGTGGTTGAAGGGCACGGCATTGATGAGCGCAGGCTCGGCGCTGACCTTGGCAGGCTCGGCCATCAGCAGCATGTGGTCGGTCTGGCCGGCCTCCAGGCGGGGCACGTCAACGACCTTCTTGTACCCGGCGCGGACCGTGGCGTCGTGGCAGCCGGCGCACTCGATGGGACCGGAAGGCTGCTTGGTCTTGGCGATCTCCGCATGGCAGCTCAGGCACTTTTCATGAGCCTGCTCCTTGTTTTCCGCAAAGGAGAGATTGCGCTGCTCGGGCTTGTCCTGCGTGTGGCACTTGGCGCAGTTGTCCTTCTGGCCCGCGGGAGCCGGGACCATCTTGGAGGACTGGTGGCGATAATGCAGGGATTTGTCGAAAATGGGGAGCGTGCGGGAAGATTCCGCAGGTCCGGCGTGGCATGTCCGGCACTGCTCGCTGCCGGGGCCGCTCTTCTTGCCGGCCTTGGTCGTGTCCGTGTGACACTTGATGCAGTTGTCGTGATAGATGGCCTTGATTTCCCCGGCAGTCGTATCCGCCTGGCGCTTGAACTTGGCCGTGACCGTGTTCCCGGTCACCGTGTGGCAGGATTCGCACTTCCCTTCGACAGCCTTGGTATGCTTGTCGTGCTCGAACCGGACCACAGGGAACTCAAGATCGCCGAACTTCTTGAGCGTGTCGATGGTAACAAGGTCAGCGCCCAACTGCTTCGTTGCGACCTGTTCCTGCTTTCCCCCAAGAGCGTTCAGACCGAATCCAGCCATAGCCATGCTAACGCACAGGATTCCGATCCATCGCAGCTTTGGTCTTCCCTTCTCCATGTGAAAATTCCTTTGTTGAAATCCACTCCGGAAAATTCCGGAAACCTCCCTCACCAAGAGGCACCGCCTCCCGGCGCCCTCCTCTGTCCCGGAAAAATCAGACCGCGAACCCTGTCCGCACGCAAACCGGACAAAAATTTTTTAAGCAGACTATTCAGGTATGATTTATTCCGACCTCGGAGGTATAGAATTCCGAAATTTCCGTCAAGACCTAATCCAATTTTTCACAATCGGCCGAACTTTCAGGACACCCTGCCCACAACAGTTAAATATACAATTGATTGAGATAGTTGAAACAGAAGATAAGCATCAGCTTTTTGGCGGAAAAATGCATGGAAAGCAGGAAAATTTCTAAATAGCGAAGCGGAAAAACTATAAAAAAACCCGGCTCTCCGAGGAGAGCCGGGTCGAAAGTACGAAAGTAAAACGAATTATCTTTTTACGTGGCACTCGCCACAGGCCACCGGGCCCTTCTTCTTCTCGACGTGACACGACTTGCACTGCTTGTGATAGGCCATGCGCAGCCCTGGCTGATTGCCCTGGGCCTTGAGGGTGTGGCAATCCGCACATCCGCGGTCTTCGGAGCTTTCGCCCTCGACGAGTTTGCCGTTTTCATAGACATGATGGCATTCGGCGCAATCCTCGATCATGGCTTTTTCGTTGTGCGCGTCATGATCGAACATGCTGACCGGACGTTCCAGGGAGCCGAAAGCGTCGACCTTGAGATAGGTGTCTTCCTGGGCAAAGGCCGAAACGCTGCACAACGTGACGCAGAGCACGACAGAGCAGAAAATAATATATCTGTGTAGTTTATGTCTCATCACTCACCCCTAGACAGCGTTTGGTTTTTCCATGCAATCGTAGATAATCTCACCAAGGAACTTGAGTTCGATACCCAGTTTGTACTTGTGGATAATGTCTTCAAGGCCACCGTGGCAGTTGTGGCACGGGGCAATGCAGACCTTGACGCCTGTGGCGGCCAACTGCTCGGCCTTGACCCTGTTACTCTCCACGCGGGCATTCTTGAATGGCGGTCCGCAGTTGATGACACCGCCACCTGCGGCACAGCAGTAGTTGTGTTCCTTGTTCGGAGTCATTTCGATGAAGTTCGGACAGAAGGCCCGGACCACCTCGCGCGCCTTTTCGTGCAGGCCGCGGCCGCGCACCACGTTGCAGGGATCGTGGAAGGTTACAGGTTCTTCGAATTTCTTGGCTACCTTGATTTTCCCTTCATTCAGCAGGTCCCAATAGAACTCCAGGGCGTGAACGACAGGAATAGGAGGCATCTGCCACCCGAGAACGCGGTTGCCCGTGTCATACACGGAACGGAAGGCGTGACCACATTCGCCCATGACGATCTTCTTGACCCGCAGCCGCGCCGCGGTTTCAAAATGCATGCGCTTCAGGCGACCCATCATCTCCGAATCGCCGGTGTACATGGCCATGTCGGAGTTGTCCCAGCCCGGAGTCGCCGGCATGGTCCAATCCATCCCCGCCTCGTTCATGATGGCCGCAGCCTGGTAGATGAGCTGCGTACGGAACTTCGGCTCGGGCCCGATGACCGAATACATGATCTCGGCCCCTTCCTTCTCGAGGGGGATGCGCGCGTTGGGCAGTTCGTCCCTCAGCTCATCCTCCTGCCAGTGCAGAGCGTCGATCCATTCGTCGTCCTTGACCCACATTTGGTTCATGGTTGCGGAATGGGAATGCGCCGTGTCCTGAATATACAGCGGAGTGATCTCAAGCTTGTGAGAAATGCGACGCACAAGAGACATCATGTAGGCGATATCAATACCAAATGGGCAATACTGCACGCAACGCCTGCACATATTGCATTCTGTTTGAGCGACCTGTACGGCCTGCTTCATGAAATCCGCCGAGACCTTACCCTTCTTGTCGAGCATTTCCCAGATGGTCTGCTTGACCTTGCCCACCGGCGAGAAGCGGGGATCACGGTCCCGGGAGATGTAGAAATGGCAGGCCTCGGAGCACAGCCCGCAATGGGCGCACGTTTCGACGTACGCCTTCAGGCGCGCTCCGGCCTCGTTGCCGAGCACGGCGTTGATCGTCTTCTCGATCCTCTCGGGGGTCAGCTTCTCCGCACCCCGCTCAATGCCTTCGTCCTTTATCCAGACGCGTTCTTTCATAGCGTTCTCCTCTTTTTACCAATCCTTGACGTGGCGCACCATGCCGAATTCGGAACCGATGTATGCCCTGGTCAAGGGGGCCAGGAGCATGTGACTCAGACGCGTGAAGGGAATGGCCACGAGCAGCAGCTCCGCCGAGAGCATGTGCAGGATGACCATGGTCAGGTAATCGCCCAGCTGATGGTAGGCGAGAACGCCCGTCACGAACGGCGCCGCCACGAGGGCGAGGAGGGCAAAATCCGTCCAGTCGGTGACATAGCTCACTTCGGGCCGCACCACCCGACGCACGCCGAAGAAAATGCAGGCGCCGATGACCGCGAAGGCGATGATGTCGGCGACCGCGTCGGGGATGGTGAACCAGCCGATGCCGAACCCTTCCTCGATCATGATCTGATGCGCGGAAACGAAGATGAGCAGGGCGAAAAAGGCGATGTGAAAGAAGAACGCCACACCCGTGAAGAGGGGGTGAAGCCTCATGTTCACGGTGTTGAAGGGGATCGACCAGTTGATGATGGAACGCATCCCGTATTTGAATGAAACGTAATTGAGCAATACCTGATCTTTCTGCTTTGCGGTGTTGAGCGTCGACCAGATCTTGTAGATCGACCCCAGCACGAAGATGGTCCACGCCGCCCAGGCCAGGGGGCCAGAAACCAACAAATAGACATCCTGCATGTCCAGCCTCCTTATCCGATGATATTTGCGACGGGTTCGACGATTCTCATGTACTTCCCGCCCGCGATGGCGCGGATCAGAATCCGGCTGCCGTCCGGGCTGAAGGTGGGATCAAAGCACTGGTCGAAGCCCTGGCCGTATTCCTTGCCATCCACGACGATGGTGAACTTGCCGCTTTTCTCAACCCTGGCGGCGACATGCTTGCCGTCGGGCGAGAAGACCGGCGCGTAGCACATGTCGTAGCGGCCGTTCCAGGGTTTGTCGTCGGCAAAGACCGTCCATTTCCCGTCCTGTTTGCCCAGGGCGGCCAGACGGCGGCCGTCGGGGCTGAAGGTCATGTCCATGACCATGTCGCCGAAGGTCGTGTTCCAGGGTTTCCCGTCCACGGCCAATGTCCAGCGGCCGTACTGCGGGCAGACGATGGCGGCCAGCCTGTCGCCGGAGGGGCTGTACTGCTGCTGCCAGACCTGGAAAAAAGTCGGCTGCCAGATGACCTTGCCGTCCTGGGCCATGCCCCATTTGCCGGACAGGCGCACCGGCGCGACAACGCTGTTGCTCTTGGGATGGAACAGAGGCTCCCAGACCTGGTTGAAGATCGCGTTCCAGGGCTTTCCGTCCACAACGATGGTGTAATCGAAAAGATTCAAGCGGGTCTGTGCGGCGACGGACGAGTTGTCTGCGTTGAAACGCGGCGTCCAGAGGTTCACGAAATTCACGTCCCATGCCTCTCCGTCCACGGCCACGGAATAGATGCCTTCCTTGAACTTGAAGACCTCAGCCTGTCCAAGGGGGATGGTCTGCACCACGGCGGCAGTCTTTTTCCCATCATTGCTCAGGTGAAAATTGTTTGCGTTGGCGTACAGGTTTTCCCAGGCCACGCCGTCCACCACCATGCCATACGTCATGGAATCGGCGACGCAACAGGCGATGACCGAGCCATCCTTGGAAAACATCGTGTCAAACAGGAAACCGTAGGTTTCTTCCCAGGCTTCTCCGTCAACGCAAACCGTCCAGTCGCCCTGGTCGTTGGCCAGCCCGGTGAGCCGCCCGTCCGGGGAATAGCGCAGATACCAGACGCGCTCGTATCTCGGCTCCCAGCATGTTCCGTTGACGCACACGCCGAACTCGCCCTCGCCGGTCTTGACCACGGCAGCCACCTGCTCGCCATCCGGACTGGCCTGGTTTTCCTCTCTCCACTCGACTTCGCAATCGCAATCGCTCAGGTCGGCCACGGTTCTGGAGCCTACGCCCCAATCCCAGGCAGAATAGTCACTCATACACGCCCTCCTTACCAACTTGGTTACGCCGGGAACTTGTCACGACCATTTGAATCCGGAAGGAGTCCGCCTCGAACCCCGTAATTGCCGAAGATCAAAATTCGCGCCCCCAGACCCACTTTACTACCTAATTTTTTTCATGATCGCGCTACCATTGAAATCCGTATGTGTAAATATCATTTTATTTTCAGACTCTTTAAGTCGACAAAATATTCGGACAATTTCTGTACACAATCGCATTGATGTCAAAAAAAACATTGCTTCATTTCATACCAAAAAGCTCTAGTTTAGCCCCGCACCGCCGCCGATACATATTTTTCAGAGACTGATAACATGCAATCGGCGCATTGTACAAGAACAACACCACATACTCAGGACGCAAAAAAGCCCGGTCGAACCGGGCTTTTATAGTTTAACTCGCCAAAAGGATTGGTAATCGTCCGGAGTCTGAACCCGGACAGGGGCGGGGCGGAAAAATCAGAGGCGGCCTGACTTGTCGTTCAGCACGTCCTCGGGAGGGGCCTCGGGCAGGATTCCGGGGGCCTCGGGGATGATATCGATCTGCTTCGGGCCGACCACCTTGCCCTGGCTGTCGATCATGGTGCGCTCGTCGAGGATGGCGATCCCCAGACGGTCCATGACCTCGCGCTTGTAGTCGTATTCCATGTTCTTCTTGCGCAGCTTGTAGTTCAGCACCATGCGCACGACCCCGAAGATGGTCCCGGCCGCAAGCACGCATCCCAGCCCGATGAGCAGAAATTTGGACGCCGCCTCGCCGAAACGGGCCAGGTAGTCCATGATGGCGCCCATGTTGTAGACCACGCCGATCAGGGCCCCAAGCAGGAACAACGTCAGCAGGAAGGGAAGCTGGAAGCAGAAATTGGCCGCCCTGGCGAGCTTGCCGGAAAAGCCTTCGAGCCCCTCCTCCTTGAAGACGGCGCGCCCGCGCTGGCCGAAGAGGAATGAGTTGAAGGCCACCACCACGATCCCCGTCAGAAAGGTCAGGGCCACCGGAGCGGCGAAGGACACCAGAAAATACGCCTTCCAGGGAAAGGGCACGTCCACGGGCTTGCCCGTGACCGCCACTTCGTCGATGCCCAGCTGGTACACCCAGCAGACGAGGAAGATGAGCACCTCGACCACGATGAGCAATTGGATGTACCGGCGGAAAAGATCCTTGATCTCATAATCGTCAAACAGCGTGGCGACTCCTTTCCTTCTGGCCCCGCTGCGCTTCTTCTGATTCTCCTGCATTCTATCTCCACGCCGCCCCGCCATGATTCGCGGGGCAGCTCGCTATCTGAAATCCGAGTATTTTGGTTCCCGATCCGGTCGGAGCATACTGCCGCCGTCCAAGGATCGCACCCGGCCTGTCCGGGTCCGGGGGCGCGGGCCGCCCCGAGGGTTGAGTTCCGCCCTGCTTCGGATTAGGCAAGTGTGTTCGTTCATACGCCATACACATCAAGCACACACGAGTATCCCATGAGCCATTTTGACATCATTGTCATAGGAGCAGGTCCGGGCGGTTATGCCGCAGCTCTGCTCGCCAGTCAAAGAGGAAAAACGGTCGCCCTCGTCGAAAAAAACGCCCTGGGCGGGACATGCCTCAACTGGGGCTGCATCCCCACCAAGCTCTACCTCGGCGCGACCGCGCACCTCGAGGGGCTGCACGCCCAGACGCGCCTGCGCCTGTGCAGCGGCACCATTGTGATGGATATGCCCGCGCTCAGAAAACGCAAGGCCGCCTTCGTCTCGGCCACCCACAAAGCCATGGGAAGCTGTCTCGAAAAGAACGGCGTGGCCCTGCTCAAGGGCGACGCGACGCTGCTGGACGCGAACACCGTGCGCGTCACCGGCGCCGCTGAAGAGGTTTTCACCTTCTCCGCCCTCGTCATCGCCACCGGGTCCTCGTCGAACTGGTTCCCTGGCCTGGAACCCGACCACGCGCGCATCCTCGACTCCACCGACCTGCTGGATCTGGACGAGGCCCCGGAGAGCCTGACGGTCATCGGGGCCGGCGCCATCGGCCTGGAAATGGCCGACTTCTGGAACCGGCTGGGCACGCAGATCCACCTCGTCGAAGCCGCCCCGCGCATCGCCCCGGCCGAGGACGAGGAGATCGCCCAGACCCTGCACGGCATGCTCAAGCGCAAGAAATGGAACATCGTGACGGGAAAGCGCGTGGCAGGGATCGGCAACGAAGGCGAATCCGTCCTCACCCGCCTGGAGGACGGCACGGAGATCCGTTCGGCCAAGGCCCTCATCGCCGTGGGCCGCAAGCCCAACACTCCCGGCCTGGGGCTCGAGAACGCAGGGGTGTCCACCACCGGCGCGGGCTGGATCACCACGGACGCATGCCTGCGCGCAGCCCCGAACATCTACGCCATCGGCGACGTCAACGGCCGCACCCTGTTGGCCCACGCCGCGGAGCACCAGGGACGCTACGCCGTGCTCCACGCCCTGGGCGAGACCGCCGCACCCTATGAGACCGGCCCCATGCCCGGGTGCATCTACGGCTCCATCGAGGTCATGCGCGCCGGAGCCACCGCCGCCGAGCTGGCGGCGGCCGGAAAGAGCGTACGGATTTCACGCGCCAACCTCGGCGCCAACCCCATCTCCCAGGCCCACGGACAGGCCCAGGGCCTGGTCAAGGCCGTCTGGGTCGACGGGGTGCTGCGGGGCCTCACGGCCGTGGGCCACGGCGCCTCGCACCTGGTCACCCTGGCCGAGATCATGGTCCGGGACGGCTGGAGCCGCGAAACGGCGCATGAGCACATCTTCGCCCACCCCACCCTGGACGAGGCCCTGCGCGACGCCCTGACCGCCCCCCTGGAGGACAGATGAGACAGGGTCCGTTCCGCGCCCTGCGCCCCCTGGTCCTGGCCTCGGCCTCGCCCCGCCGGCAGGCGCTGCTGGCCGGCCAGGGCCTGCATTTCGAGGTCGTGCCCAGCGCCGTGAAGGAGCCTGCGCCGGAACCCGGCGAAGCCCCCGCGGACTACGCGGCCCGCATGGCGCGCATCAAGGGGGCGGACATCTCCGCCCGACACCCGGACAAGGTCGTGCTCTCGGCCGACACCATCGTGGTCCAGGGGACGGCCATCCTCGGCAAGCCCGCCGGCCGGCGCGAGGCCATGGACATGCTCTCCGCCCTGTCCGGCGGGTGGCATGAAGTGACCACCGGCTTCTGCGTCCTGTGCGAAAACGACGGGCTCTCCGTCTGCCGCACCGTGACCACCAGGGCGCACATGGCCGCCAACTCCGCTGAAATGCTCGCGGCCTACATCGCCACGGGCGAACCCATGGACAAGGCCGGGGCCTACGGCATCCAGGGCATCGGAGCCTTCCTCGTGGACGAGGTGCAGGGCTCCTACACCAACGTGGTCGGCCTGCCCCTGCGTTCGGTCCTCAACATCCTCCTGGAGATGGGAGCCATCGGGGTGGCCCATGCTGAGTAAACTGCCCCGCCCGGCAGGCCTCGTGGACGCCCTGGCCCTGCACCTGGCCACCCTCGGCCCGGCCGGCCGCATGCCCAAAGCCCCGGGGACCTGGGGCTCCCTGGCCGCGGCCGTCCTCGCGCCCTTCCTCTTCCTGCCGCTGCCCTTCCCGGCGCGCATCGCCGCGCTGCTGCTGCTTTTCCCCGCCGGCGCCTGGAGCGCAGGCAGGGCCGAGCATGTCCTGGGCCGCAAGGACCCCGGCCACGTGGTCGTGGACGAACTCTGGGGACAGTGGATCGCCATCCTGCCCCTGGCCGCGGCGGAAGCGTACTGGATCATCCCCGCCTTCCTCCTCTTCCGCCTCTTCGACATCGCCAAACCCTGGCCGGTGCGCGCCTCGGAACGCTGGCTGCCCGGCGGCTGGGGCATCATGATCGACGACGGGTTCGCAGGGCTCTACGCCATGATCGCGGTCCTCGCCTGCCGCGCCCTGCTCTAGGCCATGATCGCGCCACCCCTGCCCATCGACGCCGCCCTGCCGGAACTGATGCAGGCCCTGGACGCGGACACGGCCTGCCTGGTCCACGCCCCTCCCGGCAGCGGCAAGACCACGCGCATCCCCATCGCCCTCCTGGACGCACCCTGGCTCGGCGCGGGCAAGATCCTCATGCTCGAACCCCGGCGTCTGGCCGCCCGCGCAGCGGCGCGGCACATGGCCGGCCTGCTGGGTGAAAAGGCCGGTCAGCGGGTCGGGTACCGCACCCGCCTGGACATCCGCGTCTCGCCCGCCACCCGCATCGAGGTCGTGACCGAAGGCATCCTCACGCGCATGCTGCAGCACAACCCGGAACTGCCGGGCTACGCCTGCGTCATCTTCGACGAATTCCACGAACGGAGCCTCCAGGCGGATCTCGGCCTGGCCCTGTGCCTCGAAGTCCGCGCCGCCCTGCGGCCGGACCTGCGCCTCATCGTCATGTCCGCCACCCTGGACGTCGAGGGCGTATCCGCCCTCCTGACCCCCTGCCGCGTCGTGTCCTGCCCGGGGCAGACCCATGACATCGAGACCAGATACCTGCGCCTGCCCGACCGCTTCGTGGAGGAGCGCATGGCCCGCGCCATCTCCCATGCCCTGGCCACGGAACCGGGCAGCGTCCTGGCCTTCCTTCCCGGGGCGCGCGAGATCCGGCGCACGGCCGAACTCCTCGGGGCGCCCGGCCCCGATGTCGAGGTCCATCCCCTGCTCGGCGCCCTGACCTCGGCCGAGCAGGACCGGGCCATCGCCCCGCCCGCACCCGGCACGCGCAAGGTCGTGCTGGCCACGGCCATCGCCGAGACATCCCTGACCATCGAAGGCGTGCGCGTGGTCATCGACAGCGGACTCGCCCGCCTGCCGCGCTTCGATCCCAAAAGCGGCATGACGGCCCTGGTCACCGAAGCCGCCTCCCTGGCCACCATCGCCCAACGCCGCGGCCGCGCCGGCCGCACGGGACCCGGAACGTGCCTGCGCATCTGGGACCCGGCCGACGAGGTCAGCCGCAAGCCCTTTCCCGCGCCCGAGATGCTCGAAGCCGACCTGGCCCCCCTGGCCCTGGACCTGGCCCTGTGGGGCACGGCCGACCCGTCGGAACTGTCCTGGCTCACCCCGCCGCCGGCCGGAAATTTCCAGAGCGCCAGACGCCTGCTGCAAAGCCTCGGAGCCCTGGACGCCCAGGGTCGCATCACCGCCCACGGCAGGGAGATGGCCATCCTGCCCCTGCACCCGCGCCTGGGGCACATGGTCCTTACGGCCAGAAGGCACGGCCTGGGGCGCACCGCCGCACACCTGGCCGCCATTCTGGGCGAACCGGGCCGCATCATGCGCTCTTCCCCGGACCTGCGCGAAACGCTGCGGCCGCGGGCCATGCCCGACACCCTTCGCGCCGGCATGGAGCAGATCGCCCGGCTGGCTTCGCTGCAGACAGGCCCGCCGGACCCCGAAGCCGCAGGCATCCTCACCGCCCTGGCCTACCCCGACCGCATCGCCCGCCGCCAGGAGGACGGCAGCTACCGCCTGACCAGCGGGCGCAAGGCCGTCTGGCCGGGGCCCAGCACCCTGGCCGGACACGAATTCCTGGCCGTGGCCGAACTCGACGGCAGCGCCGACAACGCCAGGATCTGGCAGGCAGCCCCGCTCTCATGGGCGGAGCTCGAGACGTATTTCAGGCCGCGAATGCGCTTCGAGGACGAGGTGCGCTTCGACGCCGCCCTGGAGCGCGTGGTCAGCAAACGCAAACTGATGCTGGACGACCTGGCCCTGCGGGAACAGCCCCTCGCCGCCGACCCGGACACCCTGACCCGGGCCCTGCTGGCCGGCCAGAAAGACCTATCCCGCCTGCCCTGGGACGCCCAGTGCCGCTCACTGCGGGACCGAGTCCGCTTCCTGCGCGGCCTGGACAGGGATTCCTGGCCGGACATGTCCGATGACGCGCTGCTCGCGGGCATCGCCGAATGGCTCGGGCCCTTCGCCGCCGGTGCGCGATCCGTCGCGGACCTCGGCAGGCTGCCGCTCATGGAGGCCCTCAAAAACCTGATCGGCTGGGAAAAACTGAAGGATCTCGACAGGCTCGCGCCCGAATACCTGACCGTGCCTTCGGGCGCGCTCCGTAAAGTGGACTACTCCCCGGAATCCGGCCCCGTCCTGCCCGTCAAACTCCAGGAAATGTTCGGCAGCGCCGATACCCCGACCCTGGCCGGCGGCCGCCACCCCCTCGTCCTGCACCTGCTCTCCCCGGCCGGCAGGCCCCTGCAGGTCACCCGCGACCTGCCCTCCTTCTGGAAAAACGCCTACCCCCTCGTCCGCGCCGAAATGCGCGGCCGCTACCCCAAACACCCCTGGCCCGAAGACCCCGCCACGGCCATGCCCACAGCCAAGACCAAGAAGGCCATGACGCCGAGATGAAGAAATGCCTCCGGCGGGCAGGGGGCTCACCCCCCTGCACCCCGATCATCCCTTCTTTCTTCAAGCCTGTCCGCTCTGACTCAAG
>CALMTS010000362.1 GCA_937872685.1 uncultured Desulfomicrobium sp.
CCTCGTTGTCATCGTTTGTTTCAACCAAGGAGGTGGAAGATGAAAATCATTTCATTCCCATACGCCTGCCCCGATTACATCGCCGCGCGCTGATTCACCCGGCCTGCCTGGAGATGAATCGGGGCAGGTGCGCACACCACACATCGATATGATTGCAGAGGAAATGCAGCATGGAAGGAGCGAATTGAAGCGCGGAAAGCTTCATGCTGCCCATGTCCCAAAAACCGACCCGCATTTTGAGAGGATCGTCATGAAAAAACATATCGTGTTTATCCTGCTGGCTCTTTGCCCGATCCTGGCCATGGCGGCCGACCTGACACCGCAACTCAAGGACGGCGCCGATGCCCGTTGCCTGCCAGGCTTGGCCGATGAGGAATTCACTGAGGAAAATTATGCCGGAGCATACACGCTCGGACCCGGCAAATGCGTCTTTATCGAAGACGCACGAAAACGAAGCGGGCACCTCGTTCTGCATGCCGACTGCCTTGGTCTGCACAGACCGCTGTATCGATTCAACAAATTCATCTACGTATACGGGGAGTCCCCCGACTCATCCACACCCATCCTCGGGACGGTGACCTTCATGTCCGACGGCTCCCAGATCAACCAACTCATCCTGCAGCATGATTCCAGCCAAGCCTACTTCCCCATGAGACGATGACATCCGGACCCGCAAAACGGGGCCACATGCACGTGAAAACATACGTCAAAACGCAGAATCAAAGCGTTTGGGAGATCAATATGCGAATGTTTGTAAGCACCCTTCTAGTATTGCTCGGCCTGGTCTTCGTTCTGCCCCAGCACACCGAAGCCGGGCCGGCCTTCTCGGTCACCGGCATCTCCGCGCCCGGAGGGCCATGCTGTTACGCCTACGCCGTGAACAAGAACGCGCAGGCGGCAGGCGTAAGCAACACGGCGGACGGCCCTCGGGCCTTCCTGTGGGACAAGGAAAAGGGAATGATCAGCCTTGGCGTTCTGCCCGGTGGAACCGAAAGCATGGCCTACGGCGTCAACGGCAAGGGGCAGGTGGTCGGGTCATGCGTTGCCCGCGACACGTACCATGCCTTTCTGTGGGACGCCGCCGGCGGCATGAGGGACCTCGGAGTCCTGCCGGGCAGCACCGGCGGCATCGCCTACGGCATCAATGGAAATGGCCTGGTGGCGGGCTTCTGCGCCACGGGGGACGGACCGCGCGCCTTTCTCTGGGAAGACGGAAAAGGCATGGTGAATCTCGGCGTTCTGCCGGGCGGGAAGTACAGCAAGGCCTACGCCGTCAACGACCGGGGGCAGGTGGCGGGCTTCAGCGCCACATTCGAGGGCAACAGGGCCTTTCTTTGGGACCCGGAGGCGGGAATGTCGGACCTGGGCGTTCTGCCTGGAGGACTGGAAAGCAAAGCCTATTGCATCAACGGCAAGGGGCAGGTGGCAGGCGTCTGTCAAGGACGGTCCGGACCTCGGGCGTTCCTGTGGGACCCGGTCGAAGGCATGAAGGACCTCGGCGCCCTTCCCGGATGCTCGGGCAGCAGGGCATTCTGCATCACGGAGGCCGGCCAGGTGGCCGGAGTCAGCCTCAGCCCCTCCGGAAACCGGGCGTTCCTGTGGGACCCCGTGCACGGCATGACGGATGTCAACGCCCTCGTGGAAGAAGGCTGTCCCTACGCGGGGCACCGGTTCATCGACGCCCGTGCCGCCCGGACCGGAGAAAAGGGTGAAACCATCCTCGTCGCCAGGCATCTCGACGGCGTCTGCATGTTCGAGAACTCCGTAAGCATGACCCGGCTCGGAAATTGAGCGGCCCTGCAACGGCGGCGTTTCAGACGGAGAACAGGCATGACGGCAGCCTGCCCGGACAGGCTGCCGATTTCGCCACCCGGCGGACCGGCGCTGCGCCTCCATGAAGAAACGTCTCCGGATTTCACACCTCACCTGTCAGCGTCCGGCCAGGGCGCTGACAGGCCAACTCACGTCACGCCGGCAAGACCGAGAGGACGGGCCTGCGCCAGGGCCGTCAGAGCGGGTACGGGGTGAGGCTGCGCACGCCGTCGGCGGTGACCAGCACGGTCTGCTCGAACTGCGCGGACAGGGAACCGTCGTCCGTGACCACGGTCCAGCCATCGTCAAGGCGCCTGATCCCCAGGCCGCCCTGGTTGATCATGGGTTCGATGGTGAAGACCATGCCCGGGACCAGGACGATGCCCAGTCCCGGACGGCCCGTGTGGTTGACCTGGGGCTGTTCGTGGAAGGCGTGCCCCACGCCGTGGCCGACCAGTTCGCGGACCACGGAATACCCCGACGCTTCGGCATGGCTCTGGATGGCGAACCCGACATCGCCCAGGGTGGCCCCGGGGCGGACGGTGGACATGCCGCGTGCCAGGCACTCGGCCGTGACCTGCACCAGACGCCTGGCGGCGGGTTCGATCTGGCCCACGGGGAATGTGCGGTTGGCGTCGGCGAACCAGCCGTCGAGGATGCTGGTCACGTCCACGTTGACGATGTCCCCTTCGGCCAGGACGCGCGGGCCCGGGATTCCGTGGCATATCTCGTCGTTGACGGACACGCACACGCTCTTGGGGAACCCGCGGTAGCCCAGGGGCGCGGGAACGGCCCCGTGCGCCAGGGTGAAATCGTGCACCAGCGCGTTCAGGGCCTCCGTGGTCACGCCGGGGCGGATGTGCTCCCGGATCATGTCCAGGGTGCGCACCACGAGGTCACCGGCGCGGGCGATGCCGTCGACGGCGTTCTTGTCCTTGAGGCGGATGCGGTAGCGCTTCCAGTATTCGGCTTCCACGGACGGGCTCAGATTACGCCGGTTCAGGCGGGCTTTGGCGTTGCGAAAAAGCATGGTTTTCCTGTCTTCGTTTTCTTCATTTCTTGGCCCATAACGATCCGGCTGTCCAGTGTTCCAGGCCGTTGCCTTCCCCGGCCCTTTGCGCCATGGTGCCCGAAACAAGGAGGAAACCATGCCTACGATCAACATCTCCGGAATGTCCTGCGCCCACTGCACCGGGTCGGTGACCAAACTGCTGTCGTCCATGCCGGGCGTCTCCAACGTCTCCGTCACCCTGACCCCCGGCCAGGCCACCTTCGACGCGGGCCCCGATGTGGACCTCGCAGCCGTCAAGGACGCCATCCGCAAGATCGGTTTCGAGCCCCAGGACTAGCCTGATGCTCCCGAACCTGCGCAAGCTGATCCTGCTCGTCCTTGGCATCCCCTTCGTCATTCTCGGCACCCGCTTTCTGCTCGACGCGGGAGAAAGCTTCCTGACGTTCCGCTCGGCCGAATCCTGGTCCCCGCAGAACGCACGCATACTGGCCGTCGATCATTTCACCAGCGCCGACCAGGCTCTGGGCAGCCAGACGGTGGTGCGCTATACGTACGAGTTCGAGGGGCAGCGCCATGAAGGCCAGTTCTCGTGCATCGGCGACGAATGCCCGCTGCCCGACCTGCACACGGCCCTGCGCGCCGCCCAGGACGAGAACCGCGATGTGGCCGTGCTGGTCGATCCCGGAAAGCCTTCGCGTTCCGTGCTCTACCGCCACCTGCACATGCCCCTCTTCCTGCTCAAGGCCGGGGTGGGACTGTTCTGCTTCCTGACGGGCAGCTTCGCCGTCATCTTCGGTGTCTATCTGTTGAGCGGTCCCGGGGCCCGCAAGGGGGAAAAATGATCCACGTCACCGCCCGCGTCACCCTCAAACCCGGCCAGGCCCCGCTCTTCCTGCGGGAATTCAGGGAACTGGCCACGCTGGTGCGCCAGGAAGTCGGCTGCCTGGACTATTTTCCGGCCCGGGACGTGCGCATGAACCTGGACGCCCAGAGGCACGACCCGGACTCCATCACCATCCTGGAAAAGTGGACCGGGCGGGCCGCCCTGGAGAGCCACCTGCGCTCCGGGCACATGCGCGGTTTCCAGGAACGGGTCGCGGACATCGTCACGGACGTGTCCCTGAGCATTGTTGAAGAAGTCTGACCCGGCCCCCGTATCCCAAAAAACGAACGCCCCCGCGGGAATCTCCTGCAGGGGCGTTTTTTCGTCCGCACGGGGCGCTGTCACTCCCCTCCGCTGCGGGCCAGGATGAGCAGGGCGTTGACCACGCTGGCGGCCAGGCTCGACCCGCCCTTGCGGCCGGCCACGGTGATGTAGGGGACGGCGTCCTGGGCCAGCAGCAGTTCCTTGGCCTCGGCCGCGTTGACGAACCCCACGGGCATGCCGACGATGAGCTTCGGCGGCCGCGCGCCGCGCCCCACCCAGTCCAGAAGTCGGAACAGGGCCGTCGGAGCGTTGCCGATGACGAAGATATCCGCCCCGCCGTGGGCCATGGCTTCGTCCACGGCGGCCCAGGCACGGGTCACGCCTTCGGCCCTGGCCCGCTTGGCCACCTGGGGCTCACCCATGAGGCATCGCACTGAACAGCCCATCGGCTCCAGGCGGCGCACCGGAATGCCGGACAGGGCCATGCGGGTGTCCGTGACGATGTCCGCCCCGGCCAGCAAGGCCTCCTTGCCCGCCCTGACGGCATCGGGATGGAAACGGATATGGTTCAGGAGGTCGAAGTCCGCAGTGGTGTGGATCATGCGTCTGACAACGGCCCATTCCTCGCCGGAAAAGGGGCGGGGTTCCGGAACTTCGGCATCGATGATGGCCAGGGAACGCGATTCGATCTCCCCGGGGGGAACGTGGACGTACATGGGATGTCCTTGTGGGGCCGCCAGGGGAGAGCGGCCGGGGATGGGGTTGAGTGAGGCGTCAGTTTCTTTCGAGTTCGTGCACCGTCAGGACGAAAAGGCTCTCCTGCTCGAAAAATTCCTGCGCGATGCGTCCGGCCAGGGTATCGTCCACCTCGAGCACCACCCTGGCGCGCTTGAAGGGTTTGTCCTCGTGCCCCACGCGCAGCTTGCGGATCATGCGCCCGGGAGTGTCGATCTCGCGCTGCAGCCCGGCCTCGGGCAGGACGCCGTCGAAATCGCAGACCACGCGCACGGGTTGCGTCTGCTTGAGGGTGAACACGTCGGGCAGCACGGGCCCGTCGAGATACACGAAAACCTTTTCCGCGGCTCCCCCGCCCTCGAACTCGATCCGCACGATGCGCTGCTCCCGGAAGGCGAGACAGCCGGCGGCGCGCTTGAAGAGCACCGGGACGGAAACCGTGGTTCCCGGGACCAGCAACGCGGAGTGAAAGAGCTCGGGATTCAGCCCGGCGAAGGCTTCCCGGACGCTGAAATACTGCGACATGGAGGTCACGCAATTGGCCCCCAGAAGCAGTGAGCGGATGCAATCACCCTGCACGACCTTGTGGCGGACAGAGGGCTGTCCGGCCGCGAGCGGACATCCTGCCGGCACGAGGAAGGCAAGGATCAGAAACACGAGAAACGCGGTGCGTGAGGACGAAATTTTCATGGCGAAGTGACACCCATCAGTTGACGATGCGCATGTGAAAGCAAACCCTACCGAAGAATGCAGCAAAAGAAAATAATTTGAAATTTCAAATTTCATGGCCATCCCCCGACGCCCGGACGGCACCTCCGGATTGGAATCCGGACCGCTTTCTGGTACGCAGGCCCCACCGCACTTCCGCGCACGAAACCAGCCGCCGTCCCCATGGCGGCGCGCCAAGGGGAAATCCCGCCTCATGAGCACCGAGCACACATCCGACGGCCCGCGACACTCCGAAAACGAGGAGCGCCTGGCCCAGCTGGTGGCCGAACTGGACGCCGCCAGGCGGCAGGCCGAGTCCGCGAGCATCATGAAGTCGCAGTTCCTGGCCAATTTCAGCCATGAGATCCGCACGCCCATGAACGCCATCATCGGCATGACGGACGTGGTCCTCGGCACCCGCCTCACCCCGGAGCAGCGCCGCGCCCTGGGCATCGTCAAGAACGCTTCCGAGGCTCTGCTGAACCTCATCAACGGGGTCCTGGACCTCTCCAAGATCGAGGCCGGCCAGTTCGAACTGGAGCCGCGCCCCTTCGACCTGCGCGCCACCATCGAAAAGACCGTCAGCACCCTGGCCGTCGCCGCCGCGGAAAAAGGCCTCGAACTCATCTGCCGCCTGTCCCCGGGCCTGCCGAGCGAAGTGCGCGGCGACCCCATCCGCCTGCGCCAGGTGCTGACCAACCTGCTCGGCAACGCCCTGAAGTTCACCCCCTCGGGACACGTCATCTGCTCCTGCCGCGCGCAGGAGCAGGACGAGAACGGGTGCGTCCTCGTTTTCCGGGTCGAGGACAGCGGCATCGGCATTCCGGCCGACAAGCTGCACAGCATCTTCGAGGACTTCACCCAGGTGGACAGCTCCGCCACCC
Organism: uncultured Desulfomicrobium sp.; assembly: GCA_937872685.1. Taxonomy (GTDB): domain Bacteria; phylum Desulfobacterota; class Desulfovibrionia; order Desulfovibrionales; family Desulfomicrobiaceae; genus Desulfomicrobium. Next base: position 6,299 of record CALMTS010000362.1, read on the forward strand.
GCGTCTACGGCGGCACGGGCCTGGGCCTGTCCATCTCGCGCAAGCTCGTGGGGCTCATGGGCGGCGAGATCAAGGTGGAAAGCTCGCCCGGCCACGGCAGCGCCTTCGAGTTCAGCGCGCGCATGGACGTGGTCTCCCCGCCGGACACCGCCCATGCGGGTGTCTTCGACCACGCGGGCAAGGTCCTGGTGGTGGCCAACAACCCGTCCATTTCGGCGCAGATCAGGGAGCTTCTCGATTTCTGGGGCCTCGAATCCTCTTCCGTGGACTGCATGGACTGCATGGACCGCCCCTTGAACGGCTTCGACCTGGCCATCGTGGACACGGATTTCGGCGACTTCGCCTGCATGGAACTGCTCCCGCCCGACGGGATGCTGCGCAGCGTCCCGGCCATCGTTCTGACCCAGCTCGGGGACGCGGCCATCCCCGACCTCAAGGAGCAGGCCAAGGCGGTCCTGACCAAGCCCCTGCTGCAGGACGACCTGCTGCGGGCCCTGGCCGGGGCCTTCGGCCTGCGCCTGGACCTGCCCGACGGCCAGCCCGAGGAGAAGGCCCTGAAGAAGCTGCGGCCCCTGGACATCCTCCTGGTCGACGATGTCCCCACCAACCGAGAGCTGGCCCGGCTCATGCTCGGCAGGATGGGACACACCGTGCATGACGCGTCCGACGGCATGGACGCCCTGACCGTGCTCGGCAGACGCGCCTACGACCTGGTCTTCATGGACCTGCAGATGCCGATCATGGACGGCTTCACCGCCACCCGCATCATCCGCGCCTGCGAACAGGGCTTGCCCGCGCCCACGGAGATGGACGGCAGCTTCCTCGTCCGCGCCCTGCGCGAAAATGTCGAGGGCACGCGCACCCCCATCGTGGCCATGACCGCCCACGCCCTCCTCGAAGACCGCCAGCGCTGCCTGGACATCGGCATGGACGGCTACCTGACCAAGCCCCTGCGCCTGGAGGAGGTGCACGCGGTCCTGAGCCTGCTGGACGGCCAGGACGTGGACGCCGGCGGGGCGCCGGCCACGGAACCGCCGGCCTCCCCCGTGGAAATCCCTCTCGGCGAGGGCGGCGCAATGCCGCCGGAGCCAGCGACGGCGCCAGCATCCGACGCCTGCGACGGCTGCGTCGAACGCATCCTGGCCGCCCTCAGCTCCCAGTACGAACTGGACCGCGACGAGGCCATGCCCCTCCTTGAAAGCCTCGCCGAGACCCTGACGGAACACGGGCAGGGCCTGGCCGAAGCCCTGCCCCAGGCCGGTGCGGAGAAGATCCGCCACCACGCCCACGCCATCAAGGGCGTGCTCATGAACATGGGCTTGACCCCGGAGGGTTTGAACGCCAAGGAACTTGAAGATTTGGCCCGATCCGGCGGCGATCCGGACAGCCTGCGCCAGGGAGCGGAAGCACTGCTCGGCCTGACGCGGAGCATCCTGCAGGAGCTCGGCGCTGCCCTCAACGACGACAAGGAGGCATCATGAACACGCTGACCTGGCACGGCCATTCGGCCTTCGCCATAACTTCCGGGGGCAAGACGATCCTCATCGACCCCTGGTTCGACGGAAATCCCTCGGCCAAGGCCGCGGCCGAGAACATCGAGGCCGACCTGGTCCTGGTCACCCACGACCACGGCGACCATGTGGGGCAGGCCCTGGAGATCTGCAAGCGCACCGGCGCGACACTGGGCTGCATCGTGGAACTGGCCGCGAAAATGAAGGCCAAGGGGCTGCCCGACAGCCAGATCCTGAACGGCATCGGCTTCAACATCGGCGGCACCGTGACCCACCAGGGCATCAGCGTGACCATGACCCAGGCCTTCCATTCCTGCGAATCGGGCTCGCCCGTGGGCTTCATCATCCGCCTGGCCGACGGCTACACCGTCTATCACGCCGGCGACACCGGCATCTTCTCGTCCATGGCCCTGTGGGGGAAGCTCTACAAAATCGACCTGGCCCTGCTGCCCATCGGCGGCGTCTTCACCATGGACGCGGCCCAGGCGGCCATGGCCGCCATGATGCTCAGATGCAAAAAGGTCGTGCCCATGCACTGGGGGACCTTCCCGGTCCTGGACCAGAACGTGGACGCCTTCAGAAGGGAACTGGAAAAACTGGAACTGGCCGACGACCTCATGCAGGTCGAGGTCGGCGTGCCCGTGGGGCTGGTGCGCTGAAAACGCCTTTCAGCGTTTCGCGCCACCGGGTTCAGGCAGGAAAACGCTGAATCGCGTCAGTCCGGGGCGGGGGGCGTACGTCAACCGCCCCCCCAGATGGTTCTCGACAAAAACCTTGGCCGTGTGCAGGCCCAAACCGCGGTCCTCGCCCTTGGTCGACACGTAGCGCTTGAAGAACTGCGCGGCGACCTCCTCCGGGACGGTACCCGGATTTTCCACATCGATCCGGACCCCCTCGTCCTCCCTTTTCCACAATATGCAGACCCTCTCCCCTGCGGGGCAGGCCTCGAGCGCATTGACGACCAGATTGCCGAGGGCGTGACGCAACAGCCGTGAATCGGTCCGCACCCCGCAGACCGGCCCGCAGGTCCGGATATCCCGGCCCTGGGCCACACTGAGACCGCTGATATGCCGGACAGCCCCCACGATCAGGGCCGTCAGGTCGTAGGAGGCCATCTGCACCGACAACCGGCCGGCCTCGGCGGCCATGACGTCATACTGGTAGAGCAGCTCCTGCAGCATGGACAACGTGCTTTTGCGCAGCAAGGGGACGTGCTGCAGCAACTCCTCGCCCTGGTCGGCGTCGAGCAGCGCGAACATGGTGTCCAGGCCCCCGGCGGCGTTGATCATGCTGTGCAGGAACGTCCGCTTCAGGCCGAAAAGGCGCCGCTCATGGCTCACGTCGAGGGCGATGTTGAGGCTCATGGCCTCCCCGTCGTTCTCGAAGGGACGGGAGATGATCTGGAGATCCAGGGCGTAAACGCCGCGCCCGTTGCTGGCGAGGATATGACACTCCCGGCAATCCTCCTCCCCCTGCAGGCTCTTCAGGATGGCCTGGGCCGCCCCGCAATGGCGGCAGTACTCCGAGCAGCCGCACCCCGCCTCCATTTTGCGCGCGTAGACGCAGCCCAGGGCCTCCCCCGGGCGCAGGCCGACGAAATGTTCGCGCAATTCCGGGGCGAGGGCCCCGGCGAATACGGGATTGCAGTAGACGATCTGCCGGCAGGAGTTGGCCAGAAAGACCATGACCGGCAGCCGCTCGAGCCACTGCAACCGCTCCAGCTGGGCCAGCCGTTCCGGGAGGCCGGCGAGGCATTCGGACGGGAGGCGCCCGGCAGGGGCGAAATGCGTGGGCAGAGATGTATTCATCATGCTCTACCACGTACATGATTTCAGAAAATTTTCAACGCGGACAAAAAGCGGGAGAAGAAACTGCCGCTCACGGTAACATGCCGGCAAGACGAGAAAAAAACGGGGACCGGCCGATGTGTGGACGGGCCCCGTTTATTTTTACAGCACCGGCGGCACGACCTCTCCGCTGGCGACCATGCGCTCGATCTGGTCCACGTCCTTGTCGCCGCGGCCCGAGAGGTTGACGATGATGATGGCCTCCGGCGGCAGGCCCGGGGCGATGCGCAGGGCGTGGGCCAGGGCGTGGGAGGATTCCAGGGCAGGGATGATCCCTTCGGTGCGCGAGAGCAGGAAGAAGGCGTCGAGGGCTTCCTTGTCGCTGGCGTGCACGTACTCGGCGCGGCCGATATCCTTCATGTGGGCGTGTTCGGGACCGACACTCGGGTAGTCGAGGCCGGCGGAGATGGAATAGACCTCGGCGGGCTCCCCGGCCGGATCCTTCAGCATGTAGGAATTGAAGCCGTGCATGACGCCGGGCTCGCCCAGGCACAGGGTGGCGGCGTGCTGGCCGTAGTCCAGGCCGCGCCCGGCGGGCTCGACCCCCACCAGCTTCACCTCCCCGTGGGGGATGAACTCGGCGAAGAGGCCCATGGCGTTGGAACCGCCGCCCACGCAGGCGATGCAGTAGTCGGGCAGCCGCCCTTCGGCCTCAAGAATCTGGGCCTTGGCCTCGCGGCCCACGATGGACTGGAACTCGCGGACCATGACGGGGTACGGATGCGGCCCCACGGCCGAACCGAGCAGGTAGAACGTGTTCTGCGCATCCTGGACCCAGGCCATGAGAGCCTCGTCCACGGCCTCCTTGAGGGTCTTCTGCCCGCTCTCGGCCGGCACGACCTTGGCGCCCATCATCTGCATGCGGAAAACGTTGAGCTTCTGGCGCTCCACGTCCACCGCCCCCATGTGGATGGTGCACTCCATGCCCATGAGCGCCGCCGTTGCGGCCGTGGCCACGCCGTGCTGGCCCGCCCCGGTCTCGGCGATGATCTTCTTCTTGCCCATGCGCTTGGCCAGCAGGATCTGGCCGATGGTGTTGTTGACCTTGTGGGCGCCGAGGTGGTTCAAATCCTCGCGTTTGAGATAGATTTTCGCACCGCCGCAACGCGCGGTCAGGTTGGCGCAGAAATAGAGCGGGTTGGGCCGGCCCGTGAACTGCTTCTGATAGTACTCGTACTCCTTGATGAAATCCGGGTCGTTCCGGTAGCGCTCAAAGGCCTGGGCCAGTTCGTTCAGGATGTCCTTGATGGGTTCGGGGACGAACTGTCCTCCGTACGCGCCGAAAAAACCGTCGGCTGTGGGCATGGTCATGGGAGGCCTCCTTGGAGTTTTGATAAAAAAAAACCGCGGTCAGTTTGCACTGCCGCGGCTGGTATTCGCTTTCCCTTCGGAACAAGGTTTTCAGGCCAAGACGCATCCCACGGCATGTGTTACATGCCGCCACCAAAGAAGGGAAACGTTTGTGGCCTTGGTATTCATGGGAAAATGAACTGCCTGCGCAATGGGCATTTGTCAAGGGATAATCGATCGTATAAGGAGACTCGTCACGACCACCACAGGAGCCCCACCATGATCACCAAAAACGAAGAAGCCGCCTGGCACGAAATGATCCCCGGCATCAGCGTGAGCACGCTGGTCTACGGCGAAAACACGCTCATGGCCCGCTTCCGGCTGGAAGAGCGGTCCTTCCTGCCCCTGCACGCCCACCCCCACGAGCAGACCGGGTACCTCGTCTCGGGCCGCATGACCATGACCATCGACGGCGCGGAGCACCACTTCGGCCCCGGCGACAGCTGGAACATCGCCCCCGGGGTGGAGCACGGCGCGGTCATCCACGAGACCTGCCTGGCCATCGAGGTCTTCTGCCCCGTACGGCAGGACTACATGCCCTACCTCGCGGTGAAATAGCATGCCCATCGTCAGCATCCGCATGGCCAAGGGCCGGGACATCGACGTCAAGCGGCGGCTCGCCGCCGGGGTGACCAGGGCCGTCGCCGAATCCCTGGACCTGCCGCCCGAACTGGTCTCCATCCAGATCGAGGAGTTCGACCGCGAGAACTGGGCCACGGGCGGCGAACTGCACATCGACAAGCTGGGCCCCGGATACGGGAAGCCCCGATGAGCGAGGCCTTTTCCCGCACCTTCGCCATCGAGGAGCCGTCCACGGCCTGCGACGCCCTGGCCGGCCTGACCGGCCTGCCCAAGGCCCGCATCAAGGACTGCATGGTCAAGGGCGGCGTCTGGTGGTCGCGCCCCGGCCGGGCCACGTCGCGGCTGCGGCGGGCTTCGACCGTGGTCAAGCCCGGCGAACGCCTGGAGATCAACTACGACCCGGCCCTGCTGGCCCTCACGCCGTCGGCTCCTGAACTCGTCTTCAAGACCGGGCGCTACTCGGTCTGGAACAAGCCCGCCGGGGTGCTGTCCCAGGGCACACGCTTCGCGGACCACTGTGCCCTGCCCCGCCTGGCCCAGGCCGCCCTGGGGGCCAGGAGCGAACTGCACCCGGTCCACCGCCTGGACCGAGAGGCGCGCGGACTCATCATCCTGGCCCACGACGGCAAGGCGGCTGCGAAGCTGGGGGAACTGTTCCGTCAGGGAAAGGTCGAAAAGGAATACCTGGCCATCGTGCGCGGCGTACCGGACTGGGTGGAGACGGAGGCGTGCGAACCCCTGGACGGCAAGCAGAGCCGCTCGCATTTCCGAGTGCTGAAAAGCGACCCTGCCGCCGGCATGACGCTCGTGGCGGCCCGCATCGACACGGGACGCAAGCACCAGATCCGCCGCCACCTGGCCGGGCTTGGGCATCCCGTCATGGGCGACCCGCGGTACGGGCGCGGCAACGCCTGCCCCGCGGGCCTGCAGCTGGCGGCCTCAAGCCTGGCCCTGACCTGCCCCTTCTCGAACGCGCCCCGCGCATGGACACTGCCCGAACTGGCCTTTCCCGCCGGAACGTGAACGCGCCCCCGTCCTCAGGGTTGTGCCAGGGGCAATCCCGCCGCGACCCATCCGGCGATCCCGCCATCCAGGATGCGAACCTGCGTAAACCCCATTTTCTTGAAGTCGCGCAGGGCCATGGGGCTTTGCTTTCCCCTTTGGCAATACATGAAGATCAGCGCATTGCGGTCCAGCTGCGACGCCATGCGCTGGAAATTCGTGGCGTAATAGTTCATCGATATCGCGCCGCCGATATGCCCCTGGTCATAATCGTCCCGTGTTCGCAAATCTATGATAATGAAATTTTTGTTGCCGGAATTCTGTGAAACCAATTCATGCGCTTCTTCGACTGATAACAACTCCTGCTCTGCCGCAGCAAGACCTATGCAGAACAGCATTGCAATCAAACTGACCAGAAACAGTACATAACGCTTTTTCTGCTTCAAAGATTCATCCTTTGCGTTTGGGGAAAACCATGTGGAACGGTTTGAATTTCATTCAAGCACTACCTATGAAATTTATCCTGCCCTTTCAACCCGAAATACCCTTCAGGACGGGCTCGACACTTCTGTCCGGCAGTTCTGCCCCTGCCGCCGGGAATCCGGCCCGCATTGCGCATTTCATTCCCGCGCGCTATGAGGCCCGGAAAACGTCCGCACAGGAGGCGCACATGCAACGCCAGATCAAGGGAATCTACAGAGGCGAACCCGTCACCGAGGGTGCGGGCGTGAAGCTGCATCGTGTTTTCGGCTATTACGAGGCCCCGGACTTCGACCCGTTCCTCCTGTTCGACGACTTCCGCTCCGACCGCCCCGAAGATTTCCTGCGCGGCTTCCCCTGGCATCCGCACCGCGGCATCGAGACCATCACTTACGTGACCAGGGGCGACGTGGAGCACGGCGACAGCCTCGGCAACAAGGGAGTCATCTCCGGCGGAGACGTGCAATGGATGACGGCCGGCTCGGGCATCATCCACCAGGAGATGCCCAAGGGAGACGAAAACGGCGCCATGCACGGCTTCCAGCTCTGGGCCAACCTCCCGGCCGCGCAGAAGATGATGCCGCCCCGCTACCGGGGCCTGACCGCCGCCCAGATCCCGGAAACGGAGTTGCCCGGAGGCGTTCGCATCAAGGTCATCGCCGGGCGCGTGAACGGCGTGCGCGGCCCCATGGACGACATCGTCATCCAGCCCGAGTACCTGGACTGCGACGTCCCTGCCCTCGGCAGCCTCACCCACACCCTGCCCCGCGGCCACACGGCCTTCATCTACGTCACCGGCGGGTCAGGGAGCGCGGGCGGCGAAGCGCTGCAGAACCGCACCCTGGTCCTCTTCGACCACGGTGACAGCCTGCATGTCTCGGCCGGGCCGGACGGCATCCGCTTTCTCCTCGTCAGCGGCAAGCCCCTCGGCGAACCCGTCGCCTGGCGCGGCCCCATCGTCATGAACACCCAGGCCGAACTGGAGGTGGCGTTCCGGGAATACCGCGAAGGCACCTTCATCAAGCACCCGCAGACCGGCATGCCCTGATCCCGCGCGGCCAGGTTCCATCCTGGCCGCATCACCAGCCCGCCCACCATCCCGTATTCGTGGAAGATTTGTCACGGGCAGATCTTTTTTTTCAGATCATTGCCAAGATCCCCGGATGGGGTTATCTTTATATTAAACCCTACTCGAATTCCTACTGGCTTCCTGCGCATACGCCACATTTCCCGCTCCCCCTGACCAGATCACGACGTGCGCGACATGTTTTCGACCTTGCGGACAAACGTCTTCACGGGAGGAAAAAATGATTTCGCTGACAGGCCAGTCGCTCCTGCCCCAGGTACGCCTACCCCGCAACAACGGAGGCGACCTCGTCTTTCAGGGAGTGATGCTGGCCCGCGGCGAGGGGGTGCACTGTGCGGGTAACGCCCGCAAGCACCTCGCCATGGCTTTGTACAAGAGTCGCACGGGCAAGTACGTCCTCGCCACGAGGGAAACCGTTTTCCTGTCCTGGCGAAAACCGCTGCAGAGCCGGAATGCCCTGTGCTTTTCCTGCCTGGAGGATGTGCGAGAGTATCTGGAGAAGGAATTCAGCGGCTTTGAGACCATGCTCGACGCCTATGCCCAGACGCCCCGGACCGGGGCAGGAGGGGCGTCATGGTTCGGCTGCGTCCCCCCGGCCCGCGGGGAACACTGCGGACGGGACTGTTCCCGGTGCGCGGAAGTAAGCAATTGCGCCGGCCATTCGTTCATTGCGGCCGGAAGATCATACCCGAGGAGGTCATGCCCATGACACGTCAGATGTCCTTCAAGATGCACCAGAAAGAGGTGGAACCCCGCTACAGGATTCAGATCGACGCGGCGGAGTCCACGGAGGACGTGCGCAAGTTCTTTGAACGTACCGTGATGGATTTCCTGGAGAAGGCCATCGGGGACCAGATCGAGCTGCAGCCCGGGGACGTCACCTTCGATCCCGACAACGAGCCCGGCTATCAGCTCAGCCCGCGCATGATGGACAGCGAGGATTTCAGGCGGGTCGACGAGGGTTCGGACCTGTCGGCCATCCTGCGCCTGCTCTCGGGCAGGGCTCTCAACAGGTACAAGCATCTGGCGACCAAGCACCCGGACAAGACCGAGGCCAAGATGTTCCAGGTTCCGGGGCCACGAAGTCATTGACAAGGTCTCAGGGGGTATCCCCAAGCAACGGTCTCACACAGTGGAAAGGAGGACGACATGAAGATCCTGGCAGCTATCGATCAGTCGGAATACGCCACGCTGGTGCTCGCGAAGGCTATGAAGCTCGCGGCCCAGGAAGGCGCGGAAGTCACGGCCCTGACCATCTCCAACGCCCCGTTTACCAACTTGTATCTGGGCGAAATCTCTGGTGAATTTCTGGAGAAAATGCGCGAGGGCGTACAGAAGACCGTCAGCCGGGCCCAGGAGCAGGCCAAGGCCGCCAGCGCCAAGGTCCAGGTAGTGGTCGAGGAAAGTCCGTCCCCGGCCGATGCCATCGTCAAGTATGCCGAGAAGAACGGCATTGACCTCATCGTCATCGGCAACAAGGGTGCGGGCGCCGTGGAGCGCTTCCTCATCGGCAGCGTCTCCAGCCAGGTGGTGACCCACTCGCCGTGCTCGGTGCTTGTGGTCAAGAAGTAGTGGCGGAGACGGACCGAGAGTCCGCAGCAGGGGTTTGAGGGCGGAGGGGAACCTCCATCCCAGGCCCCTGCCCCATCGGGTTACGACGCGGCGCGACTCCAGATCGACGGCCGCGTTTTGCGATACCCCCTCCGGATAACCCATGCTTTATCCGGAGGGGAAATTGAAAAGTCCAAAAAAAAGGCGCCTCCGGGGCGCCTTTGCCGTTCATGCGGGCGTCATGGTCGCGCGAGCTGGCGCAGGGCTTCCAGGATGCCGTCGCGGTTGATGCCGATCCTGGCCCGCAGCTCCTTCTGGCTGCCGTGCTCGACGAAGTGGTCGGGCACGCCCAGGCGTTTGATGCGCAGCCCGCCCAGGGCTCCGCGGTCGGCCAGAAGTTCCAGCACGGCCGAACCGAAGCCGCCGGCCAGGGCGTTTTCCTCGGCCAGCAGCATGAACGGCTGCGCCGCGGCCAGCTCCAGCAGCTGCGCCTCGGGCAGGGGCTTGACGAACCGGGCGTCGAACACGGCCACGCTCTTCCCCGTTTCCGCGGCAAAGGCCCGGGCAGCGTCCAGGGCCGGGTTGACCCGGCTGCCCAGGGCCACGATGACGCCGTCCGTCCCCTCGCGCAGCAGTTCGCCTTCGCCGAGGGGCAGGATCCGCGGGGTCTCGGCCAGGGGCGCGCCCTCGCCCACGCCGCGCGGGTAGCGCAGGGCCACGGGACCCTCGTGCGCCAGGGCCGTGGCCAGCATGTGCTGCAGCTCCGGCTCGTTGCGCGGCGCCATGAGCACAATGTTGGGAATGTGGCGCAGGAAGGACAGGTCGAACACGCCGTGGTGCGTGGCCCCGTCCTCGCCCACCAGCCCGCCGCGGTCCAGGCAGAAGGTCACGTTCAGGTTCTGCAGGCAGACGTCGTGCACGATCTGGTCGTAGGAACGCTGCATGAAGGTCGAGTAGATGGCCACCACGGGCTTCACGCCCTGGGAGGCCAGCCCCGCGGCGAAGGTCACGGCGTGCTGTTCGCAGATGCCCACGTCGAAGAAACGGTCCGGGAAGCGCTCCGAGAAGCAGGCCACGCCCGTTCCTTCGGGCATGGCCGCGGTGATGGCCACGATCTTTTCGTCCTTGGCGGCAAGGTCGCACAGGGTCGCGCCGAAGACGTCGGTGTAGGTCGGCAGGGCGCAGGCGCCGAACTTGCGGGCCACGCCGGTCTCGGGCTCGAAGCAGCCCACGCCGTGGAAATAGGTCGGGTTGCTCTCGGCGGGCTCGTAGCCCTTGCCCTTCTTGGTCAGCACATGGACCAGGACCGGCCCTTCCAGCTCGCGGGTCTGCTGGAAGACGTTGGTCAGCATGCGCATGTCGTGCCCCTGCAGGGGGCCGATGTAGGTGAAGCGGAAGGCCTCGAAGAGCATGCCGGGCGTGAAGAAGCTCTTCAGCGAGTCCTCGCTGCGCCGGGCGTATTCCGCGATGTCGTCGCCGATCTTGGGGATCTGGCGCATGATGGACTCGGCCTCCTTCTTGAACCGCTGCACCCAGCGCTTGGACAGCTTGCGGCTCAGAAACGAGGACAGGGCCCCGACGTTGCGGGAAATGGACATCTCATTGTCGTTGAGCACGACGACCAGGTTCTTGCCCAGCCCCCCGGCCTGGTTCAGGCCCTCGTAGGCCAGGCCCGCGGTCATGGAGCCGTCGCCGATGACGGCCACGACCTTGTGGTCCTCATGGGCCAGGTCGCGGGCGGCGGCCATGCCGAGGGCCGCGGAGATGGACGTGGAGGAGTGCCCCACCCCGAAATGGTCGAACGGGCTCTCCTCGATGCGCGGAAAGCCGCTGATGCCGCCCAGGGTACGCAGGGTGTGAAAACGCTGAAGTCGGCCGGTCAGGAGCTTGTAGGCGTAGGCCTGGTGCCCGACGTCCCAGACGATGCGGTCGCGGGCGGGGTTGAAGACGCGCAGGAGCGCCATGGTCAACTCCACCACGCCCAGGGACGGGGCCAGATGCCCGCCCGTGGTGGAAACGGTCTGGATGATCATGCGGCGAATCTCTTCGCCCAGCCTGGTCAGTTCCTTTTCGTCCATGCCCTGGATGTCGGCAGGCAGTTTGACGCCGGCCAGGGTGGGGAAAAGTTCCTGCAGGGTTTGCTCGGTCATTGATGCTCCTAATGCGTTCGATCCAGAATGTACTCGGCCACGGCGCGCAGGAAATCCGCGCGCGGGTGGTCGAAACCGGCCAGGGCGGCCAGGGCCTGGTCCACGCTCTGGCGGGCCAATTCGCGGCTCTTCTCTATGCCCAGCAGCGCAGGGTAGGTCGATTTGCCCTGGGCCTCGTCGCTGCCCGCGGGCTTGCCCAGGGCGGCGGTGTCCCCGACCACGTCGAGGATGTCGTCCGTGACCTGGAAGGCCAGGCCGACGGCCCTGCCGTACTCCGAGGCCAGGGCCAGGTCGCCGCCGGTCCCGCCGCCGAGGATGCAGCCCGTGACGCAGGACGACTCGATGAGGGCCCCGGTCTTCATGGCGTGCATCTGCCGCAGCTGCGGCAGGCTCGCGGACTTGCCCGTGAGGCCCATGTCCAGGACCTGACCGCCGACCATGCCACGTGGACCGGCCGCGGTCGAGAGATGAAATATGGCTTTCAGGACCCGGTCGGGCGACAGCGCAAGCCCCGAGGCCAGGGTGAAGGCCTCGGTCAGCAGGCCGTCGCCGGCCAGGATGGCCGTGGCTTCGTCGAACTGCTTGTGGTTGGAAGGCTTGCCGCGACGCAGGTCGTCGTCGTCCATGGCCGGCAGGTCGTCGTGGATGAGGGAATAGGTGTGGATGCATTCGATGGCGCAGGCAAAGTCCAGCACAGCCCCGGCGCTTGCCCCCACGAGCTCGGCCCAGGCCAGGCAGAGCACGGGCCGCAGGCGCTTTCCGCCGGCCATGAGGGAATACTCCATGGATTCCGTCAACCGCACGGGCGTGGCGCCGTCGCCGAATACCGTGGCCAGCCGCCCTTCGACCAGCGCCCCCAGGGACTTCAGCTCGGCCTTCATCTCCTGCGGCGTCATGCGTCCTCCCCGGCCTGTGCCCCGGGCTCCTGGCCGGCGCTCTCGACGATGACGCGGGCCTGTTCCAGCTCCGTCGCGCATTCCCGGGACAGGCGCACGCCCTCCTGAAAGAGCTTCACGCCCTGTTCCAGGGGCAGGTCCCCTCCCTCCAGCAGGGCCACGATCTCCTTGACCCGCTCCAGCCGTTTTTCGAAACTCGCTGTCTTCGCCATGTCCCCGCCTCCAGATTATTGGCCCGTCTTGAAAAAAAGCGCCGAGGGGTCCACGGCCAGATCCAGCACGTACAGCCCCAGGTGCAGATGCGGGCCCGTAACCCGCCCGGTCTTCCCGGCCAGGCCGATGATCTGCCCGGCCTCGACCATGGCGCCCTGCCCGACCTTGAATTCGTCCAGGTGCATGTACACGGAATAGACGCCCAGGCCGTGGTCGATGAAAACCGAACGGCCCCCATAATAATGATCCGCCGCAAGCACAACCTGCCCCGCGGCCGCCGCGCGCACCGGGTCGCCCAGGCCGGCCTCGAGGTCCAGGCCGCGGTGCGGGTTGCGCTCCAGGTCGTTGAAGAACCGGCGCAGGCCGTAGGCGCTGCTGACGCCGCCCGGAACGGGCCGGATCAGGGGCAGGGAGAGGTGGCTGACGGGCGAGACCCTGGCCAGTGTCTCGCGCACCAGGGCGTTCTCCGCCGCGATGCGCTCCTGCACCGCGGCCGGAGGCGTGGCCATGTCCGGCGGCACGGTCAGGCGCTGCTCGGGAAAATCGCGCTTCTCGACCAGGATGTACGTCTCCACGGCCAGGGGGCTCAGGCCCAGCCTGGTGACGCGCAGGGTCTGGGAGCCGGGCCGGGATTTCAGCACATCCGAGCCGAGCAGGAACTCAACGCTCCGCTCGCCCGCGCCGGGCACCTGCAGCTTCTTTCCGCCCCACTCCACCAGCAGCTTGTCCATGGGCTCGTCGGACTCGACCCGGACCACAAAGGGCAGGCCGATGCCGATGACCTCGGGGCACTCCAGCCGCAACTGGGCGGCATGCAGGGGCCAGGCCGGGAACAGCGCGGCCGCAAGCAGAAAACACACCAGAAAACGCATCGTCATGGCAGCACCTCGGCCCCGAACTCGCCATCCGAGACCTGAACGTGAATTGTGTCCCCGGGTCGCACGTCCAGACGCGAACGCACGAACCCGTCCCTGCCCC